>DAISJD010000153.1:0-6764 GCA_036821645.1 Aliidongia sp.
GGGCGGGGCGGGCGGTTCGTCCCCCGTACCCAAAGGCTGGACCGCCGATAGCGGCGACGGACGCCTGCCCGCCCATAATCTCGACCCGGAATTGGGTGAGCACACGGCAGAAGGCGGGGCCCCCGGTCAGGCGGGCGAGGCGGCGAAGGTCGCGGAAACCAGCACGCCCGGCGGCAACGGCCGGATCGTGATCAGTTGGTGAGACGAGACGCCGCTATCTTTTGGATGGCCGCTCTTATAAAGACCCTGGATCTTTTGTAAGAGAGAAGGATGGAGCCGATGGCCGAATGGGATGACAATGACGATGAGGATGCGATCATCGTGCGCGATTGCAATGGGACTGTCCTGAAGCAGGGCGATTCGGTGCAAGTGATCAAGGACCTGAAGGTCAAGGGCACGTCGACGACGTTGAAGCGCGGTACCCTGATCAAGGGGATTCATCTGACCGACAATCCGGCGGAAATCGAATGCCGGGCGGAAAAGATCAAGGGCCTCGTGCTGCGCACGGAATTTTTGAAGAAAGCCTAAGCCCGATCCGCCGGGATGAGGGTGGCTGCGATCGAGCGGGCGGTCAGGGCGGCCCCCGGATCTTGCGAGACCTGGGCCGTCACGATCGCCCCTTCGAGCAGCAAGGCGATTTGATGCGCCAAGACCGGCTGCGCCGCCCCATCCGTCGGCGGCGGCAATTGCCGACAGAGATCGGCGATATAGGTGCGGATCAGGCCCTTGAACGCGATGCAGGCGGCCCTGATCGCCGGTTCGTCGTCGGGATATTCCCCGATCGCCTTGATGAAAAGGCAGCCGTAAAAGGCGCTATCGCGAAACCAATCATGGGCGACATCGAAAATCGCGAGGAGTTTGGCGCGCGGGCTGTCGGCGCGGGTTTCGATCATGCGGGTAAAATCGGCCAGAAACGTGCCGTTATATCGGTCGAGACAGGCGACGATCAGGGCTTCTTTCGTGCGGAAATGGTGATAGAGGGTTTTTTTGGAAACGCCCGCCTCCTTGATGATCGTATCGACCCCGGTCGCGTGAAACCCATGCTGTAAAAACAGACCGAGGGCGATATCGACCAGATGATCGCGCCGCGACGGTGTCTCGCCCATCTTAATCCCCCCCTGTTTTTGAGTGCGATCCGCGCATGTGATCCTGCCGCAAGGACGTGCCTGTGCACCAGGGGCAAAATAGCGGGCGGGAAGGGCGTTTTTTTCGATTGACAGAAGGAAACAGATCTGTTTCTATCGGGTCAAGGAAACAGATCTGTTTCCCATCGCTTTCCAGACCGAAGGAACTTACCATGTCCCGTATCGCCCCCGTTGCCGTCGACGCCACGTCCCCCGAAACCCAAGCAACCTTGGCGGCGGTCAAGGCCAAAATCGGCGCCGTGCCGAACCTGTTCAAGGTCTTGGCCCATTCCCCCGCCGCCCTCAACGCCTATCTGGCTGAGAGCGAGGCCTTGAGTGCCGGTGTCCTGCCCGCGACCTTGCGCGAACAATTGGCCTTGACCGTGGCCGGGGTCAATGGCTGCGATTATTGCGCCTCGGCCCATACGTTGATCGGCAAGGGCACGGGGCTTGCCCCGGCGGAACTGGCGCTCAATCTCACCGGCAAGGCGACCGACGCCAAGGCGGCGGCGGCCCTTGCGTTTGCCCGTACCGTCGTCGCCCGGCGCGGCCATGTCGGCGATGACGATCTGGCCCGCTTGCGCGCGGCCGGGTACGCGGATGCGGCGATCGTCGAAATCGTGGCCCATGTCGGGCTCAATATCCTGACCAACTATCTCAACAATGTCGCCCAAACCGCGATCGACTTCCCCCCGGTCTCGACGGCGGGCATCGCCGGATAAGTGCTGTAGAAAGCGAGAGATATTGACCCCGCCATCGTCCGGTCCGGACGGTGGCGGGCTGTCGCCCTGGCGCAGAAACCGGAATCCTGTCCATCCCGCACTGCAAGAGGCCCTATACGGCACCCCCGGACCATGCTAAAAACCCCCCGTTCATCGTGGGGCGACCAGCAGGGAGATCGGGGCTTTGGAGGCATTGATTGCGGGATTTCGGGAATTTCGCGGCCAAGATTTTCCCCGGTTGCAGGATCAATACCGCACCTTGGCGCAGGAAGGGCAACGCCCGCGCGCGCTCGTCGTGTCTTGCTGCGACAGCAGGGTCGATCCGCAATTGATTTTCAAGGCGGGGCCCGGCGATTTGTTCATCGTGCGCAACGTGGCGAATTTGGTGCCGCCCTACGCCCCGACCGACGATTATCACGGCACCAGTGCCGCCCTCGAATTTGGGGTCAAGGGCTTGGCGATCCCCCATCTCGTGGTCATGGGCCATACCGCCTGCGGCGGGGTGCAGGCCCTGATGGCGGGCGGTGCGCCGTCCGATCCGGGGGCGAAGAGCGATTTTATCGCCAATTGGATGGCGATTGCGGCCAGCGTGCGCGAAAATCTCCACGCCGATCAGAGCCATCCCCACCATCACCATGCCGCCGAAGAAGAAGTGATTCGCCTCTCGCTACGCAATCTGCGGACGTTTCCCTGGATCGCCGAACGGGTTGCCGCCGGCACCTTGGCGCTGCACGGGTGCTTGTTCGATATTCAAGAGGCGGATCTGTTGTTTTTGGACCCCGCCGACGACCGGTTCAAAAGCGTCGATATCTATTTCGGGGCGGTTTAACCCTTGCCGTCGGTGAGGCGTCGGATCAGGGTGCCCAAGAGTTGGCGTTGCTGATCCGACCGTGTCACCGCAAGGGCCTGTTGGAACCGGGCCAGTGCCGCGTCCGCATGACCGAGATGCAGCAGCATCATCCCTGATTCGCCCAGCAGAACCCCGTGATCTGGAGCTAAAACCACCATCCGCTCGATCACCGCCAAGGCCCCGGCAATGTCGCCCGCCCGTTGGCGACGCAGTTTGAGGTTATTTTCAAGCCGCAACACTATATCCCGGTCTGAGAGTTCGGTATAATGGTCGGGCCGCAGGCTGGCCCCAGGGCCCAACAGACGGCGCAGGCCCGCCGCATCCTTCGCGTCCCAATCGTTGAACGGATCGATGATCGCGCGCCGTCCCTCCGCGTCGAGGCGGATGAGGAAATGACCGGGGAAATTCAGGCCCACGGCCTGCCAGCCGACCGCGCGGGCGAGATGGATCGACAGGATGCCCAGGGCAACCGGCAGGCCCTTACGGCGGATAATCACCTGATAGAGATCGGCATTGGCCGGATCGTCATAGGTTTCCCGATCGCCCCTGAACCCCTGTTCCTGTCCCAGAACCCGGCGCAGTGCGCGGATCCGTTGGTCGAGCGGCATATCCGGTGTCGCGACCATGGCAAGGGCGCGTTCCATCTGGGCGATGACGGTGAGCGCCTCGTCAAGCGGGATGGCGGGACGATCCAGTTCGGCAAAGGCAAGGCCCGCCGCCAAAAGGGGCAGGGGGGCATCGCCCAATCGCGCGTACGCGGCGAGACGATCCATCGGATCGCGCGGGGAAAGGACGAGGGCGGCGATAGCGGGCCGCATATCGATGCGTCCGTTGCCTATTTCAACGGCACGGTCTGCACCGGCAGGGGGGCAAGAGACCGGGAGCCGGGATCGCGCACGATATCGTCATCGGGATTGGGGCCCCCAGTCGGACCGGGTGCCGGTTGGACCGGGCGGGCGAGCGGGCGAGGGCCGAGGGGGGATGGTTTGCCGGATGTTTCAGCCGCAGGCGCACCTATTGGCGCCGTCGTTGGCGCGGTTTTGACCGGGCCCGGATCGGTGGCGGATTGCAGGCGGATATAATTCACGACCTTGCGCACGTTCGACAAGGTCCGGGCGTGAAACAGCACCCGATCCACTTCCCCCTGACTGAGGGCGGCCCCCAGGATATAGATGACGCCGTTCGAGGCCTGCAGCACGTAATTTTGCGAATTGACGGCATTGTCGAGCAGCAGATCGGAGCGCAAATTGGCCAGCGTTACGGAATCCCGCGCTGCCCGTCCGATCGAGGCCGAGGGCGAAACCTCGATTTCATTCAAGACTTCCGCCACCCCGTCGATCCGAAAGGCGGTGGCGACCGCCGCATCGCGCAGCCGTTCGTCCGGCACGGAGCCGGTCAAAAGGGCGCGGGCCTGAAACACATCGAGGGTGACGTAAGAGGTGATGAGCGGATCTTCGGCGACCCAGGCCCCCCTGATTTCTTGGCTGAGAGTGGAATCGAGCAAGGTGCCGGGGACACCCCGTTGCTGCGTGATGCCGGAAAAACATCCGCCAAGCGTGAGGCCAAGCCCAAGGATGAGGGTGGCGCGCGTGAGGTTCCGGCGGATTGCGGCACCGGATTGTCGAAGCATGCTGAGGCTGATCATCATCGCCCGATCCTGCCCCATGGAGGGCGTTCTGTCCAGTGTCGCTTATTCGTCGAGATAGCGTTCCGTGACGGCCCCGTCGAAATGGCGGATGCGGGTCCGCGTCAAAAGGTCGAGGGGCATCAGCCGGGCATTCACCCCCATGCGGTTCAGCGTGGGGTCGACGGGGGCCCAATGGGTAACGCAGCCGCACGCAGCACAGCGGTGAAACGTGATCGACCGATCGCCCCATTGATAGGTGTCCGTCACAGGGGTCGTCGGCTGGAAAACAACCTGATCCGGCGGGTAATAGGCCCATAGCACGCCATAGCGCCGACAGATGGAACAGGTGCATTGCGTCACCGTTTCGGGGGCGGCAGCCAGGCGGATTGTGATGGCCCCGCAATGACAGGATGCGTCGATCATTCGGTTTTTTACCCTTTTCCTCTCCTCAAGGTACGGTCCCCCAAGGTTCGGATCAAAACCTATCGCAAAGCCAGGCATTGCGCCAGTGGCGCGGCCAATGGCCGGGGGCCAGCATGACGAGGTCGAACCGGGGCTGAAGGGCGGCCGATGCCGGATGGGCGGCCATGTAATCCCGTGCGGTGCGGGCAATGCGGGTTTGTTGGGCGGGGGTGAGGGCAAAGGCGGCGTCACTCAGGGTCGGGCGATATTTGACCTCGACGAAGGCAAGGCACCGCCCGCGCCGGACGACGAGATCGATTTCCCCCGAGGGGCTGCGCCAGCGCCGCGCCAGAATCCCATAACCCTTGAGGCGCAGATACCAGGCGGCATAGTGTTCGGCCCGATGGCCTTGGGCATAGGCGCTCTGATGGGCGCTCTGATGGGCGCCCTGGCCCCGGCGGTCGCGTTCACGCATCGGGACTATCGTGCGAACCCGCATTCCCCGCATCCGCACCGATCGCCTGGGCGAGGGCGAGGGCCCGGGCATAAATCGCGCGTCGGGGCTGGCGCAGGGATGCCGCCACCTGATCGGCGGCATCGCGCACGGAACCATGGGCCAAGGCTGCGCGCAGCATCTGATCGATATCCTGGCTCGCCGCCGGTTGATCTTCAGAAGGGGGGGCCACCACGACCACGATTTCCCCCTTGGGCGGACCCGCAGCCGCGTAATGGCGGGCAAGCTCGCCCAAGGTGCCCCGGCGGACCTCTTCGTAGAATTTGGTGATTTCGCGGGCGACCGCGGCGGGGCGATCGCCCAAAAGATCCGCCATATCGCCAAGCGACCGGGCAAGGCGCGGGGCGGCCTCGAAAAAGATCAAGCTTGCAGGAATGGCGGCCAACAGGGCGAGATCGCGCCGCCGTCCGCCCTGTTTCGCATCGAGAAAACCGGCAAAGAAAAACCGATCCGACGGCAGGCCGGACAGGATCAGGGCGGCGATCGGGGCCGAGGGGCCAGGGGCGACATGGACCCGGATGCCGGCCGCAATCGCATCGCGCACCAATTTATAGCCGGGATCGGAAACAAGGGGTGTCCCCGCATCGGAAATGAGGGCGATGGCGGCTCCGCCGTGCAAGTCGGCCAGAAGACGCGGGCGCATCTGATCGGCATTATGATCGTGATAGGCGATAAGGGGCGTGCGCACCCCGTGGATCTGCATCAATTTCGCACTGACCCGCGTATCCTCGCACGCGATCACCCGCACGGCCTTCAGGATTTCCAACGCATGCAGGGTGATGTCGCCCGCATGGCCGATGGGGGTTGCGACCACATAAAGACCGGGTTTTAGATCAGTGGGTTTACTTGCGGGCCAGGGCTCGGTAGGCTCGGTGCTTTCCTCATTCGGCTGGAAGGAACCTGATGTTCTCTCTGTTGCCCCATCGTGTTGCGGCCGTGGCATCGTTCTTTGTCCTGGCTGTCAGCATTTCCGGGTGTAAATCGGCGCAAACCGTCCCGATCGTCACACCGCTAGCACAGAATCAGCGGTTTGTCCCGCCCGTGCCGACGCGGCTCGACCCCGCACCCGCTACGGCGGCAAACGACCTGCCGCCGATTCCGCCACCGGCCCCCAGCACCGAGTCTCCGGTCCCCGGCCCCAATGGAACCGTGGGGGCGACCCCGGCCGCCACCCCGTCCGTCCCGGTCGATGGGGGGGGGAGCAAGGTCGGGGTGGCGGTGTTGCTGCCCCTGTCGGGACCGTCGGCCCCCCTTGGCCGCGATATGCTGGACGCGGCGCAACTGGCCTTGCAGGATTTGGGCGACGATTCTCTGGCGCTTGCCCCGAAAGACACGAAGGGCACACCCGAAGGGGCCGCCGAGGCGGCGCGCCGGGCGGTTGGCGAGGGGGCGAAACTGGTGATCGGTCCCTTGACGGCGGGTGAGGTCGAAGCCGTGAAGCCCGTGACCGGGGCGGCGGGTCTCACTGTGCTGGCCTTTTCCAACGTCACGAAAGTGGCGGGGGGGGGGGGGGTCCTGGTGGGGG
>DAISJD010000154.1:0-6719 GCA_036821645.1 Aliidongia sp.
GCCCGAACCCCCGGATCTTTCGGCTGCACCGCCGGGCTCGGCACGGTCTGGGCTGCGGCCGCCTCGACCAAGACCATGAGAGCCAAAACCAGGGCCGATGCCCCACCCAGAACCGTGCTAGCGTGATTTTTCGCTTGGAACCGATGCGCGTCGCAATTTTCCGACATTGTTGTCCCCCCTTAAATTTAGAGAGTAACCCCGCTTAAATTGTGCTGCTTGCCACCCTCTTCCCCCATAAACTTCACATAAGCGTGAACGGGGTTCAACTTATTATTGTTAATATTTTATGGATATATCTTATTGTTTTAAGAATAAGATAATCATTAATAAAATATTTCTTAAAAAACGCATCCCCGACCGCCTGTGGTTCACGCCGGATCTTCGGCGTGAAAAAACCCTTTCCCCCGTCTTCAAACCGGGTATTGTCCGACTTGGTTTATCAATCCAGTGCCCCGCACTGGTTTTTCGAGGTAGAAACGCCCCATGGACCTGAAGGACCATATCCGTTCAGTGCCGGATTTTCCCAAACCCGGTATCTTGTTTTACGATATTTCCACGCTGTTGGCCCATGCCGATGCCTGGCGCGAGACGGTCCGGCAATTGACCGATACCCTCGCCCCGTTGAAACCGGACTTGCTGATCGGGATCGAATCGCGCGGGTTTCTGGTCGCGGCCCCACTTGCCCTGTCGCTGAATTGCGGCTTTGCCATGGTCCGCAAAAAGGGCAAATTGCCGGGGCCGGTCATTCCCTATCAGTATGATTTGGAATATGGGACCGATACGATCGAGATTCAAAAGGACGCCGTCTCGCCCGGTCAACGGGTCGTCATTCTCGACGATCTCTTGGCGACGGGGGGCACGCTGGCCGCCGCCATCACCCTCTCGCGCCATGTCGGGGCCGACGTCGTCGGGGCCGCCTGCATCATCGAATTGACGTTCTTGAATGGACGCAATCGCCTGGATGTGCCTGTCCATTCCATCCTGGCCTATGACGCATAAGGTCCGAGGAACGACGGGGCCCAAAAACACGAAGCCTGCTTCGGCGCAATGTCGAAGCAGGCGGTAAGGGAGGCCCACAATCAGAAATTTGGTTTGAAACCCAGGATCAACTCAAACTGGGCACATCGTCGACTTTAAGAATGGTCGCGACTTCAAAAATGGTAGCGGGAACTGGATTTGAACCAGCGACCTTGGGATTATGATTCCCCTGCTCTGACCAACTGAGCTATCCCGCCCCAGGGAGGCGCTTTATCTAAAATTATCCCCCCTTTGTCAAGAGATGATTTTCTAGCCCGCCCCGGCCTCGGCGCGTTTGATCCACCCGCCGCAGATGACCCGGTCGCCGATATAGACCACACCGGCCTGTCCGGGGGCGACACCGCTCAAAACCGGCTCATCCAAGGCCAAGACGGCCTGATCGCCCTTGGCCGTCAGGCGGGCCGCGACCGGCGGCTGGGCCGAGCGCAGCTTGACCATCACCGGCAGATCGACCGCCTGGGCCGCGTCCGGATCGAGCCAATTGACCTCTCCCAACACCACGTCGCTTTGGGCAAGGGCACTGCGCGGCCCGACCACGACTTCGGCCCGTGCCGGATCGAGGCGGATCACGAAGAGCGGTTCCTCGAAACCCGACAGGTTCAGGCCCCGACGCTGACCCACCGTATAATGGATGATGCCCTCGTGACGGGCCAAGGGATTGCCTGCCAGATCGACGATATCGCCGGGCACGATCGCCTCGGGGCGCAATTTCGCGACCAGCGCGTCGTAGCGCCCGGCCGGAACGAAACAAATATCCTGACTATCGGGCTTTTGCGCGACCCCAAGGCCAAGCCGTCCAGCGATCGCGCGGGTTTCCTGTTTCGGCATGTCGCCCAAGGGAAAGCGCAGGAACGCCAATTGTTCGCGGGTGGTCGCAAACAGAAAATAACTTTGATCCCGGGCCGGATCGGCCCCGCGATGGAGTTCCGGCCCCGCAGGACCGTCGATCCGGCGGACATAATGGCCGGTCGCCAACGCCTCGGCCCCCAAATCCTGCGCCGCCCTCAGCAGATCGCGAAACTTGACCGTCTGATTGCAGCGCACGCACGGGATCGGCGTTTCGCCCCGCACGTAGGAATCGGCGAAATCATCGATCACCTGCTGGCGAAAGCGCGATTCGTAATCCAGGACGTAATGGGGAATGCCGAGTTGTGCCGCGACCGCCGCCGCATCGCGAATATCCTGACCGGCGCAGCAGGCCCCCGGTTTCTTGATCGCGGCCCCATGATCGTAGAGTTGCAGGGTGATGCCGATCACCTGATAACCGGCCTCGACCAGCATCGCCGCCGCCACTGACGAATCGACGCCGCCCGACATGCCGACCACCACCCGCGTGTCGGCGGGGGCGCGGGGCAGACCAAGGGAATTCAACGACAGAGACAAAGACAGAGACAAGGATCGACCCTCAAGGACAATCGGGAAACGACAGGCCGTCGACCCCAACCGAAGCCGGGGCCGTCATCGCCAAGCGCAGAAATCGCCCCCCGATCGGGTTCCGGCATCGGTTACTTCCCGGCGTTGCGCGACCCGCTCGGCAAGGTCACGGTCAAACCGTCCAATTCCGCCTTCATCGTGATCTGACAGCCAAGTCGCGAGGTTTTGGTGAGACCGAAGGCGAGATCGAGCATGTCTTCCTCGTCCTCGCCGGCCGCCTTCAGACGATCATACCATTCCGGGGCAATGATGACGTGGCAGGTCGAACAGGCGAGCGAGCCTTCGCAGGCCCCTTCGAGATCGACCCCGTGCTTGTGGGCGATTTCAAGGACGCTGAGGCCAACGGGGGCATCGACCTCGTGGCGCTTGCCCGATTTCGGGTCGATAAAGACCATTTTCGGCATGGTAACAAACTCTCTTGGCAAAATGTATGGCGGCCACCCGTCCGGGTGCTGCCGCCGCTCTCTCGGTCTATCCCGCACTTCTGCGGTCCGCGTCCAGTAAATTTCACACCGACCGACCGCAATTCCCGACAGGTCAGCCGAGATCCTCCCCCAACAGGGCGGCCCCCAACAGGGCGGCATCCCCCTGCGTCACCCGGTCCAAAACCGGCAAGTCCGGGTCGGGTGCTGCCGCATCCCCGACCAGAACGACCCCCCGCACCGGCGACGGGGCCTCGGCGCGCACCGCGTCATACCGGTCGCCGAAGGCTGCGAGCCTGATCTGCCCGCCCCGAACCGCAAGGGCCGCGACATGATGGGCATCGACCAGCAGATAAACACCCGCGCCGAACCGGGCAAGATCGATGCCGTGCGCCAGGGCGACGGGCCGCTCGATGCAGGCCAAAAGATCGAGTCCGGCCGCATCCGCAGCCCGCAGCAAATCCTGTCGTCCGGCAAGGCCGAGACCGGGGGCCACGACGCACACGGCCCGCACGACCAGGCGCTGCGTGCGCTGCATCGTGATCCGCCGGGCATCGCGCATCATGTCACCCATCGGGGCAGCACGTCCATCCGCCCCATCGATCCTTTCTGCACTGGGCGGCACCGTTGCCACGGTGGCGGCATTGCCGCCGACCGCAACCGCGACGCCAAGCCCCGCATCCGTCAGCTCCAACGCCATGACGAGACCCGGATCGGTAAATTCGGGGGCAGCCTCGCGCGGTTCTTCGATCTGTATGAGGGTCAAGGGAGGATCGGCCGGCATCCCCCGTTCGCGATCAGACATGAAACGATTCGCCGCAGCCGCACCGGCCCTTTTCATTGGGATTGCGGAAGGTAAAGCCTGATTGCAGCTTGTCTTCCACATAATCCATTTCCGTCCCGATCAAAAACATGCTGGCCTTGGGGTCGATCAGAATCGTCACCCCTTTTTCTTCGACCACTTCGTCATGTTTACCGGCAGCCTCGGCATATTCGATCGTATAGCTCATCCCGGAACACCCGCGCGCCCGCACCCCGACCCGAATGCCGAAGGCGGGCTTGTCGCGCGCCGCCATCAGGTCTTTCACCCGTTGGGCCGCCGCATCCGTCACCGTCAACGCCTGAAATCGCGCCATGGACACTCACTCCGCTTCACGCACCGCCAATGCTGCATCATGCCGCAGGACGGATCGTAAAAAAACACTTGTTTAAACGCTTTCCAAACAAGATGGCGCGAAGCGGACGTTATGACAAGGCCCCCTTGCGGATTTCCGTCACCGCCTCCGCCATGCGCCGGGCCGCCCGTTCCACCTGTTCGCGGGTGGTAAAGCGCCCGAACCCGACGCGCAGAGAACTCACCGCCTGCTCGAACGGCAGACCCAAGGCCCGCAGGACATAAGAGGGTTCGACCTCGGCAGAGGTGCAGGCCGAACCGGCCGACAGCGCGATATCGGGCAGGGCTTCGATCAAGCGCAACGCAGGCACCCCCGCGATCGACAGGTTGAGATTGCCCGCAAGGCGCCGACCCAGATCGCCATTCACTGCGACCGGGCCGATGGCTTGGCGCAGCAGGGTTAGAAAATGCTGGGACAGTTCCTTCAAACGCTCTCGTTCGTCCGCCCCTTCGAGCCCGTAAAGCCGGGCCGCCTCGCCCAACGCCACGCAGAGTGCTGGGGCAAGCGTGCCGGAACGCAGGCCCCGTTCCTGACCGCCGCCGCTGAACAAGGGGTAGAGACGGACCCGCGGCCTGTAGCGGACGTAAAGGGCACCGATGCCTTTCGGCGCATAGATCTTGTGCCCGGAAATCGACAGAAGATCGATCCGACAGGCGGCCACGTCGATCGGCACCTTGCCAAACCCCTGGGCGGCGTCGGTATGGAACAAGGCCCCGACACTGTGGGCGATCGCCCCGATCTGGGCCAGATCCTGAATGACGCCAATTTCGTTGTTGGCGGCCATCACCGAGATCAGGGCCGTGCGTTCATCGACGGCGGCCCGCAGGCGCTCGGGATCGACGAGACCGCTTGCTTCCACCGGCAGGACCGTCACACGGCACCCGTCGCGTTCCAGATCGCGCACGCTTTCCAACACGCACTTATGCTCGCTCGCCACCGTTACCACATGGTCGCGGCGTTCTTTCAGGTGGCGCACGGCCCCCTTGATCGCCAGATTGTTCGATTCCGTGGCCCCCGAGGTAAAGACGATCTCGCGGGCCTCGGCCCCGATCACCTGGGCGATCTCGCCGCGCGCCTGTTCGACCGCATCGGCGGCATCGTGACCGAACGCATGGGCGGTCGAATGGGGATTGCCGAACCGTTCGCTGAAAAACGGCAGCATACACGCCAAGACCCGGGGATCGACCGGGGTCGTCGCCTGATAATCCAAATAAACCGCATCGGGTGACGGTTCGCGCCGGTTTCGACCTAACGGGGGCATGCGCATCCTTCACGTCCTTCTCACCAAGAAAAATCACACCGCCCCATAGGCATGGGTTCCGGGGGCATGGGTTCTGGGGGCACGGGTTCTGGCATCCAAATCCCGATAGACCGCGACGACGCGCCGGACGACCGCCTCGGCCCCGACCGTGCGCAGGGTCGCAAGGCCGACACTGATCCGAATGGCCGATCCCGCCACATCCGGTCCATAGCCGCAAGCGGCCAGAACGTGGGACGGCCGCACCGTGCCGGACGAACAGGCCGATCCCGCACTCACCCCGATCCCGGCGAGGTCGAAGGCCATCACTTGAAGGGCCGCCTCAACCCCCGGCAAGGCAAGACAACTGGTATTGGCGACCCGCGCCACCCCCTGACCTATCACCCGCACCCTCGGCACCGCCATCACCACCGCCGCCTCAAGATCGCCGCGCAGGGCGGCAAGCCCGGCATAGGCGTCGAGATCGGCCACCGCCTCGGCAAGGGCGGCCGCACATCCCATGATCCCGGCGCGATTTTCGGTTCCGGCACGCCACCCCCGTTCCTGACCGCCGCCGCGCATCTGCGGCCAAGGGGCATGGGCGTCAGCGGTCGCCAACACGCCAACCCCCGCAGGACCGCCGAATTTATGGGCGACGAAGGTCATGAAATCGACGCCGAGTGCTGCCATATCCACCGGCATTTTCCCTACCGCCTGGGCCGCATCGCAATGGACGAGCGCCCCATGACGGTGGGCCAGGGCCACAATGTCCGCGATCGGCTGAATGATCCCGGTTTCGTTGTTGGCCGCCATCACCGAAACCAAACGAACCGGCTGATCGGCGGCGAGCAGGCATTCGAGGGCCGCAAGATCGATGCGCCCATCGCCCGTTGCAGGGATCAGGGTCGCCCCCGGACAGGCAGCCAAAACCGACTCATGCTCAAGGGCACCGACCAACACGCGCCCTGATCCCGCCGCAGACAGGGCGAGATGGTTGGCTTCTGTGCCACCGCTCGTAAAAATCACCGCACCGGCACCCGGCAGGCCGATCAGGGTGGCAATGGCCCCGCGCGCCCGTTCGACGGCCTGACGCGCCGCCCGACCGCCGCGATGCACGGAGGATGGATTGCCGGTGAGATCAAAGGCCGCCATCATCGCGGCCCGCGCCGCAGGAGAGAGCGGCGTCGTGGCGTTATAGTCGAGATAGAGAAAATCGCTCATGACTGCACCGCCGATGCCGGGCGGCGCATATCGAGATGCGGGATACCGTCTTCAAGATAAGGGGCCCCCGTCGGCACAAACCCGAACCGGCCGTAAAAAGGGGCGAGATGGGCCTGGGCCGACAGAATCACCGGCACGGGGCCGAATTGCTCTGCGATCATGGCGAGGGCTGCCGCCATCATCGCCCCCCCA
>DAISJD010000155.1:0-6592 GCA_036821645.1 Aliidongia sp.
GGGGTGGCGGGCCGGGTGATCGCGGCCAAACTGGCGGCCAAGGGCGTTCCCGCCCCGCTGATCAAAGGAGCGCTCGGCGAAGAGGACGACGAAACCGGCCTCGCCAGGCGGCCCGGCGGCGACCGCGCCGCCGCCATCGCCTTCGCCCGCCGCCGCCGCCTCGGCCCCTTCCGCCCACCGGAAACCCGCGCCGCCCACACGCAAAAAGACCTCGCCCGCATGGCCCGTGCGGGCTTCGATCAGGCAACGGCGATGGCGGTGATCCTGGCGGCGGATGCGGGGGAATTGGGGATAAATTCTTGAAATGTTAGGTCTAGTTGACAGGCATCACATCAAAGAATGTTTGGCAACTTCTTCAATGTATCAATCTCCAATAACTGCTTATACGCAGCTTTGGCCTTTTCTATCCGCTCTTCACTGGCTTTTTCAGGTTTTCTGCGGGCCGTTTCTTGCCAAGGATCATCGACCTTCTCAACCGATTTTAGAAAAGCCGCCGTCGCTGCCAGTTCCAATTCCACTGCATCGATTTTAGCCGCCTGCCTTAGAAAGGAAGATCGTGCGGATTTTTGTGCCGTATTAAACGGGTCCGCGGTAAATATGGAATATGTTCCGCCCCAATTAGTTTTCTTTTTATCTTCCGTGATCAATTCAAAAGCCTCAGCCGCGCGAACAGCCTCAACGAGTTCTTCACTATACGGGCCATAATTATGATATTCAAAATTAAAATCTTCACCGAATCCTGCCAGCTGTGAGAGATAGACTATTTTTTGGAGTCTTGTACGACCGACAACCTGACCGCCTGCATCGCGAATGATATCAGCAACCTTCTCACGGTCTGTCTTACCTGTTGTCATCGCCACCCCCCTTCACAGCTTCGTTGATTGTAGCGCGTATCATTTTTTCCGCGCCCGTGTCTTCTGCAAAAAAATAAGCCCGGAATAACGAAAACGGCTCAATCGCGGCAATCGTATTTGAAATCTCTGCAATATCAAAAATTTTATCGCCCTCGATCATGCGGATTCTAATCTGATTGAGGGCACTGCCGGAATCCTTAAAACTCTTGTAACAACTCCTTTTTGCCTTATCGATCAAAACTCTAGGTATCTTCTGAGAGTTATTCGACGACCAATCCGTTAATTTTTCCTCAATTGAAATCATCGCACGATCAAGTTTTTTCCGATACTCCTTTCTCTGTGCTTCCGTATCCAATGCATGATCCGGTCGAATGTGTGCCTTCAATCCTTCCAAGACATCAATACATTTTGGAAACTGGCGTTTCCATAAACGAGCGGCAAAATTTTGAATGAGGGCATCATCTGACGTTATAAGCATTGGCAAAGCGCCAAAAAAAACCGTGTCGTCCAATGCCAAGGCATGACCGATTTTTTCTGGGTCCTGCGCAAATTGAACCAATGGATGCTTCAAAGGTAATCCTGTTTCATCAATCTTTCCTGCGCGCACCAACTCAAAGAAGCGCAGCAGCAATTCTGAAAATAATTTTTCAGCGGCGCGTGTTGTTTTATGAAAATAAATCGTCGGATATAATTGAAACAACGAAAGAACATACGTTTCAGCAGCATGAAGCGCTTTTGGCCCTAAGACGAACGTATCGATCATACCAACTTCCTGCTCGTCCGTACCAATCGGCACTTGACCAATTTCTAAATTAGCCATCAGCCACCTAAAATCGATCGCACTATTATGTACCCCCGCCATTAAACGATCCCGTTGCATGTAATCCAAACGATCAGCATCAAATTGACTGGAGACAACAGCATTATAAATATTGCCGAGACCCTTTGCGCTGATGATCGTCGCAACATCATCTGCAAAACCACTTCCCATCCGATCACATAAAACTTCGCCGATCTCACCACTGCGAATTAACTGATCGCTCACATGCTCATGATGGGCCATTTTTAGATTAAGCCGTTTGCCCACATCTTCAAAAGCATGGCTGAACATTCCATGTCCAACATCGTGCAAGAGCGCCGCCGCTAACGCTGCTCGAGCCTTGCTTTCATGAAATACTTCATCTTTTCTTTTCATCTGTCGGCGGATAACAGCCATGAGTTGACGGGCCGTATGAAACACCCCAAGACTATGAGCAAAACGCGAATGGGTAGCCCCTGGATAAACATACTCAGAAAAGCCAAGCTGCCGGACCCGCCGCAACCGTTGAAATGGCTGTGTTTTTATCACATCCCACAAAACTGTCTCAAGTTCGTATGACCAGTCACGATGTTCGCCAAATTCTATCAAATTATGGACCGGATCACGGATGCGCTGCGACTTAAAAAGGGCCATAACTTACTGTCTTTCATCAATAATATGCATCACACAAATATCAATTATAAGATTAATTATATATTAAATTTTCAATTTTTTGCAAAGAAACATTCCCCCCCAGAAACCATTGGACCAACCATACCGGCACCCCACCTGTAAAACACCCTTGACACCGCCACTCATCCGCCCCATCATGACAAGTATCCTTTACATGCTGAGGTGTCATCATGACCATCTACCCGGAACCGCGCTATTCCAACGGGGAACGGCGGGCCAATCGCCGGTATATGCGGGAATTCATCGGGGCCCTGGCGGTTTACGCCGGGCTGTTGGTGCCATCCCTCGCCTATGGTCCGGGCCTTGAACCGGGCCTGGGCCGGACGGCCCTGTTGGTGGCCCCGGCCTTGGGGTTTTTCCTCGTCCTGTGGGCGATCGCGCGCCATATCCTGGGGCTCGACGATTATCAGCGGCGCTTGACGCTGGAGACGTTTTCGCTGGCAGCCGCCGTGACGGCGGGGTTTGCCATGACCTATGGGTTTCTGGAAAATGCAGGCTTTCCCCGCCAAAGCATGTTTTTAGTGTGGGGCGTGATGGGCGGGGCCTGGGCGGCGATCGGGCTTTATCGCTGCACCATCGGGCGTTCATGAAGAACGCTGTGCGCGATCTGCGCACCGCGCGCGGGTGGAGTCAGGCGGAATTGGCCGATCGGCTCGCCGTCTCGCGCCAGACGGTGAATGCGATCGAAACCGGCCGCTACGATCCGAGCCTGCCGCTTGCCTTCGCCATTGCCCGCCTGTTCGAGCGCGCGATCGAGGCGATCTTCATGCCTGAGACGACCCCTTGACCGGCGCTAGCGGGCGGCGGGCGACGAAGATCAGATGATCGGCGACAGCGGGGACGGCACAAAATAGCGCATTGGTCGGTTGATAAGATAGGCGTTTTACCGCCGTCAGGCTGCGGATCGCCCATAAGAGGGCGGCGCGCACAGCCCCGCTTGTCGCCGCCCTCTGCCAGCGATGCAGGCGGCGGCGCAGGCCGAAACTCCAATGCGGTGTCGCGAAAAGCGGGCTCGTGCCGATGAATTCGACATGAAACCCTTGGGCCGCGAAACTGGCCCGCACGGTCTCGCGGGTGAAATAGGCGATATGCTGCGGGGCTGAGATCATCGACCACCGCACCCCCCAAAGCCTGCGGGCGATACTGCCCCAATGGGGCACGCTGCCCATGGCGTAACCGCCGGGTGCGAGGCGCGCATAGACATCGGCCAGAAACGCACCGTGATCCGGCACATGTTCCAGAACCTCCCAAAAACTGACCAGATCGAACCCGGTGCCGGGGTCTGGGTCGACCCCGCTCACCCTAAGATCGGCCCCGAACACGGCGCGCCCCGTGTCGATCGCCGACCGGCTGAAATCGGTGCCGACAGCCCGCAAGCCCAACTCCGTCATGGCCTGGACGAAGGCCCCGGACCCACACCCCAGATCCAGCAGGCGCGCCTGTTGGGGCAAGGTGGGCATAAACCGGCGGGCGGTCGCGAATTTGCGCTTGCCGTCGGCAATCACCGGCTCATAAAAAGCCCGATCGGTCGGATAATAATAATAACCCGCCGCACTATTCGACAGATCGCGATAATAGGCACCGAGCCATGCCGCCGTCGGCACCGGGAACAGATGATGCAGCCCGCAAAACCCGCATTGCACGAGATCGAACCCGGTCTCGGCCAAGCCGTAAATCACCCGACGCCCGTCCGCATCGCGCCGACAATGCGGACATAATCGGGAAAAACCGACCCAATTTTTAGCTGTGTCAGGTTGATTCATACTCTGCGATGGGTGTATCATTCGTCACCACCCTTGAAGACGTGATCATCACCCCTTACTGTCGGTGGAATGATTGAATTTAGGATGAATTGAAATTTAATATCTCTTTAAAAGTTAAATTTTATTCTTTTACCCCTGTGGCCGCATCGGCCCCTGCCTTGAGGTGTGCATTCATGGCCGATATGGCCGATACGGATTTCCCCCCCATTCGCCATGCGGAGGCGGAATTCAATCAGGCCCCGATCCTGGCCGTGGATGGGGCCATGGTGGATTATCTGAAGGAGCGGGCACTTGCTTCGCCAAGGCGGCGCTATCGCCTGTGTCTGCATGCCGATCCCGGTGCGCCGACCCAGGAAATGATCATCGTCTGTCCGCGCGGCACCTTCATGACGCCGCACCGTCATCCCGTCGGCAAAAGCGAGTCCTATCACGTGATCGAAGGGGCCATGCGGGTCTGTTTCCTGACCGACGTCGGCACCCTCGATCATACCATCGATCTTGGTGCGCCGGGGATGGGGTTGCCCTTTCTCTATCGGTTGTCGGCGTCGCGCTGGCACATGCCGATCGTGCTGTCCGACTGGCTCGTCTATCATGAAACCTATAGCGGCCCGTTCGCGCGCGAGGCCGATGTCATCATCCACCCGGCGGCCCCCGACGAACACGATCCAGGCGCCATCCGACGGTTTCTCGCCACCCTGGGCCAGTCCCATGGTCCGGTCTAAGTGACGGGCGGGAGCGACATCCGGTTGGGACTGATCGGTCTCGGCCCCTGGGGGCAAAAACTGGCCCAAGCACTGACGGCGCTTGCCCCCCGGCTGCTGGCGGCGATCGCGACCGGCAATCCCGCCCTGGCGGCGTCCCTCGCCCCAGGGGCCCGGCATTTTGCCGATGGGCCGTCGCTCATCGCCGAGGGCGGCCTCGACGGGGTCATCATTGCGACACCGCCCGAGACCCACGCCGCCCTTGCCCATGCCGCCATCGCCCGGCACCTGCCGGTCCTGATCGAAAAACCGATGGCGACCACGATCGCGGAGGCCGACCGGCTTTCCGCCGCCGCCCGCGATAGCGGGTGCCCCGTCGCGGTCAATCACATCGACCTCACCCACCCGGCGTTTCAGGCGGTCCGGGAGGCCCGCCCCCGGATTGCCCCCCTTCACCGGATGGCGGGGCGCATCACCCGAATGCGCCAGCCGAACCCCAAGGCCGATGCCGTCTGGGATTTCGCCCCCCATCTCGTCGCGATGGCCCTCAGTTTGGCCGGGACGATGCCGGACGCAATCGCGGCACGCCGCTGGACGGGGCCTGGCTTCGACCAGCTCGTTTTTCGTCTGTCATGGCCTGAATCTCCCCCCTTCATCGCGCTGGCCGGGTTCGGGTTCGCAGCGGATACGCGCACCCTTCGGCTGTTCGGCGCCCAGGGGCGGCTCGTCTATGACGACCGGGTCACCGAACGCGCCGTCCTTTCCCGGTCAGACGGGGCCATCCCCCTGCCCCATGATCGCAACACCGATCCCCTGCGGGCGGCCCTCGTCGGGTTCATCAACCAAATCCGCACGCGCACGGCCGACCATGGTCCGGTTCTTCTGGGGGCACGGGTGGTCGATTGCCTGACCCGGATCGAGGCGGCAACCGGACAAAGACAATCTTGACGGTTTTGTTTAACTTATTTTTTTCAACCCATGGAATAGGCTGCCCCGTGACCCGTTATCCCGCCCTTCGGACCATGTCGGTCGATACCGAACAGAGGATAGGGTTATGCACAAAATGGGGCGATGGGTGATGGGGCTTTGTCTTGTGGTGCCCTTGACCGCGTGTCAGTTTTATCACCCCGAACGGGCCCAAAGCCTGCACGGTGCGCGCGGGTCCAAGCACCACGCCCAGTCATCCCGCACGCGCTCGCTCACCGATAGCGAAGCGATCATCGCCGGAGATGATCCGGGCCTTCGCTATGCCGGGCTTTATAGCGGCGTCGGGCGCGATGTCTCGCGTCAATGCTCGTCGGGCAAGGAAATCTTGCGGGTCGATCCTTCGGGTACGGTGGCGATGGATGTCGTGCATTCTCCACGGGTTTTTTTGACCGGCAGGCTCTATCCCGACGGCGCCGTCCGGCTTTCCGGCAAAGAAACGCGCGGACAGAAATCCGATGTGACGTTTGACGGCCATCTGACGGCGGATGGGATCGTGGGCAGCTTGTTCGGATCCTGCTACAAGGAATTCATTTTGGACCGTGCCTCATAGTGGCGGTGCGGACACCGCTTTGGGCCATACCCCTTTGACGACGATGGAGAGATGCCCCATGTCCACCCCCATGTCCCGCACCCCGCTTGCCCTTCACGGCGGCCCGAAATGCCGCCCGACCCCGATGCCCCCCCGGCGCGCCATGGGGCCGCCGGAACGGGCGCAGGGGATGGCCGGTCTCGCCCATTACCCCGCCCGCGACGTCGATCCCGGTTACGAGGGCGTGTTCGAACGCGCATATTGCG
>DAISJD010000156.1:0-6474 GCA_036821645.1 Aliidongia sp.
GACCTTGGTTGATCCACCATGCGCGGATGCCCCTATCCGCCTCGATCCTCGCATCCCCCCCCTATCCGGTGCAGCAGCCGCGCGCACCGCCCGCTCTCCCGCCGCGCCTCTGACCATCCAGACACGCGGCAAGAGGAGAGGTGCGCGATTGCCGCCGCCCTCCCCTTGTCGCCCTTCTTCTCGGGCACGCATCCTATGGGGGTGCCGCCCTCGGCGGTGAGATTTATTCATGTTCCTATCGATCAAAAATGCCAGCGGGCTGATTGCCCTCGGCCTTCTGTTCCCGTGTCTCGAACAAACGGCCTCGGCCCATGCCGTGGCGGGGGATCGGACCTTCCCTGCAGCCCTCATGGTCGATGACCCCTCGGTTTCCGACGAATTATCCTTGCCGACCTTCAGCCGCGTGCGCCAAGGGGCAAGCGATGCCGGCCCCGCCCAAACCATGACCAATTTTGCCTATGAATTCAGCAAACGCATCACGGACCGTCTCGCCTTTTCCGTCGCGGGCGGCTATACGATCCTCGATCCCAAGGGACAAAAATCGCTCTATGGGTTTCAGAATACCGAAATCACCCTGAAATATCTGGCCTATGTCGATCCGGCCCGTGAATTCATCACCTCGGTCGGCGTCTCGCGCGAATTCGGCGGCAGCGGAGCCGCCAGAATCGGGGCAGAGCCGGGCAGTACCACGACCCCGACCGTTTATTTCGGCAAGGGGTTCGGTGATCTGCCCGATTCTCTGAAATACCTAAAACCGCTCGCCGTGACCGGCACGGTCGGTTACCAGGTGGCAGATCAAGCCGTCCGCCGCCGCTTCGATGCGGATACGGGCCATGTCGATGCCGACCATGCCCCGGACCAAGTGGCGTTTGGTGCGACCGTGCAATATAGCCTGCCCTATCTTCAAGCCCAGGTGAAAGATGTGGGTCTACCCGCCTTCGTCGGGCGGCTCGTCCCCCTGGTCGAAATCAGCTATACGACGCCCGTGACGAAATCCTTCGGCGCAAGCACCGTCGGGATCGTGGCCCCAGGGGTAATTTATAGCGGCGATTCCTTCCAACTGGGCCTTGAAGCCACGATCCCAACAACGCGGGCGGCGGGCACCAATGTCGGCATCCTGGCGCAGTTTCACCTGTTCTTCGACGACATCTTCCCCAATACATTGGGTAAACCGTTGTTTTAAAAAAGGATTTTATCATGAATCGCTTTTTCTACGGGGCCGTACTCATCCTATCCGCGACCCTGTTCTCCGCCCCCGCCCTTGCCCATGCCAAGTTGGAAAAGGCCGAACCGGCCGTGGGGTCCACCGGCCCCGCCCCGGACGAGATTCGGTTGAGCTTCACCGAGGGCTTGGAAATCAAGTTCTGTAGCGCCGCACTCGCCGCGAAATCGGGCGAGACCGTACCGGTCAAGCTCGAAGCTGCCCCCGATAACCCCAAGATCCTACGGATCGTCCCGACTGCCAAGTTGGCACCGGGCCCCTATGCGGTGACATGGCATGTCGTCTCAGTCGACAGCCATAAAACCGATGGGCATTTCTCGTTGACCGTCACCCCTTAAAAAAACGGCAGGCCGGTAATGGCATTCGAGACTGAAACGGCCTTTTTGCTGATTATCGCGCGGATGCTGCATCTCGGCATCAGTCTCGGGCTGTTCGGCACGATGGTGAGTGGGCTGGTCTTTGACCGGCCCACCATCCATCGGGGGCCTGTGATCTGGCTGATCGTTGGGATGGGCCTTTCCGGCGCGCTGTGGCTTTGGTGCGTTGCCGCCTCTCTCGCCAGCGGTTGGCAGGACGGACTCGACCCCACTCTCATCGCGGACGTCCTGACGGAAACTTGGTTCGGTCGGATCTGGTTTTGGCGGCTGGTCGTGATCAGCATCCTGTTCGCGGCGGCATTGGCCTATCGGCCGAACGTCGGACGCGGGATCGGCTGGCCGGGCGCCGCGATCCTGATGCTAAGCGGGGCGTCCTTGATCCTGCTGGCCTTGACGGGCCATGCGGCAATGGGCGAAGGCTGGCCTGGATGGGCGCACCGGCTCAATCATGGCACCCATCTCGTGGCTACGGCCTGTTGGCTGGGCGGGCTTGGCCCCTTGGGCCGCGTCTTACGGGATGCCCAACGCGGGCTGGTACCGGTCGATCAGGCGATAGCGGCACTCAGTCGATTTTCCCACATGGGCATGGCGGCGGTCTTTGCCGTTTTATCGAGCGGCCTCGTCAATTTTTTCATCCTAACCGAGGGTGATCTTAGCGTGCTGACAACCCCCTGGGGGATGATCTTGAGCGGCAAACTCCTCCTGGTCGCTTGTCTTCTGGTTTTGGCCCTCGTCAATCGGCTGCTGCTGCTCCCCCACCTCACGGTGGCCTCAGATCGGATTCTGGCAACACTCCGCCGCACGGTTCAAGCGGAACAGGGCCTTGGCCTCATCCTCTTGGCCCTCGTCTCCTGGCTTGGCACGACTGCACCGAGCCTGTAGCCGGTCCCCCTCTTCAGAGCGTCACAGTGTGATTGCCGCCCATTTTTTGCGCCGCCATCAAGCGGTCGGCAACGCGCCGCAAATGGTCTTCGATCGGCAAGGTGATGTCGGGTTCGATGATCGTCGCCCCAATGCTGAGGGTAAGATAATCGAACCGATCAGCACCATAAAGCGGGATCATTTTGAAACTGTTTTTAATGTGATGGAGCAATCCCGCCATCGTCTCTGCATCGGTATTGGGCAAGATGAGCATGAACGCGTCTTCTTCCCACCGACCCACGACATCGTAGGGCCGCAGACAGGAAAGCAGTTTCTTTCCAGTAAATTGCAGCGGGGCGTCCCCTCCCGATGGGCCGCCATCCTTGGCAAACCGGGCAAATTTATCAATATCGACAAGAGCGAGCCCGGTTTTATGATTATTGCGGGCGGCGAAATCCATTTCGCGCCACAAGAGTTGACTGACCCCATCCTTATTCCATAAGCGCGTCACGGGATCGATCAGGACGGCGCGCTCGGACTCGCTGTTTTCCTGAATCAGTTGCAAAGTCGTTTCCGACAGAAGAACCGACTTCATCTCGGATTCGACCATGGCCCGCAAATCGACCATGATTTCCATCTCGCGCGCCGACAGGGTACGCGGTTCCGTATCGATCGCGCACAGGGTGCCGACGCGAATGTCTCCGGCGAAGGTCAGGGGAAAACCCGCATAGAAACGAATATTCGGGGCACCCGTCACAAGGGGATTATCACAAAAACGGGTATCACGCGTGGCATCTTCGACGATCAATGGTGCATCGCTCAGAATCGCATGGGCGCAAAAGGCGTGTTCACGCGGCGTCTCGCTCACGGGCAGGCCTTCGGATGATTTAAACCATTGACGCTTTTGATCAACAATTGAAACCAGTGAAATTGGCACATTCAACAATTGACACGCGATCCGTGTAATTCGATTGAAGCGATCCTCGGCAGGCGTGTCGAGAATATTCAAGGACTTGATGAAGTCAATCCGGGCATTTTCATTGAGTGGAAGGGCCGCTTCAACCATGATCCACTATTCTCCCTTACTTTTGATTGATAGCTTGGTCGTAAAGATAGAGATTGCGCAGCAAGTGCGTCTTCATCTGATTGATCACGACCGAAGCAATATCTTCGATGAAACCCATATCGTCTTTGGTCAAATGCCGTGGCACCGTATCGAAAAGGCATAACGTTCCAACAGGAATGCCGGGACTGATGACCAAGGGATATCCTGCATAAAAACGCACATAAGGTGGTTCGATGACCAAAGGATGATCGCAAAAACGCGGATCGCGGGCGGTATCGGTCACGATCATCGCCGTGTCAGCCAGAATCGCATGCGCACAAAAAGAAAGGCGTCTTGGTATCTCATGCACCGACAACCCATTGATCGATTTAAACCATTGACGATGGGCGTCGATCAAGGAAATGCCGCAGATCGGGACGTTCAGGATGCGGTTCATCATCCGGGTCGCCCGTTCAAACTGATCTTCGATCGGCGTATCCAGCAGATTGAGGCTCTGCACCATTGCAAGCCGCATCGGCTCGTTGATGGGAAATTCTGGTTCAACCATAAAACCGCCGGGTGCTGAAACCTTAAGAGGCACTGTTCCAGTAAATTAAAATATTAAATTAATGGTAAAATCATAAGGATTTATTTTTTATTTAAAAAAATCACACCTGAATCATTTTTTGTTTGATTGAGATTCGTTTTCTGCAAAACCACGGCGATTACTATCCATGTATGAAGCATTGAATACGGGCATCGACGTCCGGTCTGTTCTATTTTTCCTTGCGAACTGGCCGGACGTCGATCCCGCAATTGGCCCTATCCCTTAATTTGAGCCGCTTTTTCGACCAGAACCTGGGCCTGACGGATCGAGGCGAAATCGATCAATTTGCCATCCAAAGCAACCGCCCCGCGCCCGTCCCGCTGGGCTTCGGCCATGGCATCGAGAATGCGCTGCGCCTGGGCGACATCCGCGTCCGACGGGCTGAAAACGGCATTGGCAAGGGGGATTTGCGAGGGGTGAATCGCCCATTTGCCTTCGCAGCCGAGAACGGCGGCCCGCCGGGCCGCCGCCGTATAGGCGTCGGCATCGGAAAAATCGCCGAACGGTCCATCGACCGGGCGCAGACCATTGGCGCGGGCCGCGACGACCATCCGGGCCAAGGCGTAATGCCACATATCGCCCCAATGGACCGCGCGGGCCCCTGCGGCATCGGGATGGGTCAGGATACTGTAATCCGGGTTCGCCCCGCCGATATTCACCGTGCGCGCCCGTGTCGAGGCGGCATAATCGGCGACCCCGAAATGCAGCGATTCATTGCGCGGCGAGGCGGCGGCGATCTCATGAATATTCTGCATGCCAAGGGCGGTTTCGATGATGAGTTCAAAACCGATCCGGTTTTTGAACCCCTTTGCCGCCGCAATTTGCGTGACGAGCATGTCGAGCGCATAGACATCGGCGGCCGTGCCGACCTTGGGGATCATGATCAGGTGCAGCTTGTCGCCGGCCTGTTCCACCACGTCGATCACGTCGCGATACATGAACGGCGTGTCGAGCCCGTTGATCCGCACGGCCAGCGTCTTCGTTCCCCAATCGACATCGTGCAGGGCCTCGATGATATTACGCCGGGCCTGGGGCTTATCGTCGGGGGCCACCGCGTCTTCAAGATCGAGAAAGATGATGTCTGCCGCACTGCGCGCGGCCTTTTCAAACAATTTCGGCGAACTGCCGGGCACGGCAAGTTCACTGCGATTGAGACGGGCGGGGGCGGGCTCTATCACCGTAAAGCTCATAATATACTATCCCATGCTCAGAAAAAGAAATAATATAACTGAAAAATCAGCTATTGTGAATTAAAGATACGATACAGCGCGCGTAATGTAAAATACGAAAATAATCGAGGCTACGCTGATCAGACCGGAGATCTCGGCATAATGCCCCCGACCGAAAGGCATCGGCCAGGTTTGGGTCCGTTCCGATCGACGGCCTCAATGTTTTGCGGCCGCCCCATGGCCGGGTTCGGCATGTTTTTCCGCAGCCGGGGGCTTTGCCTCGGTTTTTGCCTCGGCGGCGGGCTTCGCCTCGGCCCGGCCTTCGCCCGCCTTTGCCTCGCCCCCCTTGGACTCGGGGGATTTTTGGGCGGTTTCCTCGCCTTTCGACGGCGGCGGCGGCACCGTGACCACGGCGGAAACGGGGGCCAGGACATAACCGCGCTCGGCCAGACCCTGTGCCCAAATGGCGATCCGCTCCATCACGACGGGATAGGGCTGCTGCACCAGGCCTACGGCGCGCCCATTGCGGCGCGCGGCATCTTCGAGATCGGCCAAGCGTTTATCGACGCCGGTCCGGGTCGGGTCGAGATCGAGCACGCGATTGGCGACGGCAACTTCAAGCTTGACGGCATTGGCCACGACCGAAACGACCGATTGCGGTGTGCTGCGATTGTCGACATAGACCAAACCCCGGCGTTGCAAGGCGGCCAAAACCGGCTCCACATCCGTGCGATCCTGGATGAAGCGCGATCCCGCCGCCCCGACCAAGCCGACATAGCCGGTGGCGCGGCTTAAAATGGCGGTCAGGCGCTGTAAATTTTTTTCCGGTTCAAGGGCGGACAGCAACGTGTTCGGACCCGGATCGAAATGCTCGAAATCGGCGGGTTCAAGGGGCAGGTCCAACAAGACTTCATGACCGGCGGCACGGGCAAGCCCGATCCATTCGTTCAAACGCGGTTTAAAATGCGCAAAGGACAACGAGACGGCAGGGGGCAGGCGATTGATCGCCGCATCGGTCGTGATGGCCGAGATGCCGAGATTGCTGACGACGATCGCGATCCTGGGGCGCTTGTCGGTCAGTTCAAAGGGTTTGGCATAAACCTGCCATGCTTTTCGCCCGTCGCGCCCGATAACGGGCAAATACCCTATACCGCTTTGTTCGATCAGTTCCGCATCGGGGGCCGGGGCAAGGG
>DAISJD010000157.1:0-6163 GCA_036821645.1 Aliidongia sp.
GTGCTGTGGGGGTGGGGGGTATGAGGCCTATAGAACGTGTTTTGCGCCGGTGGTTCAATGGCTTTTCTTGCGGGGGATGCCGGATATTGCCGATACCCCTTATATGTGTGTGGTTTTGACCGCGATCAAGAGATCCCTCGATCGCGGTCAACGCCTTGTTAGAGGTGAAATTCCAGTTCCAAGAGGCTGCGGAAGGTCCCGCTTTCGCTGGCGCGGGTGGCGCCGAACAGATAACCCGCCTCATATTTCAATTTGCCGAGCTTGCCGACGGGGATGCTGCCCAACACGACGGGGCCTACACGCAAGTGACCATCGTCGAATTTGTTGAAATTTCCCAATTTGCCGGGCTCGCCGTAAATTTCGATGCCGGGCTTGAAGGCTTCGGTAACGCGGTAGATTTGTTGCAACCGATAATCGACTTGCAACCCCCCTTGCGCACCCTTGCCCAGCGTCTTTTCGAAGAACAGATTGAGCGTGGTGAGATTGCGACCGAATTCTTTTTGGATGATCGGGCCGAATGTGAGGCTGTCATTGTCGTTGCTTAGGGCAACATGCTCATATTCAAGAAAAAAGCCAAAATCGGCAAAATACTTTCCTTGCTCGGTTAATTGGAACCGATTTTCAAAGGAAAAAGAATCGAAATTATTCTTTCCGCCTGGATCGTGTTTATATTGGGCTTCCAATTCGAACGCATAAAAACTGGTCGGGGAATAACCAACCGAGACGTTATAACTGTATTGATCGTCCTTGTCGGCGGATTTATCGATCGTGCGATCGAACTTCGTTTCGATTTCCACCTCGCCCTCTTCGACGATCGGCGAGAAGACATGGATGGCGGCCGAAGCCGACTGTGACCAAGCGAGGACGGCCAGGCTGGTTAGCATTGCCAAACGGGCCTGCCGCACGGACTGCCCTGGTATGAATGAAAACAAGCTCTTTCTCCTCACTGTCATCGCTCTGCGACTGCGGGTGCGTGTGCTGCACCGCGGTGGTTCCTGGGGGGCCTGGGGGTGGTCCCTGGCTGCGAATTAAGAATGTATCGCAATTGGTGGTCGGAAGTTATTACGAACGTTTCTTAATTGCAAGGAAAAATCATTGCGATTCTGGCACGACTGCTGTGCAAACTGCATAAATGTGCGGACATGGCTGCGATCGGGGAAGGGGACGACTCAAATGTTGCGACGCAATAAATCTGTGATAATGGAAAGATTTCTAATCGGGTGACGGCTTTAAATTTTAAAATATCATTTATTACAAAATATTTGTGGATTTTTTTGTAAAATTTTAATGTAACCGACGCGAAAAAAATGAAAATAATTGGAGGTTCTCTCCCATTTGACGGTCTCAATTTTATCGAATGAGGGATCGTTGAAAGAATTTCTGAATCAAAACATACTCAAGACTGAAAAAACCTGCTATCAGGCCAATTAATCGTCCCGGATTGCCGGGCACCGTGTTCCTGTTATCGATGAGGGAGTTATCCTTATGGCCGCTTATACCGATGTTCTTTCCGCAATCGGGAATACCCCCCTCGTCGAACTCAGGAACATGGATACCGGGCCGTGCCGTCTCTTCGTCAAGCTTGAAAATCAAAATCCCGGCGGGTCAATCAAGGATCGGATCGGCCTGACCATGATTGAGGCGGCCGAGCGCGAGGGGAAAATCGGGCCGGGCAGTACCCTGATCGAGGCGACGGCCGGCAATACCGGCATCGGCCTTGCCCTGGTGGCGGCGCGCAAGGGCTACCGGCTCATCCTGGTCATTCCCGACAAGATGAGCCAGGATAAGATTTTTCACCTGCGCGCTTTGGGGGCCGAGGTTCGGCTTACGCGTTCGGACGTCGTTAAGGGGCATCCCGCCTATTATCAAGACATCGCAGCCCGCCTCAACCGGGAAATCCCCAATTCCTACTATCTCAATCAATTCGAAAATCCTGCCAATCCCGAGGCCCACGAGGTCGGCACTGGTCCTGAAATCTGGGCGCAGATGGAACATCACATCGATGCGGTTGTTGTGGGCGTCGGGTCGGGCGGCACGCTTACCGGGCTTGGTCGCTTTTTGAAGCGGGTCAGCCCCAAGACCGAGATGGTGCTGGCCGATCCGGTGGGGTCGATTTTGACCGACCTCGTGAAAACTGGTGAAATGGGTCAGGCGGGTTCCTGGTTGGTCGAAGGCATCGGCGAAGATTTCGTGCCGGACAATTGCGATATGTCCTTGATTGCCGGGGCTTATAGCATCAGCGACCAGGAAAGTTTCCTGACCGCCCGCGAGTTGTTGCGCCGCGAAGGGATTTTGGGGGGGTCTTCCGCCGGAACTTTGGTGGCGGCAGCTTTGAAATATTGCCGGGAACAAACCACGCCGAAGCGGGTCGTGACCTTCATCTGCGATACGGGCAATAAATATTTGTCGAAAATGTATAATGATTACTGGATGTTCGACCAGGGTCTCTTGAACCGTCCCGAAGAAGGCAATTTGAAGGATTTGATCACGCGGCGCTATGAGGATGGCGGGGCGATCACCGTGGCACCGGACGATAGTTTGCTGATGGCGTATCGCCGGATGAAACTCTATGAGGTTTCACAATTGCCAGTTTTGGAAGAGGGCCGTCTCATCGGGATCATGGACGAGTCCGATCTGTTGCTGGCCGTTGCCAACCAACCCTCGAAATTTTCCGAAAAGGTGCGCGGTGCCATGACCAGTCGGGTCATGACCCTGCCGCCTGATGCCTCGATCGATGATCTTTTGCCGATCTTTGCCAAGGATTACGTAGCGGTGATCGAGGAAGAGGGACGGTTTTACGGCTTGATTACGCGGATCGATCTGCTCAATCATTTGCGCCAGAAAATTGCCTGATCCGGTAACGCACCGCGCGCGATCAGGAACCATGGGCTATGAGGAGTGACAGAGCCGTGTCAGATACGAAAAACCGCCCCGGTGGCAACCGGGCCGGGATCGCCACCCGCGCCATTCATGCCGGTCAGGAACCCGATCCCTCGACCGGGGCCATCATGACCCCGATTTATCAGACCTCGACCTATGTGCAGGAAAGCCCCGGTCTTCACAAGGGCTATGAATATTCCCGCTCGCAAAACCCGACCCGCATGGCTTACGAGCGGTGCATCGCCGATCTGGAAAGCGGTGCACGCGGTTATGCCTTTGCCTCGGGCCTTGCCGGGATTGCAACCGTGCTCGACCTTTTGGACACGGGCAGCCATGTGATCGCATCCGACGATCTCTATGGCGGCAGCTATCGCCTGTTCGCCCGCGTGCGCCAACGGTCGGCCGGCCTCAGCTTCAGTTTCGTCGATATGCAGGACCCGAGCGCGATCGAAGCGGCGATCCGGCCCAATACCAAGCTGATTTGGGTCGAAACCCCGTCGAACCCGATGCTGAAACTGATCGACCTTGCCGCCGTGGCCGCGATCGCCCGTCGGCATGGGATCTTGACGGCGGCGGACAATACTTTTGCAAGCCCCGTGGTTCAGCGTCCTTTGGAATGCGGCTTCGACCTCGTCATGCATTCTGCTACAAAATATCTGAACGGGCATTCGGATATGGTCGGTGGGGTCGTGGTGGTGGGCGATCGGCCGGAATTGGCCGATCAATTGGCCTTTCTGCACAATGCGGTCGGGGCCATTGCCGGGCCGTTCGATAGTTTTCTCGCCCTGCGCGGGTTGAAAACCCTGCCCCTGCGCATGCGGGCCCATTGTGCCCAGGCTCTCGAAATCGCCCGCTGGCTTGAGGCGCACCCGAAGGTCGATCGGGTGCATTATCCGGGCCTGGAAAGCCATCCCCAGCATGCCTTGGCCAAGCGTCAGATGGACGGGTTCGGCGGCATGGTTACCGTGACGCTGAAAGGCGGCCTCGACGATGCCCGGCGGTTTTTGGAACGGTGCGAAATCTTCGCCCTTGCCGAAAGTTTGGGTGGCGTCGAAAGCTTGATCGAACATCCGGCCATCATGACCCATGCCTCGATCCCGCCGGATCAACGCGCAGCCCTCGGGATCAGCGACACGCTGTGTCGTCTGTCCGTCGGTGTCGAAGATCTCGAAGACCAGATCGCCGATCTCAGCTACGCCCTGGCGTAAGGCCGCCACGATCGCCGCAGCCATGGCCTCCTTGCGGGGGGTGTGGCTGCGGCGATCCTGGGTTATGCGGGTGGATTGATAAGGAATCATTAAACCTAACACGTTAAGAGTATGAGGCGATAGAGGCGGGCAATCGGTCCGATGGTCTGATGCAACGGATGGCGGGACGATGGCAAAGCAGAACGCAGTCATCATCAAGAAGATCAAAAAAGGCGGTCATGGCCATCATGGCGGTGCCTGGAAGGTGGCTTATGCCGATTTCGTGACAGCCATGATGGCGTTCTTCTTGCTGCTGTGGTTGTTGAACGCGACGACTGATGCGCAAAAACGCGGCATCGCCGATTATTTTTCCCCGACCCTTGCCACGAAATCGACGACCAGCGGTGCAGGCGGCGTGTTGGGCGGGCGAACCATGAACGTGAAGGGGTCGCAGGCCAATTCCTCGGCCCCCCCCGGCATTGCCGCCCCCAGCAGCCAACCGCCGGATTTTGAAGAAAACGACGACGAGGATAATGGCGGCAAGGCGGCCAATCCGAACGAACAGGCGGGCAATGCGCCGGGCGATCCGAATTCGGATAAACCCTCGGCAGGGGCCAACGATCAGACCACGGGCGGCGACGGCATCAAGCTCAGCCCCGAAGACAGGGCCTTGCTCAGTCAGAAGGCGGCGAAACCCGGCCCGCAAAAACTGACCGAAGAAGAAAAAAAGGCGATCGAGGCGATGGTGCCCAATCAGGCCATCGATCCCAATAAATTGACCGAGGCGCAGTTCCAGGCCCTGAAAATCGCCCGCGAGGAAAAAGAGTTCGACCGCGCCCAATATGAATTGCAGCAGGCGATCCAACAAGTGCCCGACTTAAAGCCGCTGGCGCAAAATTTGGTGGTCGAACGCACGGAAGAAGGCCTGCGCATTCAATTGGTCGATCAGGAAAAGAACGCCATGTTTCAAAGCGGTGCGACCGATATGAACGAGTCCGGCAAGAAACTGATGGGGTTGGTGGCACAGGCCATTGCCCGCCTGCCGAACAAGATCGCCATTACCGGCCATACCGATGCAACCCAATTCCAGCGTCCCGGCAATTACGGCAATTGGGAATTATCCATCGACCGCGCCAATGCCAGCCGCCGTGCCCTTTTGGCGTCGGGCCTACCGCCCGATCGCATCGCCAATGTCAGCGGCAAGGCCGATACACAGCCCTTGCTGGCCAATGACGTCAACTCGCCCCGCAATCGGCGGATCAGTATGGTTTTGCTGCGCGAAAATGCGACAGCACCAAAACCGGTGCCGGTAAAGCCATAGAATTGACCGCTCTCTGCGGTGGAGTGAGGATGGATTTTTAGAGTCGGTGGGAGGTATTTTAAAGGGTGGCGGGCGGTCAGGGGACGGTGATGGTGGGGCTCAAGACCGTGCCTTTTTCAAGAAAGCCGAGGATGCGCAGGTCTGACAGGAAATCGTCGGCTTCTTCCTTCGGGATGTCTTTCAGCATCTCGGCCAAGGAATTATTGGCGAGATACTCGTTTATTTGTCGTGTATGGTAGGCGACATCTTCAGGGTACCAATAACACATGACAAGACAGATGACTTCGAGCATCAGATATTCAAGGATCGTACCAAAGCTTCCACTACCACTGGCAAAAGCATCATATGAGATTGATGTTACATTTGGGTGCGCATTTGTTCGGGGGTCTTTATTTGAGATTGGCCCGTATGTTAGGCAATCATCCCAATAAAGTGAAAGAACCCAGTTTTTTATTTCATCATAAGTTGCGCGGTCTTGCATGTCACTTTCCTTTATTTTGCGGGCTTAGTCGATTGCCGTTATTGTCCATCACATTGATGGTGATATTAGGGTAGCGTTTGCGGAACTGATCGATCACCGATTCACAGCTTTTGCACACTTTAAGTTCTGTGAAGAGGTTAATTCTGCCAGCACGAAGGTAATCTGTGCCTAAGCGTTGGGCGATATTATCCAGAATTTTGACTTCAGTGTCATTGCTTCGTTCAATAGAATCTCCAGCTTTGTTGTAGTCAAATCCAGTTTTGAACTGATTGTTTGTGACAGCAACAAAGCCTT
>DAISJD010000158.1:0-6096 GCA_036821645.1 Aliidongia sp.
GTGCTAACGGGCGGTTTTGCCGGCGTTTCGCTGGGCGCTGTCTGAACGGGTTCCCCGTAACCCGGCACCGTCCAGAGGATCGCAATCGACAGGGCCGAAAGAACGGTCCTGCTGGCAACGAAGCCAAGCCTGCGTGTGGCCGGGAAGAATCGACGAAAGAACGGCATTGGATGATCCATTACCTTGTGCCCGTGACGGGTTGCGTTTTGATCGGCGGTTGGTTTTTCGGCGGTGCTGTCGTTGCCGGATTTTTGGTGCCCGGTTTAGCCCCCGGTTTGGCCTGGGCTTTTGCGCGCGCGGGGGCGGGCTCTACAGGGACGACTTGTTTCGGCTCGTGAGCATGGGCCGTCCTTAAAATCAGGTGGGACTTGCCTGTGAACGAGATTTTGTCACCTTTGTCGACCAGATGAAAGCCCTGAGCCTCGATGGTGGCCGAGGGGCCGTTGCCGGTGATGGCTTCCTTGCCGTCGGCCGTGCCAGCATCGAGACCTATCCGCGCCGAACGGGTGTGGAATGTAAAGCCCTTTTCGTGAAAAACCGTCACATCGCCGAAGAGGTCCAGTACATGGGCCTGGGGTTGATAAATCCCGGTGCTGCCGGTCACGATAATCCAACTGTTCGATTTGGACAGTAGATCGGCCTTGGGCACGTCGAGGGCGACGAGGTCGCCGCTCTGACTGCTGATATCGGTGCCGTTCGGGTTGTTTTGTCGGGCCGCATCGGCGGTGACGGTGAAGGGCCTACCCTCTTTGTCGATGCCGAGATAGCGCGGATTGACCATGCGCAGATCGCGCGCGCGGCTGGCATCGAGATGGGGCAGACCGGTGCGCAAAAAGGCGAGATTGGTCGTGATATAAGGCCAAGCGGCCAGGGCGGCCAGCAAGGCCCCGGCCGATAGCGGCAGGACGAGCTTCGCCCAGCCGACGAAGCGCGTATAGCGGCGGCTTTGACGATGTGAGACTCTGGGTGAGACCCTGGGCGAGACGCCGACCGTGTCGATCGTGCCGACAGAGGGTGCACCCGAACGGGGCGAAAGCGGGGCGTTCGCGGGGTTCTGGCGCTGAAATCCGGGGTTATTTTGCGACTGAGCCTCGTCCATCCCCGTCATTGCCTTTCAACACAAAATTCCGCCCCCGTCTTTTGGGGGTGTCGGGCCGTCGGATCAAGCGCCAAACACGCATCTGCCCCCCGCACGACGGCTGTTTTCGGGGAAGGGACCCTGACATGACCGCAGGATGATGCCATAAGTTCCGTCGTCCGACTACAGGCGGATGGGGAGTGCCGCCCCGCACGCATCCGATCCGCCCAGACGACCCTATTCTAAAATGTCACAGACAAAAACCGACGCACAGGGATAAAATCGGTCCGAAATCATCCTCTTGCCACAGTTAGAGCCCATTATACGCCTCATGAGATCCTTTATCCCCTCGCTGCTGGCTCTTGTGCGCAGTTTATCGGCACGGCTGCTGGTTTTAACCATCCTGTTCGTCATGTTGGCCGAAGTCTTGATCTTCGTGCCGTCGGTCGCGCGGTTTCGTCTGACCTATATGCAAGATAAGCTCGCCGGGGCCAGTTTGGTGCTCTTGGCCTTGGAGGCGTCCCCGTCGGATCAGGTCAATCAGACGATGGCGGAGACGTTGTTGGATCGGCTCGGTGCCTATGCCGTGGCCCCGACGGGGGTGATGGGGGTCGATACCCCCATCTGGCAACGCGAATTGAAACGCGCCGTTCCGACGCCCGTCGAACGTCGGATCGATCTCGATCAGGCATCGGTCGTCGTCTTGATTTACGATGCCCTGCGCTGTCTCATGCGCCAGGATCAGTTGGCGATCGAAGTGCAGGGGACGGCCCCCGGTTCCGCCGAAAAGCCGATCATGGTCACGATTCCGCAAGAACCGATGCGTCTTGCCATGATCGATTACGGTCGGCGGATCTTGTGGCTGTCCCTCGTGATCTCGCTTATCGCGGCCAGTTTGATCTTTCTCAGCCTGCAATGGCTGCTGGTGCGGCCGATGCGCCGGATGAATGCGAATATGGTCTCGTTTCGGGCCGATCCCGAAGATGGGTCGCGGGTGATCCGGCCCAGTCTGCGGCGCGACGAAATCGGTCAGGCGGAACGGGAACTTTCCAATCTGCAAGAAACGGTGCGTCTTGCCTTGCGGCAGAAGGCGCGGCTTGCGGCCTTGGGCACGGCGGTCAGCAAGATCAACCATGACCTGCGCAATATTCTGGCAACCGCGCGCCTTGTGTCCGACCAATTGGCGGGCAACCCGTCCCCCGATGTGCGCCGGGCGGCCTCGTCCGTGCTGGGGGCCATCGACCGGGCCGTCACGCTGTGCGCCAGTACGCTTGCCTTTACCCGTGGCGAGGGGGAACCCCTGCACCCGACCCGGTTTTCATTGGAAGGATTGTTGGCCGAGGTGGTCACCGGCTTGCCGGTCAGCCTCGATTCGCCTCTGAAGACCGAAATCTATGCCCTGCCGCTCGAAATCGAAGCCGATCACGATCAACTCTACCGTGCCCTGCTGAACCTAGCCCGCAACGCGATGGAGGCGGGGGCGACGCGCATCGTGTTCCGGGTGGCGCGCGACGGCGAGATGATCGCGTTCGAGGTCGAAGATAACGGCCATGGCTTGGCCCCGCGCGCCCTTGAAAACCTATTCACCCCCTTTGCCGGCAGTGCGCGCAAAGGCGGAACGGGTCTTGGGTTGCCGATTTGCCGCGAAGTCGCCCGCGCCCATGGCGGCGATATGGCCCTCGTCCATACGGGGGCAGAGGGGACCTTGCTGCGCCTCAGCCTCCCCGCCGCCCACCTGCGCCCCAGCCCGGTAAAGCCGATCGGGAGCTAGCTGGCGCAAAGCCCTGTGCGGACGCGAAATCTGCCCCATCCGTGACAGTAGCAACCATCAATGGACAGGGACCGGCTCCAACCCATGCTGGCGCACGGCGGCGAAGGCCGTGGCGCGGTCGGTGATCATGCCCATGCGGGTGCCGTCGGCCGCATGGATTGCATAGGCGGTTTCATCGTCAATGGTGACCGACTTGATGAACGCGACATGATCAAGGCCGAGGGTTGCCAATTCACTTTGGGTGATCCGGTGTGGATCGAGTGCCATTGCCATTCTGATATCCCTCAACAAAAACGGTTCGACCATAGCACTGGCCCGATCAGTCGACCGTGACCGTGGTTTTGGCCTGATCCGGGCTTTGCGTGTTGATTTCGACCTTGCGCACCCTTGGTTCTACCGAGGGACGGACGATATCGATATGCAGCAAGCCGTTTTCCAACAGCGCCGACAGAACCTCGATCCCCTCCGCCAGCACAAAGGACCGTTGGAATTGTCGCCCGGCGATCCCCCGGTGCAGGTAAACCCGCTCTCGATCGTCGCTTTGGCGGCCCTTGATCACCAACTGGTTGTCTTCGATCTGTACAGAAAGATCATTCATGGTAAAACCAGCGACGGCGAGCGTGATGCGCAAGCGGTCGTCGCCGGTTTGTTCGATATTGTAGGGCGGGTAACCGTCCGCCGAGGCCTTGGCGACCCGATCGAGGGCGCGCTCGAAATGGTCGAAGCCGAGGAGTAAAGGCGAATTAAACAGGGACAGGCGGTTCATGGCAACAATGCCTCCTCCTCATGCGTCGAGCGAGCAGACCACACCAGACCCGGTATTGGCATCTGGTCCGAATGATTTAACCCCATCCGTCCACAAGAAATGGTCATCATCCGCCATGGATCAAGCCCCCCCCACCGATGAAATGCCACGCCGTCGGCGCAGAACCGTCCAGCCGCCTTCCAAAACCACGCTGCTGTTGTGGCGTCTTTCCGAAATCGCCTGGATGATCCTGCCGGTCATTCCCTTGTTGATCCTGTATTATTCCGCGAATTACGGCATCCTTGCGGCCGACCCTTTCCCGCCTTCGACCCGAGAAACCGGCGATTGGAGCATGCGGCTGTTGGCGATCGGCCTGTTCGTGACGCCCGTGGCCCGGATCACCAAGCAAAACCGCCTGATCCGCTGGCGGCGGATCATCGGTATCTGGGCGGCGGTCTATGCCCTCATCCATTTCGGCATTTGGCTGACCGATCTCGAATATGATTGGGGCGTCGTTACCCATGAAATTCTGGGCAAGACCTTTCTGGCGATCGGGTTCGTTGCGACCGTGCCGCTGGTGCCGCTTGCCGCCACATCCTGCAACGCGGCGATCCGGTGGATGACGGGCAGGCGCTGGCGGTTGTTGCATCGGTTGACCTATGGGGTGGTGCTCTTGACCCTCATCCATTGGCTGTTGGCGGGGCGCGGCCATTATGACGAGTTTCTGATCCTGACCGGGCTCAGTTCTCTTGCCATGGTTTGGCGCTTTTATCGATGGGGGCGGGACGCATTGCGGTGACGATCCGTCAGGAACGGGTGTGGGTATCGGGAATAAAGCCACAATCTTGCGCGTTACTATGCCAAGGGTCGCCGTTGTGTCGTTTTGACGTCCCCTTTGGGGTCATGCGTCGATTGTGAGCGTATTCTAGAGGATAAGGAGTGTCGCGTGATGTCGGTCCGTCCCACGTGGCTGTTCAGTCGCAAGGCCAAGCTGGCCTTGGGTGCCCTCGCCGTGACGCTTGGTTTTGCGGCGATTCCCTTTGCCAGTGCCCAAGATGCCGCCAACGACGATCCCCCGACACGGGTCGGCCGGATCAGTCTGATCGAAGGCAATGTCAGTTTCCATCCAAGCCCGACGGAACCCTGGGCCAGTGCGTTGCTGAACTATCCGGTCGCGGAAAAAACGGCTCTTTGGACCGAGCCCGGCGGTCGGGCCGAAGTCGAGATCGGCGAGGCCCGCGTGCGTCTCGACGGGGGGACAGAGCTTGATATCGTGCGGTTCGACGATCACACGATCACGCTCTCCGTTCCGCAGGGGCGCGTCGACATGACGCTGCGCGGCGGGCGTGAGGACGAGACCTATCTCGTCGAAACGCCGCGCGGCGATCTTACCCTGCGCCGAGACGGATCCTATCGCATCGTTGCGGGCTCTCCCGATACCCCGACCCAATTGGCCAGTTTTACCGGATCCGCCAGCCTCGCGACCAGCGGCGAGCCCTTGGTGATCGGGCGCAACGAAGAAGCCCTGATCGGCCCTGCCGAACCCTTGTCCGTCAGTCTTGCGACCCCGAGCCGGGACGGCTTCGACACGTTCGCCGATCAACGCGACGGCAAAATCGTGGCGTCGCGGGCTCCGCGCTTCGTTCAGACCGATATGCCCGGCATTACCGAACTCGACAATTACGGCACATGGCGCGATACGCCCAATTACGGTCACGTCTGGATCCCGACCAGCGTGCCCGACAATTGGGCCCCCTATCGCTATGGCCATTGGTCCTGGGTCGAACCGTGGGGCTGGACCTGGCTCGACGATGCGCCCTGGGGCTTTGCGCCGTTCCATTATGGGCGCTGGATCGAAATCGATCATAGCTGGGCCTGGGTTCCGGTGCATCGCGAACCGGCGGTCGTCGTCGTCCATCCGGTTTATGCCCCGGCCCTTGTCGTGTTCGTCGATCATGCGATCGATATTCTGGTCGGTACCCGCTATCGCGATCCCTGCGTCGGCTGGGTCGTGTTGGGCCCGAACGAGGTTTGGCACCCCTATTACCGCACCTCCGACCGGTATGTGCGCAGCGTCAATATCGTCAATGTCAACAAGACGGTGGTCAATAACATCACCAACGTGACCAATGTGACGAACGTTACGAATGTGACCAATGTCACCAACGTGACGAACAACAACGTCACCCTGATCAACCAAAAAAACGTCACGGTCGTGCCGCAACAAGCCTTCGCCTCGGCAAGTCCGATTCCGAAGGCGGCCCTTATCACCAATCCGGCCATCACGGCAAAGCCGATACCGGTCGTAGCCCCGGTCCAGGCCAATAGCCAACCGATCCTGCCGCCCCCGGTGCCGACCGCGACGGTCGCGGGTCCCCATGCGGCGATGCCGACGCCGCCGGCCCCGCCGCTGGTCAATACAAGACCGGCCGCCGGTTCCGTCACGGCGACGCCGCCTGCGGCGAAACTGGTGAGTGCGCCCACCGCCAGCCTACCAGTGGG
>DAISJD010000159.1:0-6072 GCA_036821645.1 Aliidongia sp.
CAAGGACGCCGCAGCCCGGGCGGAGGCCGAGGGCGATGCCGGGGCGTTGCTCGGGCGGTTGATGGCGGCAGCAGGACCCGCCAAACGCGCGCTCACGGCCTTGTCCGGCCTGACGCTGCCGCCGGAAGCCGCCGCCATCGTGGCGGAACTCGCCCATATCGTCGCCCTCATTACGGCTGCCGCCCCCGACTTGTCGCTCACCATCGATCCAGTCGAAAATCGCGGCTTTGAATATCATACCGGGCCGAGTTTCACCCTGTTTGCCCGCGGCATCCACGGGGAACTGGGCCGGGGTGGACGGTATCGGGCGGGCAGTCATGCCGCCGACCAAGGTCAAAGCCTGCTCTCGGCCCCGATCGCCGAACCGGCCACCGGCTTTACGGTCTATACCGATACGTTGCTGGCGGCCCTCCCTGCCCCCGCCATCCCCGATCGGCTCTATATCCCGCTTGGCACGCCGCGCGATCAAATCTTGGTCGAACGGGATGCCGGATGGATTACCGTCTGCGGACTCGACGCCATCGACGATCCCGCCCTTGAGGCGCGACGTCTTGGGTGCAGCCATGTCCTCCTCGCCTCGGGGCCTGTCGCCGTCTGAGACCGTGGCCGCAGCAAACTGCCCCAAAACAGCCGCGACCCCGTTTCGGCTGACGTTTTTCATGTGCCGGAATGCCGGTTTTTTCCAAGGTGAATGACGATGACCAATGTTGCCGTGATCGGGGCCCAATGGGGCGATGAGGGCAAGGGCAAGCTGGTTGACTGGCTGTCCAGTCGGGCGGAAATCGTGGTCCGATTCCAGGGCGGCCATAATGCCGGTCACACCTTGGTCATCGGCGAGACGGTCTATAAACTCAGCCTCTTGCCCTCCGGCGTCGTACGCCCCGACAAAGTATCGATCATCGGCAATGGGGTCGTGGTCGATCCCTGGCACTTGGTCACTGAAATCAACGCGATCCGGGCCAAAGGCGTTGCGATCAGTCCGGACAATCTCAAACTGGCCGAAAATGCCGCCCTCATCCTACCGGTGCATGGGGCCCTCGACCGGGCGCGCGAAGCGGCACGGGGCGACGCCAAGATCGGGACCACGGGGCGCGGCATCGGCCCCGCCTACGAGGACAAGGTCGGTCGTCGCGCCATTCGGGTCTGCGATCTCGCCGAGCCGGACACGCTCTTAGCCAAGGTCGAACAGCTTCTCGCCCATCACAACCCCCTCTTGCGCGGTCTCGGTCAGCCGGAAGTGGTCGCCGCCGACCTCGTCGCAAGCCTGTTGCAGATCGCCCCGGAAATCTTGCCCTATGCCACCTGCGTCTGGCGCGTCTTGGATGCCGCCCGGATCGCCGGCAAACGGATCCTTTACGAAGGGGCCCAGGCCGTGATGTTGGACGTGGATCACGGCACATATCCCTATGTGACCTCCTCCAACACGTTGGCGGGCCAGGCTTCTGCCGGGGCTGGGGTTGGTCCTGCCGCCGTCGGCTATGTCCTCGGCATTGCCAAAGCCTATGCGACCCGGGTCGGATCGGGGCCGTTTCCGACCGAGCTCTTGGATGAAACCGGTCGGAAAATCGGCGAACGGGGGGCCGAATTCGGCACGGTCACTGGGCGGCCCCGGCGATGCGGCTGGTTCGATGCGGTTCTGGTCCGCCAAGCGATCAAGGTTGCCGGGATCAATGGCATTGCGCTCACCAAACTCGACGTTTTGGACGGGTTCGATACGCTGAAAATCTGCGTCGGGTATCGCTATCGCGGCAAGGTCTGGGATTACCTGCCGCCAAGCCTGACCCCCGATGCCGCGATCGAGCCGATATATGAAGATTTCGAAGGCTGGAAAGACAGCACGCGCGGTGCGCGTTCCTGGGCCGATCTGCCTGCCCTCGCCGTGAAATACGTTCGCCGCATCGAAGAATTGATCGAAGCGCCGATCACCCTTCTGTCCACAAGCCCGGAACGGGATGACACGATCCTGGTCCGCGATCCCTTCAGCCCCTGACAACTCGCCCCCTCATACACACCTGATGATCGGGTCCGGGTGCCAATAAAATGGCCCCTGGACCGTTCTCACCAGCGATCGGTGATTCTCTTTCGCGCCGCCCCTGCTATACTGATCTCATCGATTCATCGCGGGGCTATGACGCCTGCCCCGCGGTCGCATCGCCCTTTCGTCCGAACGATGCCAAGGTCCGATTCTGATGGCGCTCGTGGTTCCGATCAGTCCCCCCGCCGGTGCCGCATCGGTCCGTTTTTCGGATCAGTTCGACATTCTGACCCACCAGCCGCTGGCCGAATACGCCATGCCCGGTACCCAGGCTTTTGCCGTCGAAGATCGCCGCAGCCTCGGCCACAGTCTCTTTGCCCTCGTCGTCGACCCGCAGCAACCCGTGAATAGTCCCCTGCTTGCAGCCCTGATGCGGCTCAAAAGTCCGGACATTCTAACCCCGTTTGCCCGAGGGCCGATCGTCCTGCCGATGACGGGCCAGCGCAGGCTCGCCATTCTGTTCGAACGACCGGCGGGGGGGCGGCTCTGCGACGGCACCAACCTGCCGAAATGGACCGAGGACGATTTGGTCCGCCGTCTTCTGGTGCCGATCCTCGACAGTTTACGTGCCCTTGCGGTCGAAACCATCGCCCATCGCGGCATCCGCCCCGACAATATTTTCTTTCGCGACCCGGCCCGGCGCCAAGCCATGCTCGGCGATTGCGTCACGGCCCCACCGGCCTTTTATCAACCGATCGCCTATGAAACCATCGAAAGCGCCATGACCGACCCGATCGGACGCGGGATCGGGCGGCTCGCCGACGATCTCTATGCGCTTGGGGTCCTGTGCCTCGCCCTCGTCACGGGCGAACATCCGGGCCAGGGCCTGAACGGGGCGGAACTCCTCGATGAAAAACTGAAAAAAGGCTCGTTCGGTGCCTTGGTCGGGGACCGGCGCATTCCCGTCGCCATGATCGAACTGTTGCGCGGACTGCTGCTCGACGATGCGGCGGAACGATGGGGGATCGGCGAGATCGAAAGCTGGATCGACGGCAGGCGTCTGTCGCCGAAACTCCCCGGTTCGACGAGCCGCGCCGCCCGGCCGTTCGTGCTCGACGGTCAAGAATATTTCACCGTGCGCAGTCTTGCCATGGGACTTGCCGCCCACGGTACCGAGGCGGCGGCGACCTTGCGCAGCCATACGCTCGACGTGTGGATCACCCGATCTTTGGGCGATAAGAAACTGGCCGCCTCCCTCGCCAAGGTCGTCGCCGAAACCGATGATGGGTCGAGCGCCCATCAAGAAGCCCGCGCCCTCTCGCAAATCCTGATGGTCCTCGACCCTGGTGCCCCGATCCGCTATCGCGGCATTGCCCTTGCCCCAGACGGGATTGCAACGGCTCTGGCCAGAGCCTTGCTGGTTCAAGGCGATGTCAAAACCCTGGCCGAAATCATCAGCGCCAACCTGCCGCAATATTGGTTTTCCTGTCAGCCCCCCCAAGCGATGCGCCCGACCGATGTCGCCCTTGGGCGCGACTATGACCGCCTGCGCCGGATTATTGCCGACCCCATTCCCGGCATGGGGCTGGAACGGGTTGGGTACGAATTGAACCCGGACCTACCGTGCCTATCCCCGGCCATCGCAGGCGATCTCGTGGTCGCACTCGACGATTTACTCGCTGCCCTCGAACGGGCCGTGGCGGCAGGTCGGATCGAAACCATGCCCATCGACCGCCATGTCGCCGCCTTTCTGGCTCACCGCCTGCGACCGCTCGACACCAGCATTTTGATCCTCTTGAAAGGTAGCGATCAGGCCGCACAATTGATCGTGACGCTGCACCTCTTGGCCCGTCTGCAAGGCGATTACGGGCCTACCGCCGCACCGGCGCTGGCCCGTTTGCTCGCCGGAAAAGCCGACCTGGTGATCAAACGACTCAAGCATCACCCAACCCGCGATCAGGTGAAACAGGGGCTGGCCCCCCTCGTCGCGGCTGGCGATCTTGCCGCCCTTGCCGGCCATCTCGACAATGCCGAGTTGCGCAATCGGGACGCCCATCGGTTTGCCACCGCCCAACAGCATCTCAATGCCTTGGAACGGGCGATCGCCGACTGCGAGAACGAACGTCTACGCCTTCCCGATGAAGCCCGCCATTTGGGTCACACGATCGCAGCCGGGATCGCCCTGCTCCTCGTCATTTTAGTTGCAGGTTTTTCCCTGCTCATTCAAGGTCTTCACCCATGAGCGGGACGGATAAACCAAAACCCACGGCCCGCAAGGGTATCACGCTGTCTTGGTTTTTCCTGTTCTTCGTGTTGTTTGCGGTCGCCGGTTTCTTATCGCCTGCCGCCGCCCTGCTGCTGCTCTGCGGGCTGATACCCGGATTTGTCGCCATCCTCACCGATACCGACCCGCGTCAAACTTTGGGCATGGCGGTCGTCCCCATGAATTTGGCCGGTCTCATCCCGTTCTGCCTGCAACTTTGGCATGATCGCCACCCCTATACGGCCCTGTTCACTCTCATCACCACACCCTGGATCTGGTTGGTCATTTATCTCGCCGCCGCCTTGGGTTGGTTGCTGCATTATGCCATTCCCCCGTTGGTCCTGATGGTCATGGAATGGGGCGTTACCCAAAAACGCAGCACCCTTGAATCGGAACGCAATCGCCTGAAACAAGAATGGGATGGTGCGTTCGATCAGTCTGATTTGGAATCCTGATATAATATTTACCTATCAATAATATTTATTCCCTTGTCACGGGCATACAAAGGGATGCCATAAGTCACGAAAAATTAGCGAATTCCGGCGTATATATAAAATCCTATTGGTTTTCATGTGCAAAACACTGTCATGAATACACATAGAAGATGAGAATTCAGATCGATATTCCCATCAAACCCTTTGTTATGTCCCGTTGCACAGCAGAAAAACACCTTCATCATTTCCATCATTGATGGATCTTATTTTTATCACGGTGCAAGACCTGAAAGAGTTGCCAATGTCGATTCTGGCGAAACCCCAGGGAACCGCAACCAAATCTGCCTCGTCCGTGCGCTTGCGCGACAGGATCGAGATCCGCTACGACCGGGCCTTGCCGCAATTCCAAAGCAGCCCGATCGCCGTGTTCGAGGCCATCGACCTCCAGGCACCGACATCCGGCCCGCTCATGGCATTTATCTGCGATCCGCAACAGCCGCCGCGACTTGATACGGTCCGCAAAATGAAGCGGCTCAAAAGCGGCGGCGGTCTTACGATCGTCGATGACGGTCCGGTCGATTGGGCTCCGAACAACCGCCGCCAGTATGTGATCATCGCCGAATGCCCCCCTGGCGGACGCTTGACCGATTCCGCCACCGGCCCGTTGGAACGGTGGTCCGAAGATCGCATCGTCGGTCAGATCATCGCACCCCTTCTCCTCTCGCTGGCCGAACTCGAACGCGAGGGCCTCACCCACCGCAATATCCGCGCGAACAATATTTTCTTTCGTGACGCCGGTCGTCGCATGGCCATGTTGGGCGATTGCGTGACATCCGTTCCGGCCCTGCATCAGCCGATCGTCTATGAAACGATCGAAAGCGGTCTTACCGATCCGCTGGGCCGTGGACATGGATCGATCGCCGCCGATCTCTACAGCTTGGGCGTGCTCTCCCTCCATCTTGCGTTGGGCAAGATGCCGCTGGCCGACAAGAGCCCCGCCGAAGTGTTGGAGGCAAAAATCAAGCGCGGATCGTTTTTCGCCTTGGTCGATGAATTTGGCGTACCGGAAGGGCTTCAGGATCTGTTGCGCGGCCTCTTGATCGATGAAGCCAGTGCGCGCTGGCGGGTGCAGGACGTCCATCTGTGGCTCGATGGCCGTCGTCTGACGGCCAAACCGCCACCGCTTGCCGTGCGGGCGAGCCGCGGTCTCGATATCGGCGCCGAATGCTGCACGACCCCGCGCCACGCCGCCTGGGCCCTCCATAAACAAGGCGAAGAAGGGGCCGCCCGCGCCATCCGGGGCTCGGCATTCGAGACATGGCTCACCCGATCCTTGAACGAGAAATCCGTCACCGACGGGGTGAGTGCGGCCATGACCGCCCGGGCAGACGGGCCGGGGG
>DAISJD010000160.1:0-5994 GCA_036821645.1 Aliidongia sp.
CCCCGGAACCCCGCGCCAGTCGGGAAGAGGCCGCCGCCTTTCATGCCAAGGATCTCGTGCGGGCCGCCCGCCTGTTCGCCGCCATCGACGAGCCGGACCGGGTGCGCATCTTCGTCGCCCGGTTGAGCGAACTCGCCCGCACGCCGGCCGATCATGCCCTCGTCGCCGATTTGGCGGAGGATCTGGGCCGGGCCGATCTCGGCGTCTCCGCCGCCAAAAAGGCAAGCTATACGGGGGTTTCCCTCTTGCGCGCGGGCTATCCGACCGTGCCGACCCCGCGCAATGCCGGGGCGGAACAGCCACTCCTCCTCGCGTTCACCCGTCAGGAAAGCGCCTTCGATATCCGCGCCGTCTCGTCCGCCGGGGCCTTGGGCCTGATGCAGCTCCTGCCTGGGACGGCCGCCGACATGGCGAAGGCGACCAGCCTGCCCTATAATCAAAAACGCCTAACCGCCGACGGGGCGTATAATGTGGCGCTGGGCCAGGCGTTCGTCGACACGCTTTTGGCCAGTTTTAACGGTTCTTACGTGCTTTCCATTGCAGCCTATAATGCGGGGCCGGGGCGGGTGCGGCAATGGCTGCAACAATTCGGCGACCCGCGCAGCCCCGAAACCGACGTCGTCGATTGGGTCGAACAGATCCCGTTTACCGAAACCCGCAATTACGTCCAACGGGTTCTGGAAAACCTTCAGATCTATCGCCTGAGAATCGGCAACAAGGACCTTGCCTTCTCGCTTGAAACCGATCTGCGGCGATAGCGAGCACCCCACCCGCCGCCGAGAGGATGATGCCATGCCGTTTCAAGAGGTTCGCGTATCCGCCGGCGATGGGTTGTCGCTTTATGTTCGGGATTATCATTTGCCGGGGGCGGATGGCACGCCGTTGCTGTGCCTGCCCGGCCTTACGCGCAATTCCAAGGATTTTGCCGCACTCGCGGCCGCATACGCCCCACGCCGCCGGGTCGTGGCCGTCGATTATCGCGGTCGGGGGCGGTCGGCCTACGATCCCGATTGGCGGCATTACAGTGTGCCCACATATCTCGACGATATCGGCCATGTGGCGGCGGCCTTGGGCCTGCACCGGGCGGTCGCCATCGGCACATCGCTTGGGGGTTTGCTGTCCTTAGGGCTTGCCGTGATGAAGCCGACCCTGCTGGCCGGGATCGTCTTGAACGATATCGGTCCCGATCTCGGCCCCGGCATCGCCAATCTGACGCCGTATCTGCAACAGGAATTGGTGCATGCCGATTGGCCGACGACGGTTGCCTTTTTGAAGGCCAATTTACCGCCGCAATCGATCGCCGACGAGGCGGGATGGCTCGCCTTTGCCAAGGGCCATTATATCGAAGGGGATGATGGCAAGATCCGGTGCGATTGGGATCCGATGATCCGCGAACCGTTGCGCCGGGCGAACGGGGCCGTGCCCGATCTTTGGCCACCGTTTCGCGCGGCGGCCCGCCTGCCGATGATGGTGGTGCGCGGCGGCGTGTCGGATTTCCTGACCGAAGACGGGCTCGCCCGGATGCAGTCGGAAAAGCCGGATCTGGTCGCCGTCACCGTCCCCGGCATCGGCCATACCCCCTCACTTTCGGAACCGCTTGTCATAAAGGCCCTCGATGACTTCCTGCGCCCTCTCTGATCCCGCCCACCTGCCCTGTTTTGCCGATGTCGCCGCTGCGGCCCAGCGCCTTGCCCCGGTCGCGGTCAAGACGCCGATCCTGAACGATCCGTGGCTCGACCGGAAACTCGGGTTTCGACTGTTGATCAAGGCCGAACCGTTGCAGCGCACGGGGTCGTTCAAATTTCGCGGGGCCTATAATAAATTGGTGCAGATGGACGAGGCGACCCGCGCGCGGGGCGTCGTCGCCTTTTCATCCGGCAATCATGCCCAAGGGGTCGCAGCCGCCGCCCAAATTCTGGGCATCAAGGCCACGATCGTCATGCCCGCCGACGCCCCGGCGATCAAACTCGCCAAGACGCGCGCCTATGGGGCGACGGTCGTCACCTATGACCGGATGACCGAAGATCGCGAGGCGATCGCGCGCCGGATTCAAGAAGATCAGGGGGCAAGCCTGGTCCCGCCTTACGACGACCGCGATATTATGGCGGGACAAGGGACGGCCGCCTTTGAACTCATCGGTCAGGCGACGGAACGGGGCTTTGCGATCGACGCCTTTGCCACCTGCGTCAGCGGCGGCGGCCTGCTGGCCGGGTCCAGCCTCGCCTTTCAAGAATTGTCGCCCCGCACGCGGCTTTACAGTGCCGAACCGGTCGGGTTCGACGATCATGCCCGATCCTTCGCCGCAGGCAGCCGGATCACGAACGAGCCGGGTCCGCGCTCGTTCTGCGACGCGCTCTTGGCACCGACGCCGGGGCTTTTGACCTTTGCCGTCAATCAGACCCGCCTTGCGGGCGGGATTGCGGTGACGGATCGCGCGGTCGAAGCCGCGATGCGCCTTGCCTTCGATACGTTCAAACTGGTGGTGGAACCCGGCGGGGCGGTCGCCTTGGCCGCCGCGATCACCGGGCAAATTCCGGGGGAAAACCGCACCGTCGCCGTGATTGCGTCGGGCGGCAATGTCGATCCCGCCGTGTTTTGCGCCGCGATGCAGGCGGTATGATCCGGCACCTGCCGCCGCTCGTCCGCTATATCGGGTTTGCCGGGGTCGCCACTCTGGTCAACCTCATGGTGCAGCATCTGGTGCGGACCGTCTATGACGGCCCGTTCGCCCTTTTCCTATCCATGGGGATGGCAACCGGGGCCGGGTTGGTGTTGAAATATTGGCTCGACCGGCAGTTCGTCTTCGACGCCCCGTCTGAGGCCGATCTCAAAACCGATCTTAAGACTGAGGGCCGCCAATTCGGGCTTTACGCGTTCTTCGGCCTGTTCACCACCCTGATCTTTTGGGTGACGGAAACCCTGTTCGACCAGCTCGGCGGCCCCGCCTGGCGCGACCTCGGCACCATCCTCGGCCTCGGTCTCGGCTACGGCATCAAATATCTGTTGGATAAACAGTTTGTGTTTCAAGGGGGTGGGAAGGCTTAGATCTGGAGCAACGCCTTCAATTTCGCCCGGACATCCGTCAGGACCGATGCCGGAACCGTTTCCTTGTACTTAGCCCGCCGCGCGCGCCAGTCCAGGCTTTTCACCTGATCCGCCAAGACGGCACTGGCCGGGTCTTGAGCGACCATCACCTCGAATGGATAGCCCTTGATCTTCGTCGTCATCGGACAGCAGATCATCATGCCGCGCGGGCCATTATAGCGCGCAGGCGTGATCACCAGGGCCGGACGATGCCCCGCCTGTTCATGACCGGCCTGGGGATCAAACTGCAACCAGACGATATGCCCGGCATCGGGCACGTAATCGGAAGGCATTACCAGACTTCTTGTCCGACCGGCACACCGAACCCGACATCATCCTGAAACGTGTCGGGCGTCATCTGGGTCAAAAGCGCATCCAACTCATAGACAGGTTGCACCACCGGCTGAATAATGATCCGGCCCCCTTCCGCCGTGACATCGACCGCCTGATCAATGGTGAGCGCTACCGCCGCCAGGACCGATGCGGGGATGCGCACCCCGGCACTATTCCCCCATTTCTTGACCTGTAGGCGCATGGCCGTGAACTCCGTATGTATAGACATTGTTTATACTATCAGGAAGGCAGTGCTTTGTATAGGGGAATCAGATACAGACTTGTTGGGTTTGAGACATGGTCAACGTTGCTTGCATGGGTTCACCACTGTTGACGTCACCACCCTCATACGTTACAGACTAAATATCAGAATCATAGAACAGAAAAAACTTACTTGCAGAACACGAATATTGATGTTACGGTAAGATTTTATTACAATAAAAATTTAATAAAACCTTTAATATTGGCATTACACATGAAAAATTGATAATTATTATATTATGCACATCATCGCAACGACACTCGCAGAAGTAAACCACTTTTTTATTTGTCGCACCGTCCTACTATTAGCAATAACTCAGATCATGGGATTTCCTCTTTAATTTTACGTGTGGGACGATCAAGTGAGTAATAATCATAATAAACATCGCTTGCTTCTGTGATTGCAAATAAAAGCCTATTAAAACGTAACCATAACAGCTTCGTTTCCCGGATCTGTTGTATGAAGTTTTCATTCTTTGGATGAACTCCATGGGCAGCAAGATTTCTATTTTGCCATGCATTACGTTCAACTTTACTTAGAGATAACCCTAAACACTCAAGCACCTCAATCATAATAATATTAGATGGTTTTTCGTTGAGATTTGAAATTTTGTTTTTCAAAATATATCTTAAATTTTTTTCGGTAGTCGATTTATCGATAATTTCTTCCACTTGTTTTTTTATTGAACTCCATGATTCACCATCTAAAAGTTTTCTGTTAAATTTATTTTCGTTGCTTTTGATATAGGCATTTTGGAGTGCTTCAATCGCTGCCCCATAGTGAACCGGCGCTATATGAGAAACGGCGCTCAAAGCATGCCATAATGCCCAACTCAAACTTCTGAAATTTAGCGTGTCATAATGAGTATAAAGCTTGTTCGCCATGTTTGACAAAATAGTTCTGTCAATTTCCCATTCAAACATTTTGCCTAGTGGAGCTGGCGGACATGGTGGTAATTTATATGCACTACCGCCAAGTGCGTACGCACTAATTGCTTCATATGATACCAATCTCCAATCTTTACAAAATACTGAATGACCTAGATAGACAAAGTAAATTCCGAGAAGAAAAGAAAGAATTATACGGATTTTTTCTCGAATTTCTGCACTTGGCATTTCAGTATAAAGTATGAATCCAGGTTTTTTTATTTTTATTTTCTGATTACCGTCTAGATGACAAAGAAAAATTTCATAACCTGCGATATTAAGCTTGACGCCATTGCGCGTAGTGTTTCCACTTTTACTACCCCTAACCATGGTTAATGCGTTTTCGCCTATTCCAAGAATAACTTTCTTTGTTGTAATACATTCTTCATCAGTAATATCAGGCCAAATAAAAGTGCTGCTGACGTTAGAAATCCAGTCTATGATATAAACTGGTGTGCTTTGGTTTATGGTCTGCCCGGCCAATTTATGTACGGTTGCCGTCTCACAGATTTCTCCGTCAGGTTCGGGTAATCTATATTCTTTCGTGTGTCGCTGAGGTTGGACACCAGTTAGCGTGACTGCTGTTCCTCCTAGAATACTCTCCAATGTTGCTATGTCTTCATTTTGCCGGACCGTTCCCAAGGGGTATTCGATGGCAGAGCTACTTGCATTAATTGAGCATTTTGTTTCTAAAATTAGAGCTAAATCGGGGTTGCGCTTGATCGTAAAAGCCTGGATTGGTCCAAACAATGGTCCATGATCTTTAAAGATATAATGATCAGATGTGACGCGCGCTTCAAAATTTTCCCACTCCCAATCGATCATGTTACCCACCTCATCTTATCCATACAGCCTATCATCTTATTTATTTCTGGAAGCTCAATTAGCTTTCAGAAATTCTGGCAATATGTCAAGAAATACAGAAGATCAAATCACGGCGATCACGCATCATGCAAAGGCAAAGGCAAAGGCAAAGGCAAAGGCAAAGGCACCGAAACCAGTCTCGGAGTGCACCGCAAGCACCAAACATAAAGAGCGACGTCCTACAAATCTCAGGCCAATTACAGCAAGATCAATGAGCCGATATTATTCATTATCCAAAAGCTTTTCAATATAGTTGACCAATCTCTCTATTGATGTTTCACGCTATTTCTTCCCCGTCGGTTTCGGCGGCGGTTTCGCCGGACCGAGCGGGCTTGGTTTCGGGGCTTGTTGGCGGCCGAGGACGGGTTTGACCGGCGGGCCTTTCGGCACCACGGATGGCCTGCTCTTTTAAACAACTCGCGCTGCCGACGCCAATCCGGGGTGGGAAATCTTCCGGGCGGGGCCCCCGTCTAACAAAAAACACACAACGTGATTACCCACGCACGTTGTGTTATATCACGTGTG
>DAISJD010000161.1:0-5984 GCA_036821645.1 Aliidongia sp.
GGTGCGCCCACCCCGGAACCCCACCACCTCGCAGGGTAGGGCCGCCCGATCCCGGTTGCGGATCATGATGCGATCCCCGATCGACACGCGTCGTTCGATTCCGCCGACTTCCACCAGCATGCCCTGAATGCCCGTCACTTGACCGAAATACTGACGATCGGTCATCAAACGAACGGTCTCGGTTATGCTCTCAAGCATCATCGCCTTGTTTTCCGAGTCTGATGGGGTTTCGGCGGAGTTACCGAAATCGACCGAACCAATGATCAAGCACTATCCGGTAACTTGCTTAAATAGGGTTTAATATTATGAGATCGTTAGGGATAAATTTGGCTGGACGTGCGGGGTCAGGGTGCGATTATAAATATAGAATTTTATATAAATTTTATCTTATTGGCGGTAATGCCCTGTAATGGCAATTTTTCAAGGGTCGTCATAACGGTTTTTCTTGCAAGGGCGGGGGGGAGATCTGGATTTATACCCACTGAACGCCGCAAGAAAAATTCCAATGCCAATAACAATATCGTGCCAATATCGAAAAAAATCACCGTTTCGATAATCATGCGGCACCCTGCGACAGGCAGATCTGTTTGCATTGCACAAGAAAAATTGCGAATGAGTTGTAATACAAGTTCGCTGTGATATTTTCTAATAAGCTATATTGCATAATCGCTATCTTTAAGATAGGTTGTAGAGAAATAGGCAAAATAATAGTTTATTTATGGCGTTTTCAGGGCATCGTTGATGAATTTCAAGTGCGGGTAAAGCATTTGTTAACGTGAGTAAACGACGCTGGTTCCTCATTCGGGAAGAAGCGACAGGACCGATCCAAGGAGACCATTATGCGGGTTCTTATCGTCGAAGATGATACCGCCACGTCTGCAAGCATCGAGTTGGTGTTGAAGGCAGAAGGTTTTATTTGTGACACCACAGACCTTGGGGAAGACGGTCTCGAAATCGGCAAGATCTACGATTACGATATAATCGTCTTGGATCTGATGTTGCCCGATATCGACGGCTACGAGGTTTTGCGACGCCTGCGGGCGGCTCGGGTGCGCACACCCATCTTGATTCTGTCGGGGCTCAATGAACTTGACCATAAAATCAAGGGTCTCGGTTTCGGTGCGGACGATTTCCTGACCAAACCCTTCGACAAGCGGGAATTGGTCGCCCGAATCCATGCCATCATCAGACGGGCCAAGGGACACTCGGAATCGATCATCCGTACGGGCCGGTTTACGGTCAATCTCGACACGCGCACGGTCGAAGTCGACAATAAACCGCTGCATCTAACCGGCAAGGAATATGGCATTCTTGAACTCTTGTCGCTACGCAAGGGCACGACCCTCACCAAAGAGATGTTCTTGAACCATCTCTATGGCGGCATGGACGAGCCAGAGCTGAAGATCATCGACGTATTCGTGTGTAAATTGCGCAAAAAAATGGCCCAAGCGACCAGCGGCGAAAACTATATTGAAACCGTATGGGGGCGTGGGTATGTATTACGAGATCAACCGACCAGCGAAGGGATGAGTCCCATCTCGCGGGCGGATCAAGAAACCGCCGACGCATAGGCCGTAAGGCGGCTGTGGGGGCCGGGTGTCGGCGTATCATGCGAGGATATACGATTGACGGAGCCCGTCGACAACCGGCCGATCCCCGTGGCGCAAGAAAAGCGTTCGGTCGGTCTGGTTGAGCTTTTTACCGGGTTCCTGCTTGTCGGTCTTCGCGGCTTCGGCGGGGTCTTGCCATGGGCACGTCAGATGATCGTAGAAGAACGACGCTGGTTGTCGCCTGCTGAGTTTACTGAATTTCTCAGTATCGGCCAATTGCTGCCCGGTCCCAATATCGTCAATATCGCTGTGATCTTGGGGGCGAAGTTCCAAGGGGTCAGCGGCTCCGTCTCGGCTGTCGGCGGTTTGCTGTTCATGCCGATGGTGATCGTGATGATTTTAGGTGGGTTTTACACCGCCTTTGGCAATCTTCCCGTACTTGAGCCTGTTTTTCACAATATGGCGGCGGCGGCCGTCGGATTGATTGTGGCGATGGGGGTCAAGATGGTCCGCGCCCAATCCTGGACGATGCGGGCCGTTATGGTGGCGGGGGTCTCTTTTGCGATGGTCGGCTTGTTGCGGTGGCCCTTGCCCTTAGTGGTGTTGGTCTTGGCTCCGCTTGCCATCCTGACGCAATATCGCGCGGACCGCGGGGGCGGGCGATGAAGTCCGATCTCGTCACGACGCTGTTCTGGCAATTTGCCTTCTTGTCGCTGTTGGCGGTTGGCGGTGCCAATGTCTTGATCCCCGATCTACACCGGATCGTGGTTGATCAGCGCGCTTGGCTCAGCGATCGGCAATTTACCGAACTCTTTGCGCTTGCCAACGCCGCCCCCGGTCCCAATGTGCTGATCGTGTGTCTGATCGGTTTCAAGGTGGCGGGGGTTCCCGGCGGTCTGAGTGCCATGTTGGGCATGTGTCTGCCGTCGAGCATCCTCAGTTTTGCCACATTTAAACTCTGGCATCGCTTTCGTCATTCCCCGTGGCGTCGGATCATTCAACATGCCTTGGCACCGATCACGATCGGACTGGTCTTGGCCGGGGGCTTCGTCCTCAGTTTGGGAACGGATACGACGGTTGTGACCGCGGGGCTTACGATCGTCAGCATCGCCGTTACCCTCTTCACCAAGATCAACCCCCTTTGGATCCTGGCGGCGGCGGGGATACTCGGGCTCGTCGGCATTGTCTGAAATCAAAATTCAGCCGCACTTAACGCAGAGTAACCGTCAGCTTTTCGCTTTTACCGCCCCATAAAAAACCTTTAAACTGTCGGCAAAGTGGGCATGGGTTCAGCATGTCCGTCAAACGGACGGGGCTAAAATAACAGGGCCCTAGGGGGGGATGCGACGATGACGACTTATCTTTTCACGCACACGGCCTGTCTTGATCATAATCCCGGTCCCCACCACCCGGAATGTCCGGCACGCTTGAAGTCCGTTCTGGCAGCCTTGGATGCCCCTGCGTTCGACGCCCTCGTCCGCCGCCAAGCACCGCTGGCCTCGGTCGACGATCTGGCGTTGGTTCATCCGCGCCAGTATATCGATCAAACCTTGCGGGCGGTGCCGAGCGAAGGGGTCAATCAACTGGATGAGGACACGTTTTTATCGCCCGGCTCCGGCGATGCGGCTCTGCGCGCGGCCGGTGCCGTGGTTGCCGCCGTCGATGCCGTGATGAGTGGCGAGGCGAAAAACGCCTTTTGCGCGGTGCGACCGCCGGGACACCATGCCGAACCGCACAAGGCGATGGGTTTTTGCGTGTTCAACAATGTCGCCATCGCTGCCCGCCATGCCCAACAGGTCCATGGTGCGCGCCGGGTCGCCATCGTCGATTTCGATGTCCATCACGGCAACGGCACCCAGGCGGTTGCCGAACAGGATTCAAGCCTGTTCTATGCCTCGACCCACCAATGGCCGCTTTATCCCGGCACGGGCTCGGCCAAGGAAACCGGGCTCGGCAATATCGTCAATGCACCGATGAAGGCCGGGGCGGGCGGTCCCGATCTGCGTCATGCTTTCAACGAATGGATCATGCCGGGTCTCGGCAGTTTCGCCCCGGACCTATTGATCATTTCCGCCGGGTTCGATGCGTATAAGGACGATCCGTTGGCCGGTCTCAACTGGGATGAAAACGATTATGCCTGGATCACGGATCAATTGCTGAGCTTTGCCAAACGCTATTGCCAGGGACGGGTCGTCTCCTCTTTAGAAGGGGGATACGACTTGGCCGGGCTCGGCCTGTGCGCTGCAACCCATGTCGCGACGCTGATGGCGGCGTAATCCCAGTCTTGCGGTGAGATATCTTGCGCAAGGGGCTCGGGCGCGCATAGAGTGCGGCCCCGAAAGGCTCTGTGCATAGGCAAGAATAAGACCCGGTTGTTCCCGTCGCCAGGAGCGGCGCAGACAACCGGGTTGCAAGGATGATGAAATGGCCGATACCCCGATTGCCAGTCTTAGTTTTGAAGCCGCCCTCGAAGAACTCGAAGCCATCGTCCGGCAATTGGAGGCGGGACGGTTTCGGCTCGACGAGGCGATCGGCGCTTACGAGCGCGGGGCGGCGTTGCGGCGCCATTGCGAGACGAAACTGACCGAAGCCAAGGCGAAAGTCGACCGGATCACTTTTGCCGCCGATGGAACATTGCAAACGGAGACTCAGAATCTTGATTAGCGCGCTTTGGACCAATCCGACCGATTTATCGGCTGCTTTGCGCGATTCCGCCCTGGCCGTCGATGCCGTGATCGAACGGTTGCTGACCCCGCCCGATGGGCCGGAAGCCCGGGTTTACGACGCGATGCGCTATGCGGCCCTCGCCCCCGGCAAGCGCCTGCGCCCGTTTTTGGTTTTGGCGGGCAGTCATCTGTTCGGCGTCTCGGCGCGCAGTGCCTTGCAGGTCGCGGCCGCGATCGAAATGCTGCACACCTATTCGCTGATCCATGACGATTTGCCCGCCATGGACAATAGCGATCTGCGGCGGGGCCGGGCGACCTGTCACAAACAATTCGACGATGCGACCGCCATCCTGGCCGGTGACGGGCTGTTGACCCTGGCCTTTGAAGTCCTCGCCGACAGCGACACCCATGGCGATCCTGCCGTGCGCTGCGAATTGGTGCAGGCCCTCGCCAAAGCGGCGGGGGCGGCCGGCATGGTCGGCGGTCAAATGATCGATCTCTTGGCCGAACATGATGCGAGCCTCGATATCGGGGCGATCACGCGGCTGCAACGCTTGAAAACCGGGGCCTTGTTCGCCTTTTCCTGCGAAGCGGGCGGCATTCTCGGCAAGGCCTCGCCAGAAGCGCGCAAGGCGCTCGTTGCTTATGCCCATGATATGGGGCTTGCCTTTCAAATCGCCGACGACCTGTTGGATGCCGAGGGCAGTGCCGAGGAAACCGGCAAATCCGTCGGACGCGATGCCGTTGCGGGCAAGGCCACTTTCGTGTCGATCCTCGGCATCGACGGGGCCCGCACCCAAGCGCGCGCCCTTGTCGATCAGGCGAACAACCACCTCGCCCCATTTGGGGAAAAGGCTGATTTGATGCGTCAAGTGGCCGAGTTCGTGGTCACGCGCAAATCATAAGCGACCCCCATACGCACGGGATTGCGCCCGACTGCCACCGACCGACCCCATCCCGCGCGGCGACGGGGTCGGTCGGTCTTTTGCGCCATGCGACCGCTCTTCATGGAATATCGACGAGCCCCAGCGCCGGTTGAGCGATCTCGTCCCATTGGATGACTGGCTGCGCGCTGACTGGAATATAAACCTCCCACCAATTGTAATTCCAATGCCACGAACAGACTCGCTAAGAAAGTGCAAAATCCCTATTGCAGAAGGCAAAAGGACTTTACACTGCCGTAAACAGATATCGTGGCGATATTTCTCGGTAATGCCCTGACGTATTTGATCAATATCATCGCTGAATGGCATATAGGAATCATAGATCTTGCCACCGACCCTGAGGCCAGGTTTTTTTTGATATCGATCCCATCGGCCAGATCCAATGCCGAAAGCGGCGGTTGCCGTTCCACCACGAACCCATCGGCGGCCAGGATGTCGCCCGCTTCGATTTCAGCCTTCAGTGTATTTTGCGCTCTTTGATTCGCCTTCGGTTTCCGCTCCGGCTCCCCGGTAGGTGCGCCGCGTGATCGCGTCGGGGTCGAGCTCGGCCTGTCGGTCGAACACGCGCATGAGGGGGGCGTCACTTCGATGATCCGTACCTTATGCGCCCGTTCGATCATGGCCCGGCTGGGTAAATTCCACCAGCATCAAGGCGGCTCCACAACCATCGATCGCCGTGAGGGCGACAAGCCCTGCAAACCCCGGCCCAAGAGGCGGCAATCGGGGCTTGTGGTATCAGAGGCGGTGCTAGAGGCGATATTCCTTGGGAATACCCTTGACCACCCGGCTCATGTCGTAACCAGATTCCCGGATGAGTGCCACAT
>DAISJD010000162.1:0-5930 GCA_036821645.1 Aliidongia sp.
TAGGGTGCCGCCCGTCACCCTCGATCTGACCCTCGCCAATCTGTCGGTTCCGGCGATGGTGCAGGGGGTCGGGTCGATCGGGGTGACGGACGGCACCCTATCGGCCACTGCGGCCCTGACCGCCACCGGGGATTCGGTTGCCCGTCTCATCGATACATTGGCCGGGACCGTGACCGTTGCGGCCAAGGACGGGGTCGTGCAAGGGGTCAATCTTTCGGCGGTGGTGGCGGCGATCGATACGGTGAACGGGCTTGGCGATCTGCCGAAACTCATTGGGATGAAATTCAATGGCGAGACGAAATTCAACAGCCTGACGGCCAATGCCAAGATCGACCAGGGCATCGCCCGGATCGAGGATGGCGCGGTGAAGGCCGACAGTCTCGATGCGGGTGCCGCCTTGGTCGTGAACCTGCCCGCCTATCGCATCGACGGCAAGATCACGGTCCAGGTCCAAAGCAAACGCGACCTGCCGCCGCCACCTGATAGCCGGGCAAGGCCGCAAACCGGGTCGGGGTCTGCCGGTCAAGCGCCGCCTGCTTGCCCATGAGCCGGTCGAGATTGACACGATTGAACGCCAGATCCGCCGTGACATCGGGCCGCCCGCCCAATTTCACCCCAACCTTGCCCGTGCCATGGGCGGGGCCCAGATCCAGCACCAGATCGGACAGGGCAAGGGCGGCCTGATCCGCCTTCAAGCTCGCCTTTAGCGCCAGCTTGTTCTTGAGGATGGCCGGGCTTTCGGCCATCCCGCCCATTTTTGCGACCCCCGTGAGATCGTCCGCCGATATCGTCAGCGCACCATTGATCCCGACGGGCCGCCCCTCGGCACAGGCAAGCGTGCCTTTGATCGCACTCATGAGCCCAAGGGCGGTCACATCGGCGGCAATCGGCACGCCGCCCGCCCCGCAGGTCAAGGAACCGAGATCGAGATCGGCCTTCACCGTCTGACCCAGCAGTTCGGCCGACAGGGCAAGCCGGACGGCACCGGCGGGATTGCCGTCGAGATGGCCGTTGATGGCCGCGATTGCCGTGCGTTTATCGCCCGCAATCTGGGTTACGCTGCCATTGGTGAGATCGACCCGTTCGATCGCGATCGACACGCCCCCCTTCTTGGTCGGTTGTGCCGAAGAGGGCGCATCGGGTTTCGGCGTCGGGGCCGGTTTTGCCCCTTGCGGCGGCATCCAGGCGGGCCGCCCGTCCTTCAACGTTTCCAACACCACGACAGGGGTGTCGAGACGGACCGATTTCACATCGACATTGCCGGAAAACAGCGGGAACAGCGCCACGCTGGCCGAAAGTTCGCGGGCCTTAAAAAATTCGGGATTGACCGCCCCCGGCGCGTTCGCCACATGCACGTCGCTCAGCGTCAAAGACGGAGACGGCAGCAACGCGATGCGCGCACCGCCCTTGATGGTAAGATCGTAACCGCTGGTCTTCTTGACCTCGTCGGCCAAGAGGGCGGCCAAATTTTCCGCCGACAGAAACCATGGGGCAACCAAGGCCGCCAGCAGGACGAGGCCGACCAAGGCCCCAAGACCGATCAATAGGCTGCGCATCACGCTTCTCTTTTCTGCTGCGGCATCGTCCCGTGCCGATCCCGGTTGACGCCATTGCGGCGTTTGAGACTATTTTTTACCACAATCCGGGCGCAAGATGGGTGAAATGATGGAGGGCCCCGGTCATGGGTGATGTCGTCAATCTTAATAAATTCCGCAAAACCCGCGCCAAGGCCGAGGCGGAAGAACGCGCCCAGACCAACCGGGTGCGTTATGGCCTGACCAAAGGGGAAAAAACCCGTCAGAAGGCGGAAGCCGACAAACGGGAGACGGCCCTCGACGGGCATAATCTCGGTCAACCCGGCGACGGAGAACGGTGATCGCCGCCGCGCCTAAATCCTGACGATCTTGCCGGGATTGAGGAGGTTGGCAGGATCGAGTGCCCGTTTGATCGTCCGCATCAGATCGAGGGCCGCCGGGGCATATTCCCCGGCAAGGGCCCCCATCTTGCCGTAACCGACCCCATGTTCGCCCGTGCAGGTGCCGCCCAGGGCCTGGGCCCGTGCGACCATCCGATCGTTGATCGCCAAGGCTTCGGCCAATTCTGCGGGTGACTCCGGGTCGAGCGCAAAGCAGAGATGAAAATTGCCGTCCCCCACATGCCCGACCACGGCAACCGGCATCGAGGCCCCGGCCAGATCCTGTTGCGTTTCTAAAATACACGCCGCCAAGGCCGAGATCGGCACACAGACATCGGTCGCCAGTCCCTTGGCACCGGGCCTAAGCGCCAGCATCGCATAATAGGCATTGTGCCGCGCCGTCCAAAGCCGGGCGCGCGCCTCGGCATCGGCGGCGGCGGTAAAGCCGAGGGCCCCATGCTCGCCGACAACCGCCTCGACCTGGCGGACCTGATCGCGCACCGTGGCCTCTGTGCCGTGAAACTCGAAAAACAGGGTCGGGGCCACCGCGAGATCGAGTTTCGCATAGCGATTGCAGGCATCGATCTGCACCGCGTCCAACAATTCGATCCGGGCGAGCCCCACCCCCATTTGAATGAGCGTGATCACCGTGCGCACGGCGGCGTCGAGGCTTGGAAAGGCCGAAACCGCCGCCGCAATGGTTTCGGGAATGCCATAAAGCCGCACGGTCACCTCGGTGATGATGCCGAGCGTGCCTTCCGATCCGACCAACAGACGGGTGAGATCGTAACCCGCCGCCGATTTGCGCGCCCGTCCGGCGGTTTTCACCACCGACCCATCGGCCATCACCGCCGTCAGGGCCAGGACATTCTCGCGCATCGTGCCATAGCGCACGGCATTGGTGCCCGAGGCGCGGGTCGCCGCCATGCCGCCCAAACTGGCATCGGCCCCTGGATCGATCGGGAAAAACAAGCCCGTATCGCGCAAATGGGCGTTCAATTGCTTGCGCGTCACCCCCGCCTCGACGGTGCAGTCGAGATCGTCGGGCGATACGCGCAGGATCGCATTCATGTGGCTGAGATCGATGGAGAGGCCGCCTTCGCGCGCGGCGATATGCCCTTCGAGGGAGGTCCCCGTGCCGAACGGGATCACAGGCAGGCCGTGGGCGGCGCAAAGCCGGACGGCATCGGCGACATCCTCGGTCGTGCGGGCGAATAAAACCGCATCGGGCGCATCGACCGGATGATAGGATTCATCCCGGCCATGCTGGGCCAAAATTGCGGGCACGGTCGAGAGGGCCGCCCCAAACCGATCCTGCAACGCCGTTACCGCCCCCGCCGTGGCCTCGGGTGTCAGGCGGCGGGCGGGGTTGATCGAAACAGGATGGAGCACAGCCATAACAAGATCCCCAAAACGCAAAGGCAACGATACGGCGCTACCAAAGCGGGGATTTTACCATGGGTCCGGGGGAACACAACGCCCCAATCACCAGACCCAATCGCCGGAAATAGACTATTCTTCAGGCGTGGGCCAAACCGCTCACGGCTTGATCGGGGCGGCGATCATTGGTGATGGCCCCCAACATGACGCCGCCATCCTTGACATGCACCTTGACCCGTCCGACCAGATCGACCGTGGCCATATCGGGGATCGCAGCCTTCACCGGGGGTGTACTGCGCGGGGCGATCGCCGCCGCAGGGGCGGGCGCTTCGGCAAGATCGAGGACGGCACCGGCGATCGTTTCGTAATGTGGGGCCGATCCAAGGGCAGGCCCCGCCGTCATCAGGATCATGCGCATGCGCACCGGCAGGGTCCGGGCCATCTGGGCCACATTGGCCGCATGAATGATCGGCAGATGATGGGCATTTTCCAGCACCAAAACCACGTCCCGTGCGGCTGCGATCTGACGCAGGCGCCGAAACAGGCTGTGACAGGTTTCGATCGGGTCGCCTTTCGCCCCCGCAACTTTACCCGGCTTCAAGGCAGCACCGATCAGGGGCAAGCGTTTTGCCATTTTGGCGAAAACATGGCCGGGGGCCGGGGTCGCCGCCTGGGTCTGATCGCCGACCAGATCCGGTGGCACATGCTGCGGTTGTTCCCACGACCATGTGCGGGCCATTCCCAGATCCGACTGAAGATGATCGAATACGGCAGTGGCACTGTCGTCACCGGCAACATTCGCAAAGAGAATCAACGGCCGCTCATAGTAAAACAGCGCTTCTTGCAAGAGATGCTTGGCAAACCGGCTTCTATCGTCGGCCGTGCCGCTTTTGATGCGCACCACATTGCAACGATCTTCGCCGTTGCTGATCAAACCGCGTAAAATCCGCGTCACTTCCCCACCGCGCGCGGCCAGGATATCGGGTGTTCTGCTGTGTTCAAGGACGGCCATCTTGGAAACCTATACGCAGAAAATGACAACGATACGGCGAGCGATACGGCACTGCGAAAATTACCCAAACCCTTGACAGATACAAACTCAATCAAAAAATAGCAAAATTTTACTTAATAAAAACCACAGAATTCCTATATTTTTTTTAATTGATCACAATTGATCACTTCATTTATCTTCAAATTCAAACCGACAGAAAAGACATTCAATCCACTTAAAGATGCAAGACAATATCTCTAAAGTGAGAAGCTTGTCATTATTTTTTTGCAAAAAAATTCAAAACCACAACCGATCACTCTTTCTTGATATCAAAAAATCCGCCAAAAAGAAAACACAAATTTAAAATTTTAATAAAATGTAAAGAAAAACCCGCATGACTCTAACCTCACGCGGGCGTATTGTCGCAGTGCGATATATTTTACGGCGTCAGGCCCCGAATCCACCACCGCCGGGTGTTTCAACCACCAGACAATCCCCAGGGGCGACCGAAGACTCGAAAATGCCCGGCTGTTGATTGATCGTCCCATCGCCGCGCTCGATCCAGTTGCGTCCAAGGGCAGCAGCCTTGCCGCCTCTAAGCCCGAACGGGGCGACGACCCGGCGATTGGCCAACATGCCGACCCGCATCGCTTCCAAAAACCGCAGGCGGCGCACCACCCCATTGCCGCCACGCCACCGCCCGGCCCCGCCGGACCCGTGTCGTATCGAAAACCCGTCGACCATGACTGGAAACCGCAATTCCAGGATTTCGGGATCGGTCAGACGCGAATTGGTCATGTGGGTTTGGACCGCATCGGTGCCGTCGAAACCGGGTCCGGCCCCGGATCCGCCGCAGATCGTTTCATAATATTGATACTGCGCCGTGCCGAAGGTCAGGTTGTTCATCGTCCCCTGGGCCGAGGCCAAAACCCCGAGCGCACCATAGAGCGCGTCGACGATCGCTTGACTGGTCTCGACATTGCCCGCAACCACCGCCGCCGGAAAGGCGGGTTTCAAGAAACACCCATCGGGGATGACGAGGGTGAGCGGCTTTAGACACCCGGCATTCATCGGGATGGCGTCATCGACCAAGGTGCGAAAGACATAGAGCACGGCCGCCCGGCACACCGACTCCGGCGCATTGAAATTGTTCGGCAACTGCCCGTCGGTTCCGGTAAAATCGATCACGGCGGACCGGGTCGCCCGGTCCACCGTCACCCGCACCCTGATCGCTGCCCCGTCATCGAGGGTCACGCAAAATTCCCCATCCTCAAGGCTGGCGATCACCCGACGCACCGCCTCTTCGGCATTGGCTTGGACGTGGTTCATATAAGCTTCAACGGTCGCAAGACCGTAATGGGCGACCATGCGATGCAATTCCTGACCGCCCTTGGCGCAGGCCGCGATCTGGGCCTTCAAATCCGCCAGGTTCTGGTCGGGATTGCGGGCAGGCCACGGTCCCGCCGTTAGCAGATCCAGTATTTCCTGCGCACAAAACCGTCCCTCGTCCACCAAAAGGACATTGTCCAGCAAAACCCCTTCCTCGCGGACGTCACGGCTCATGGGCGGCATCGACCCCGGACTGATCCCGCCGATATCGGCGTGATGGCCAAATCGAACGACGCCTGGCTCTTGGACCTCTCG
>DAISJD010000163.1:0-5880 GCA_036821645.1 Aliidongia sp.
TGCGGGGCGAGAGAGAGGGGCGGGTTATGCCGTGGGCGGCGTCGGCGCTGCGGCATTGACGGCACGGCCCGATGCCGGGCGCATCGTCGGAAAGGCAATGACGTCGCGGATCGTCGTGCTGTTGGTCAGCATCATCACGAGACGATCGATCCCGACGCCGAGGCCGCCTGTCGGCGGCAACCCATATTCAAGCGCCGTGATGAAATCGACATCCATTTGCTGCGCTTCGTCGTCGCCACGTTCACGCAGCAGCATTTGCCCTTCAAACCGCTCGAACTGATCGATGGGATCGCTCAATTCCGAAAAGGCGTTGGCGAGTTCGATGCCGTTCACATAGGTCTCGAACCGCTCGGTCAGGCGCGGATCATGGCGATGGACCTTGGCAAGCGGTGAGATGTCGCGCGGCATGTCGGTGACATGGGTCGGCTGAATGAGCGTGCCCTCGACATGGTCGCCGAAGACCGCTTCGAGCGCTTGGCCCCAATTGGCGTGATCATCCAGTTTAGAGCCCAGTTTTCGCGCGGCCGTGCGGGCCTCCGCCTCGTCCAACGCCAGAAAATCGATGCCGGTCTGATCCGCAACGAGTTCAGCCATGGAGCGGCGCCGGAACGGGCCAGCAAAGCTGATGACGACCTCACCATAAGTCACGTCGGTCGATCCGGTCACGGTGAGGGCCAGATGCTGAAACAGATCTTCGACCAAAGCCATCATATCCGTGTAGTCGGCATAGGCCTGATACAGTTCCATGGTGGTGAATTCGGGATTGTGGCGGGGCGAAATCCCTTCGTTGCGAAAACAGCGATTGATCTCGAACACTTTGTCGGCAAGCCCGCCCACGATCAGTTGTTTCAGGTAGAGTTCCGGTGCGATGCGTAGGAACAGTTCCATGTCGAGGGCATTGTGATGGGTCTTGAACGGTTTTGCCGATGCCCCGCCGGAAATCGGGTGCAACATCGGCGTTTCCACTTCAAGAAAGCCGCGTTCGATCATAAAACCCCGCATCGCCGCCAAGATCTGACTGCGTTTGCGCAGCACGTCGCGGCTGTCGGGATTCATGATAAGGTCGAGATAGCGCTGACGGTAGCGCGTTTCGACATCGGTGAGGCCGTGATATTTTTCCGGCAACGGCAAAAGCGTCTTGGTTAAAAGCTCGACCGTCGCGGCATTGACGGTCAATTCACCGCGTGGGGTGCGCCGAATGAGGCCGGTGACACCGATGAGATCGCCCAAATCCAACAGGCGCACGATGGCGAGGTTGGTTTCGTCCAGAAAATCCTTGTGGCAAAAGACTTGGATTTTCCCGCTTGAATCGACGAGATCGATGAACAGCCCGGAATTGCGGATGGCCCGAATGCGTCCTGCTACCTTGGCGACGGTCTCGCTCGTCTCGCCGGCCACAAGCCCGGCGAACGCGGCCTCGATCTGGGCCGCGTCGGTCGTGGCGTCGAAGCGATAGGCATAGGGATTGACGCCGAGGGCGCGCAAAGCGGCCAGTTTCTCGACCCTGGCCCGGCGGAATTGATTTTCAGCGGCGGATGCCCGATAAAGTGTGGCGGCATCTGGGATTGCAGTATCGGTGACGGGCGAGGGCGGCAGGGACATGGATCGTGGCTCCGGGCAAGGGGCAAACCTTGAAATAACGTCTCTCAAGGTTCTTGCCCGCTAATTGCGCGAGATGCAAGAGGAGTGGGCGGGATGGCTGGGTCGAAGAATTGGGCGGGCGGCCCGGCATGATGCCTTCAGATCGTTGGTCCTGTTCTGCCATTGGCCCAGTAAAAGCGCCGTGCCAGTATGAAACGAGTGACAAAAAATGCAGCCCGTTGCAGGATGGGGCGGTTTTAAGGCGGATAGTGCTGCGATGGACCGGGCAATCGTGATGAGACGCAAGCTATATCGGATTGGTATCATGGCAGGGGCCAGCCTTTTATTGGCGGCTTGTGCGGGGGTTCCGGCCCCCCCGGAAACCGCCCGTGCGCCCGGCCCGCGCGATCCCGATTTCTGTGTCCAGGAAAAGCAAGGCTTTACGGCGGCCGTGCAGATGTTACAAGCCGGGGCCGATGGTGGGGTCGATCGTGCGCCGTCGGAAGACCTGCCGCACTTGGCAAGCCGCATTGCCGGGGAATCCGATCGGATCGTCCAAGCCATCGATCGACTGAGCGGCAGTCTTGCCGCCTTAAAGGCGTGCCGGGCGATGGCGGCCCAAAAAGCCGGATCTTCCACCGCGGGTACGCAGGCCTCGTTAGAGGCCATGACCCCGGCCGAGGTTGATGCGGCCAAGGCGGTTCTAGGCCCCTTGGCCCGGCGGGAGGCTGCTTTGCGCACCGCCGTGGAACAGGCGGCGGCCAACTCCGCCTTGAAAGATTTTGCATCTCAGAACCCGGCCGGGCGGCTCGAACAGCCTTACATCGCTCTCAATACCGCTGCCATTCATATAAAGCCCGCCAACGATGCCCCGGTCTTGGCGCAATTGCGCAAAGGTCAGCGGGTTTTGAATGTGCCGGATGCCGACGCACCGCCGGGTTGGGTCCATCTTGCCCTCAATGACGGCACGAGCGGGTATGTCGAGGCCCCGAGTTTAAAGCCGGTACAGCCCAATCCGGTGGCGGTTCAGGCCATGGTCCGTCGGCAACAGCGTGCAATCGGGCAAGATCCGGTCATGGCCGCCCTGTTCGCCACCCGAGAAGTGTTGCCGCGTAAACGCGAAGCCTTGAGCGATCTGATTGCCCGCACACTGTCCGGGACGGCCGGATCCTTGGCCTTCAACGAGACGTCTGAGCGGACCCTATCCCGGTGACGGGTCGGCGCTATCGGTGTCCGCGCCCGGATCACTGGCGGCGCAGTGGGCCGCCATCCGCCCGGTCCGGCGATCTTCAGATCGAACGGGTCGGGTTTCGCCAAGAGGGGCTGCGCGATCTCTATCACGGGCTGATGGTGATTTCGATCCCGGCACTCCTGCTGCTGCTGGCATTCAGCTATCTTGCGGTCAATGCCCTGTTTGCGGGTATCTACCTGCTGTTCGACGGGGCGATTGCCAATGCGCGGCCGGGATCGTTTGAAGATGCTTTTTTCTTCAGCGTTCAGACCATGGCGACGATCGGCTACGGCGTTTTGTCGCCCCAGACCCTGGCCGGCAATATCCTGGTGACGATTGAAACCGTGATCGGCATGTTGACCTTGGCCTTGTCGACCGGTGTTTTGTTCGCCCGCGTCTCGCGCCCGACGGCCCGCATGACCTTCAGCCGGGTCGCCGTGATCGGTACGTTCAACGGCAGACCGACTTTGATGCTGCGGGTGGCCAATCGGCGGCGTAATCAGATCGTCGAAGCCCAAATGTCGTTGGCGGTCCTGCGCGAGGAAACGACCCTCGAAGGGCTGCGAATGCGGCGATTTCACGATCTGACCCTGGCGCGAAACCGCACGCCGGTTTTTGCGCTCACCTGGATGGTCTTGCATCATATCGACGAGGAAAGCCCGCTTTACGGGGTCGATTCTGCGCAATTCGCTGCGGGCAATATGGCCATCGTCTGTGCCATTACCGGGCTTGACGAAACATTTATGCAGATGGTCCATACCCGCCATACCTACGGGCCGGGGGATTTGCGCTGGCGTACCCGATTCGTCGATATCATCGGCGAGCGGGCCGATGGCAGGCGCGTCATCGATTACACCCGGTTTCATGATACGGTGGATTGATTGCGGGTCCGGTTCCTGTAAAAGTGCTGGCCTTTTTTCGTGGCAGGGCGATGCGCCGTTGCCGAAATGCGAGTGGGTGGCCATGTCCCAAGTGATGACGCCGTGCGATGATCCGGCGGTGCCGGTTTTGCGAAGCCGCGACGATCTGCGTGCCCTGGTGCGCGATTGGCGCAAGGAGGGATACCGGATCGGTCTCGTGCCTACGATGGGCGCGCTTCACGCCGGGCACATGGCCTTGGTCCGGGCCGCCCTTGCGGCGGGCGAGCGGGTTATCGTCAGTATTTTCGTCAATCCGACGCAATTTGGCCCAAACGAAGATTTCGCATCATATCCGCGTCAAGAGGTGCTGGATTGTGCGCTTGCGGCTGAAACCGGCGCTCATGCGGTCTGGGCCCCGTCGGCGGCCGAGATGTATCCGCCGTTTTTTTCGACCCATGTCGCGGTCGATGATTTGACCGACCATCTCTGCGGCCCGATGCGTCCGGGACATTTCGTGGGTGTTGCGACCATCGTTACCAAATTATTGCTGCAAACCTTACCCGATAGCGCTTATTTCGGGGAAAAAGATTATCAACAACTTCAGGTCATCAAACGCCTTGCAACCGATCTTGATCTTCCGGTCAACATCGTGGGCGTGCCCACCGTCCGAGAGGCCGATGGGCTCGCCCTATCGTCACGCAATGCCTATCTCAGTGCTGATGAACGCAAGAAGGCGGCTCTCCTGCCGCAAATCATGCGCGAAACTGTGGCCGCGGCCGAAGGCGGTCTTGCCAGTTTGCCTGAACTTGTTCGGGCGGCCCACCGCGCCTTGGGCGAGGCTGGTTTTGGCCCGATCGATTATCTGTGTTTTTGCGACGCCGAACGGCTGGTCCCAGTCCATCAGGTGGGGCGGGCGACCCGTCTGTTCGTGGCGGCGCGCCTCGGGCGGACCCGGCTTATCGACAATTGGCCCGTTGGACCTCTGTGACGGCTCAACCGCACGATCGCCTCCCAAAAAAGACCCATTCTCATGCCGCGTGGGGGGATCGTCCGTAGAGAGAGAATGGGTGGGCCATCAGGCGAACAGGGGCATGCCGGTCAAGGACAGGGGGCGGTAGTTTAAAAGCGGCGTTTGTCGGGAGAGCCGACAGACGTCTCTCTTTTACGCATGGGCGGCAACTTTATGGGCGGCGGCCGTGCGCCGATGAACGGCGGGGGTAGCCGCGATTTCCTGACTTTGTAACAGGTGAAGCTCGTTCAGGGACCGTTGGAGGGCGCGCAACTCGTCCCGGTCTTCGCGATCCGTTATGTCCAGATAACTGATCTTGATTTCGACCAGATCGATCAGGGTTTCGATCGAGCGCGGGGAGAGTTGGGCCATGATGATCTCCTGTCTTTTTGTCGGACTGAATTGTCCGTTGATCTGAAATTACGGCCAGGGGTGTTAAAAAAATGTCTCCTATGTGACGAGAGTTGTTTTTTTTACAAATTTTTTGATGAAGCGCACGGCCCCAAACACACGGCATGGATGGCTGGGGCGGATGCGATTGGATCGTTTTGACCGCCGATAGGAAATGGATGTGAAAAAAACCGGAAAATGACGGGAAACAATTATGGCAAAATTGCATTTCCAGTATGATTTCATTAGGAATTGATGATTATCTTCATCCCCAACGGGAACGGCGGTTCGCCTTGGGTGATGCGCACAGACTGTCGTTCCTGCCGTCGGTACCCAATTGCTGTCCGGGCTTATCAAGGTAATCAGCCATTGTGAGTGAAACCTCTGCCGCCGTACCTCCACCGCTTCAATCCCAATCGTCGAGATCAGGGTTGTTGATGCATTTTTTGAGTATTGGACAGATCGCTCTCCTGGTCTGGGTCGGGCAGTTTATTCCTTTTTTCTTTATAAATTTTTCTTTTAACATATCAACGACACCTATTTTGGCTGCATCATTTGTCTTGGCGGTGTACTGGTCTTGGCAATTAGAGAGAATATTAATTAAGGAATCGGGACATATCGGAACCCGATCGGGGGGGCTGCTTGGTCTTGGACTGGTGCTTGTCCATGGGGTCGCCCTCTTAGGTGTCATCCCGATCGATGGGATATCGTCCGGGATCGGCGTCGCAGAAGGGGCCGCCCTGATCGCAGCCTGCCTGATGGCGGGTGCCGTGGGGGCCGCTCTTGGGTGGGCCGGTGGATTATAGAAG
>DAISJD010000164.1:0-5776 GCA_036821645.1 Aliidongia sp.
GTCATGATACTGCCCACGGCGGCGGGTGGCGGGCGCGAACCGTTGGGCAAACTTGCCCCGGCGGCAGCGGCTGCCGCGGTCCGAACGCTCGCACCCCATCCTGTGCCGACCGATCGGGCGGCGGCGGACGGGCGGCTCAAGGCGACGGATTTTCCCGTAGCGCCCACGATCTATTGGCTTTGCGATGGGTTGGACGACCCTGCGGCATCGGGGCTTGCGCAGGATTTGGCGGCACGCGGCACGCTTCAGGTGATGCTGCCCGACGGGGCGGGTCTGGCCCATCTTTTGGTACCGGGGCCCCCCGACCCTGCGGGTCTCGTCGTTCGGGTGCGTCGGGCGGCCTTGGGGCCGTCGGTCCCGGTTCGCCTCGTCGCACACGGGCCGGATGGTCGCATTTTGGCTGAAGCGAGCGGATCTTTCGCCCCGGATCAGACGGCGAGCGATATCGCGTTCAAAATCCCGGTCGAATTGCGCAACCGCATCGATCGGATCGACATTGCCGACGAACCGACGGCCGGTGCCGCTTTGCTGTTGGACGAACGGGCGCGCCGTCGACCCGTCGGGATTGCCACTGTTGCGGCAGAGGGCACGGGACAACCGCTTTTGACGGAAACTTATTATCTGGAAAAGGCCCTCGACCCGTTCGCCGAGATTCGCCGGGGGGCGGTACAGACCCTTGCGGCCCAGAAAATCTCTCTCCTCCTTTTGCCCGATAGCAGCGGCTTCACCGCCGATCTGGTGAAGCCAGTTCGGGCTTGGGTCGAATCGGGCGGCGTGCTGGTCCGGTTTGCCGGGCAGCGGTTGGTCGAGACGGCGAAACCGGATCTGTTGCCGGTCACGTTGCGACGCGGGGGCCGGACCCTGGGCGGGGCCTTATCGTGGGATAAACCGGCGCATCTTGCCCCCTTTCCAGAAGAATCGCCGTTTGCGGGGTTAGCCGTCCCGACCGATGTGACGGTCGATCGCCAAGTTCTGGCGGAACCGGCCGCCGATCTACCGGGCAAAACCTGGGCGAAACTCCAAGACGGCACGCCCCTAGTCACGGGGGCGGCACTTGGCAAGGGCTGGGTCGTCCTCGTCCATACCAGTGCCAATACCGATTGGTCGAATTTGGCGCTGAGCGGTCTTTTCGTCGATATGCTGCGCCGCCTTGGTCAATTGGGCGCGGGGGTTGCGGGCGAGAAGACCAATATCGCCTTGCCGCCGTGGAAAATTCTGGATGGGTTCGGCGTTTTGGGTGCGCCGCCGCCCCAGACTTTGTCGATCGCCGCCGATCGTCCGGTATCGGGCGGTATCGATGCCACGCATTGGCCGGGTTTTTATGGGACGCAAGAGGCGTATCAGGCGCTCAATCTCGGGACCGCCGTGGCCGGTTTTTCGGCCATTGCAGCCTTGCCGCCGGGGGCTGCGAAAGCTGGCTATCAACCGATGGCGGAAGTCGATCTGAGGGCCGGATTCTTGACCTTGGCGATGGGGCTCGGCCTCGTCGATCTGATGTTGGCTTATATTTTGGGAGGGGCGATGCGCGGGATCATCGGGCATTTTAGGGCAATGGGGCTCGTCCTTTTGCTGGCTTGCGCCGCCCTGCCGCAGGCGGCTGAGGCCGAGACCAACCGCCCGGTTCGCGCCGCCGATGGCGATAAGCTCGATGATTTCAATCTGACGGCCATGCGCGATCTGCATTTGGCCTATATCGTGACCGGCGACGATGCGGTGGACCGGACCAGTGCGGCGGGTCTCTCTGGACTTGGCGTGCAATTGGTCAATCGGACTTCGGTCGAACCGGGCAAGCCGATGGGGATCGATCTCGACAAAGACGAGCTTTTGTTTTTCCCCTTGATCTATTGGCCGATTACCGATCAGCAGGCACCGCTTGCCCCCGATGCCGTCGCCAAGGTCAATCGTTATCTTGCGACCGGCGGGACGATCTTGTTCGATACGCGCGACCAAGGGACGGCCCTGCCGGGTGCCCTTGGGGCGCAGGACACGGCCGATCGGCTGCATCGTATCTTGGCCGGGGTGGATATTCCGCCCTTGTCGCAACCGGGACCGGACCATGTCCTGACCAAGGCGTTTTACCTGCTGCATGATTTTCCGGGGCGCTGGACCGGCGGGGCCGTCTGGTTGCAAACGGCGGAAGACCGGGTGAATGATGGGGTTGCGACCGTGATTCTGGGTGCCCATGACTGGGCATCGGCCTGGGCGATCGATGCGCGGGGGGAACCGGCATTTCCCTGCGTTCCAGGCGGCGAAGGGCAGCGCGAACAGGCGATGCGGTTCGGCATCAATCTGGTGATGTACACGCTGACGGGCAATTACAAGGCGGATCAGGTGCATATCCCCGCGATACTGGAGCGTCTCGGCCAATGAATGCTTTTAGTCTCGGTTGGGCCCCGCTTATCCCATGGCCCGTTTTGGGCGGTATGGCCCTTATCGTTCTGGCGGTATTGGGTTTCGGTCTCTGGCGGCGCACGGGATCGGTCGGGTGGCGGTTTTTGACGGCGGCGTTCTTGATGCTGGCCCTGGCCAATCCGTCCCTGATGGAAGAACGGCGGACGCCGCAAAAAGATGTGGCGATCATCGTGCGCGATATCTCTCCAAGCCAGCGGATCGGCACCCGACAGGCGGCGGCTGATGCGGCACTTGCCCATTTGAAGGCAGGGTTGGGGCGGTTCGACGATCTCGATGTGCGCGTGGTGGAGGCGGGGGCGGCCCCACCGCTCGGCAGCCGCGATCCCGGTACGGAGTTGTTCGGTGCCTTGGGGCGGGTGCTGAGCGACGTTCCGGCCCAGCGGCTGGCTGGTATCGCCCTCATTACCGATGGTCAGGTGCATGACGTCCCGAGCCCCGACCGTCTAGGCTTTACCGCTCCCATCCATGCCCTGCTCGACGGACAGCGGGACGAAGGCGATCGCCGGATCCTGATCAAGGAGGCACCGGCTTTCGGCATCGTTGGCAAAGATGTCCGGTTCGTGGTGAGGGTCGAGGATCTGGGCGGCCCGCCGGGGGAGCGGGCACGCTATCCGGCGACGGCCGCGATTACCATCCGGCGCGACGGCGGGCCGCCCCAACCCTTTACCGTTGCGATCGGCAAGGATGTGCCGGTGACCGTGTCCCTGGACCATGGCGGGCCCACGGTGTTCGAACTCGCGGTCAATCCCGGTCCCCATCATTTGACCGACGATAATAAACATGCAGCCCTCGTGGTGAATGGGGTACGCGATCGGTTGAAGGTTTTGTTGGTGACGGGTGAACCCCATCCGGGCGAGCGGGTCTGGCGCAACCTTTTGAAGGCCGATCCCTCGGTCGATCTCGTGCATTTTACGATTTTGCGACCGCCGGAAAAGAACGATGCGACCCCGATCCGGGAATTGTCCTTGATCGCGTTTCCGACCCGTGAATTGTTCGAGGTCAAGCTCGGCGAATTCGATCTCATCATCCTCGACCATTATTGCAGGCGCGGCATTCTGCAACTGAACTATCTCGACAATATCGCCCGCTATGTCCGTCAGGGTGGGGCGTTGCTGGAGGCGGCGGGCGGCTGTTCGGGGGCCCCGCTCGGTCTGTTTCGCACGCCGGTCGGCACGGTCCTGCCGGCGGAACCTTCGGGCAAAGTGCGCGAAGAAGGGGTGCGTCCCAGAATTACGCCGGAAGGCAATCGACATCCGGTGACGGCGGGCCTGCCCGGTGCCCCGCTCGACGGCAAGGGCGATGCCACTTGGGGGCGGTGGTTCCGTCAGGTCGAGGCCCAGGCCAAACGGGGCAGCGTGGTGATGAGCGGGCTTGACGATCAGCCGCTAATGGTATTGGACCGGGTCGAAAAAGGCCGGGTCGCCCAACTGCTCAGCGATCAGATCTGGCTTTGGACCAAGGGATTCGAAGGGGGCGGCCCCCAGGCGGAATTGCTGCGCCGCTTGGCTTATTGGTTGATGAAGGAACCGGATCTCGAAGAAAACGATCTGCGCGCCACGGTCGATGGGCAACGGCTGACCATTACCCGTCGGACCTTGAAACCGGAACCGGCGACCATCACCCTGACCCGCCCCGACGGCAAGAGCGAGACGGTGCCCTTGAAAGAAGAATCCGACGGCCGGGCGACCGGGATCGTTGCGATTGGCGAGAGTGGGCTTTACCGCGTCACCGACGGCACGCGCACGGCCCTTGCCGCCGCCGGGGCGTTAAACCCGGTGGAAATGTCCGATGTACGCACCGTGCGCGAGCGGCTCGATCCGGTCGTGACGGCAACCCAAGGATCGGTGCAATGGGTGGGGACGGGTGCCGGTCTTGGCACTGCTCTGGGCAGTCCCCTGCCGGAAATCCGCCGGGTCGGCAAAACGGGCCCGGCGGGCGGCCCCGGCTGGATCGGCTTTCGCGCCAATGGCGATTACCGGGTGACGGGGGTGGTTGAAACCCCCTTGCTGCCGCCTTGGTTGCTGCTGCTGCTGTCGCTTGGGAGTTTGATGCTGGCCTGGCGTCGAGAAGGGCGGTAGGGGCATCTCAGGCGATGCGGTGCGGTCTGAAACGGGCGCGGTTGCTCGTGATCAGGCCGTCTTCGCGGATGCCGATCCCGGCTGGCGTGCCGTCCACGATCCAACTGCCGACGATGGGATAAGCGCCATCGAACGATGGCAGCGCGTAGAGAGACTGATAGACCATCGGCTGATTTTGATTGGTGCCGCCGGTCGCCGCTTGAATCACACCGTCGCCTATGATGCGAATATTGGCGCCTTCGCGCGATAGGATCGGTTTTTCCACATAGCTGCCGGTGGCGGGCGGGGCGTTATCGGCCCAGAGCAGGTTGGGGTGATCGGGGAAAAGCGACCATAGAATCGGTAGAATCGCCTTGTTGCTCCATATCATTTTCCAGATCGGTTCGATCCAACGCGTGTCGGTTTCGGTAATATGGCGGCCGAACGGTTCTCTGACCAACCACTCCCAAGGGTAGAGATGATAGAGCTGACGGATGATTTTATCATCGAGATCAAGGAAATGTCGCCCATTCCACCCGATATCGACAATGTTGATCCGTTGGGTATGGTGCCCTGCTTCTTGCGCAAGATCCATGAGATAGGCGGTGGTGACGGCATCTTCGCCGCACCAATCGTCGGCGTGGGTAAAGTAAACCGTATCATTCCCAAGATCGGGCAAGAGATCGGCCCAGCGCGCGCGCAGTAACCCATGCAACCGATTGAATTGGCTGTGATTTGGAAAAAGATCCCGTTGCCAATCGGCCTGAATGACGGCGGCTTCCAGAAGGGCGGTCGGCGTATCGCAATTGAATTCAAAGAGCTTAGGCGGGTTTACGCCATCATAGCCTAAATCGAAACGCCCGTAATTCAAGGCCGGGGGTTCCGTCTCCCAGGCGTTGATGATGAGGGGGATGCACCAATCCGGTATGTTGAAGGTGTGAAACAGACCCTGGGCGATGATGTGATCGCCTGCGGCAAGAAACAACCCATAGAGTGTCCGGGTTGCCTCTTCGAGCACGGTGATTTCATCGGTGCTGAACTGATAGAAGGCGCTTTCATCCCAATAGGCAATGCCGCGATCGCTGTGCCAGATCAGCCCCTCTTGTTCGACGCGCCGCTGCCAGTCGGGTCGCGGTGGGTGCGGCTCGCGTTCCAACTGTTATTCCCCGCCGCCGCCGCCGCTGGCATGGGCGGCCGTTTCCCCAAAACCGCCACGCGCGACGGCGGGTGCCTCGGCGCTTCTTGAGGCGGAGGCTGCGGATTTTTCTGCCGAGTGTTCGCCACGATTGCCACCGCCACCGCCACCG
>DAISJD010000165.1:0-5755 GCA_036821645.1 Aliidongia sp.
CACCTAACCCCAACCCCCTGATCGCGCTGCCGATCATCAACGGACGAGCCTTGCATTCCACTCAAACCCAGGTTTGTCGGAATGCAAGGCCCCAGATGAATTTATTGATTGCACAAACCACCTTCATCTGGCATCGTCCCCGCCACTTCAAGCGCCAACGCTGCTTGAAGCGCCGCCTTAGCTCAGCCGGTAGAGCATCGCATTCGTAATGCGGGGGTCGCGTGTTCGAGTCACGCAGGCGGCACCATTTATCATCAAGAATTGTTATGAGCCCTGCTTTGTGTCGGGTTTTTTTATGCGTTTTTTTTATATAAATGTTTTTTTATTTTTGCTCAATATACTCAACAATTCTAAATAATTTGGGATTAAAAAATGACCCAAGAAGAATTTTATTGTAATTAACATACTGAACTTCTTAGTCAAGAAGGAGATTTCATGAAAAATATAATAAAAAAAACTTGGGGAAATTGATCCCAGTTATCCCGATCAATTAAAAGAAGTTCTAAAAAATTTGACTTCACAGTCAGGTGTGGCTGTTGTTTTTAGAATTTCTAAAAATTAGCCGATTGCTGTTCTACCGCTAATCTCGTGATGAATTGATCGACACCCCTTGCTCACGCCGCCGTTGCGGCGTGGCTGATCCGGGGCAGGATGATGCGGAATTCGGTGAAATGGCCGGGTTCGCTTGCGACATCGATCGTGCCGCCATGTTGGTTCACCACGATATCGTAGCTGAGGCTGAGGCCGAGGCCGGTGCCTTGGCCGGGCGGTTTCGTCGTAAAGAACGGGGTGAAAAGTTTGGCGCGGATATCCTCGCTCATCCCGACGCCATTGTCGCGCACGACCACCTCGACCAGATCGCCTTGATTGACCGTCGCGATCGAGACGACCGGCACGAACCCGCCGCCCACCTGGACGGCCCGTTCAAGGGCGGCGTAAAAGGCATTGGAGAGAAGATTGACCAACACCCGCGTCAAATCTTCCGGCACCGCCATCAAATCCCCCGCCAACGGGTCGAGCGTGGTGAGAAAATCGAGCTTGAAGGTCGGATTCTGCACGCGCGCCCCATGATAGGCGAGATTGCCCGCCTCTTCGACCACAGAGTTGAGGCCCACCGACTGGAATTGCCCGCCACCGCGCGAATGCAGCAGCATGGTACTGACGATGCCGTCGGCACGGGCCCCATGCTCGCCGATCTTGCGCAGATTGCTGGTCAAAAGTTGGGCGATTTCCTGCAATTCTTCATGATGACCGCCTTCGACCGTCGGGATGAGGTCCAGCATTTCCACCAGAAGATCATCCGACATATGGGCGAAATTATTCACGAAATTCAGCGGATTCTTGATTTCATGGGCGATACCCGCCGCCATCTGGCCCAAGGAGGCCAATTTTTCGGCATGCACCAACCGATCCTGCGCCGCCTTCAGGTCTTCAAGGGCGATTTCGGCGGCTTCTTTGGCTTTTTTCAATTGCCGTTCGGCTTCTTCCCGTTCCGTCACGTCGCTTTGGATGAAAACCCACCCGACATTCGGCACCCGGTCGCACCGCACCTCGATCATGCGGCCCGTGATCTTATTTTCATAGGCGACGGGTTTGCTCCAATGGCGGCCGTCGATCCGGGGCGCATCGCCCATCATCATCATGGTCCAGGCCACGAACGCCTCGACCTCCGCCTCGCTCATCCCGTCATCGGGGCCACGGGTCGCCTGACACCGCAGCAAGGTGGCAAGACACGGTATGGCCTCCGCGGCCCCCGGCGGTATCGTGGCGGGATCGAGCAGGAATCCACTGAAATCGCCCCGGCGCGCCTGGGCCCGGACCACGTCATAGGCGGTAAACCGCCCACTGGCCGACAGATCGTCGAGGCTCAGCAGACTGATATAGCGTTCGTTCCAGATCAGGGCTTCGAGATCGAAATTGAACATGACGAAGCCGACGGGCAACAATTCGGCATCGACGGCCGCCCGCAGCCGGGCGGATAATTCTTCCGCCTCTGCCTTGGCGCGGGCCAAGGCTTCTTCCGCCAGTTTCCGATCGTGAATATCGATGTAAATCCCGACGATTTCGCCTGTCGGAATACGTTCGCGAATATGTTCGTACCAACGCCCGCCCAATTGGTGAACCAGAAAACTGGTCCCGGTCAGATTGGCGCGTTCGTGCATCCGTTGGGCCAAATAAGCGTCGGGATCCTGATGGGCCAAGGGATCGCTGACATGACCGATATCCAATTCGCGGCGAATAATCTCCGAAATATGGCACCCCTTGATCCGGTCCTGTTCGGGCGCACTTTCAAACAATTCATGAAATTTGCGGTTGGTAAACACCACCCGTTCTTCAGGATCGGAAATCAAAATCGCATTGGTCGTCCCGTTCAGTCCGGCGATCAAATGGCTGTCGGGGCCGGTTTCCGGCATCACCCGATGAACGTAGCAAACGGTGGCCGCAACCCCTTCCCAGAGGATCGGTGCCGACGTCACCTCGACCCAGCGTTCGACACCCAGATCCTGATCGAGCGGCAGGCGAACGGGCCCCTCACCACGGGCGCGGATTTCCGGGGCAAAATTGTTGAGATTGGGCCAGGCCAACACCTCCGCCACTGTCCTGCTGTGCAGTATGGCGAAGCGGGCATTGCAATAAATCGGCAGGTTATCGCGATGAACCAAGACGCCGAACGGCGCCTGATCGAGCAGCAACGCTAGATTTTCGGCGGATTGCAGACCTGGAACTGCTGACGCCGTCATCATCGTGCATTACTCATGCGCAAAACAACCGACAGAGGATTTGCCAATTTTTTCATCGCATCCTGATTCTGTTCGATAAAAAAATGTTGCACAGCAATAGCAGAAATGCCCACTTTATAACCAGTAAGCTTCCTGCAGGTCTAGTCGGCAATTCGTCGCTTCGTCCCACATCGCTCCCGACCGCTTATTCAAGGCGCGGGTGCGATCTCCCAACCGATATGACGGACAGTATAATGGGCGGCACCTTTATGCGTCAATTTAATCGGATTTTTATGTCCTACAATAATGGCGAACCATGACGCCTCGCCTGCAAATACCCTTCTTCGCTAGCCGATCTTTATCCCGGCATCAATAACGATTTTTTAAGAATCTGATTCCATAGAAGGACGCGTTCCCGCGCCTTTTATGCATCAGGTTGAAACACCATGTCGCTCTTGGAAACACGCGTAGAAAGACTGGGCCCTGAAACCTTGAAAGAACGGGCCTTTCTCGACGATTATTGCGTGAAACTCTTCGCCGCAGCCCGCACATGGTCGACCGGGGCGGCAGGCGGACGGGTTTGGGAAATCTGCGAGATTTTGCGCCCGTTCGAGACCCAGGTCGAAGCCGCCCTGCGTACGGCGGCACCATGGGATAGCCAAGCACAACGGGACGTGCGCAGTACGCTCCTGTCGTTAGAGCGGTTCGGCAGGCTTTATGCCCCGGCCGTCTTCAAATTGGCGACGGCAGCCGTGCAAAATTTCGACGCCCGTCTCAAAATCGAACAGTCGGACGGTTTCGACCCAAGCCGGTAAGCGTCATCCCGACCAGGAGACGGCGCCGGGCGATTGGCACAGGGTTCGCATAGCTCTCATACCGCGATCCGCCCCTGTCGGATTGCGGTCGCTATGCTATCGGTTCTTGGCCTCGCTATTGGTTCTTATCTCTATGCCGTTCTGGCGGGTCAAGGGAAGGGGGGAATGGATCTTGTCGCCCGATACTGCCACCGCCCAAACCGGGTCGACAGTCCGTTCGTTTTTTCTTCTGGGTCTGCTTGGCCTCGGCATGATCAATGCGGGAGTCCGCCCTGCCGCCGACTCGATTGCCGCCCATGGCTGGATCGACACGCTGAGCAATGGTTTCGGCAGTGGTTGGCCGGTCTATCTGGGCCTCGCCGGGGCGCTTTCGATCGGGGCTCAGGGTTTTGCCAAAGCCGCCTTTTCCAGCCTCGACTGGCTTTTCCTGCCTCTCTACGTCATCGGCCTTTTGGTGCCGAGCAGCGCCTTTTCCGCCGCCTGTCTGCTGGGCTTGGCGTTGGCTGAATCGCGCCATCGCCACTTACCGCGCGAATGGCGGTCTGCCATGGTCATTTTCGCAGCACTGGGTGCCCGCGAACTTTGGGTCAGTAGTGGGATGAAGGCGATGTCCCCCGTCCTCCTCCATATCGATGCCAGTCTGACGGCCGATATCCTCAGCCTGCTCGGCCGTCATCCGGTCGTAGACGGCAATCTCGTGGCGCTCGAAGATGGCATGACCCTGGCCGTCCTGATGACCTGTTCTTCCTTCGCCAATATTTCCCTCGCCATGTTGACATGGCTCGTCGTAACCCGGTGGCTGCGCCCTTGGTTCGCCCGGATCGATTATCTCGCCATGGCCCTCGTCGCCTTCGGTGTGATCACCATCAACCTCGCCCGCCTGACCGTCATGGGGCTCAGTCCCGATCTCTATCTCGTGGCGCACGGACCGATCGGGGCCACTGTCAGCGAGTTTGCCATTCTGACGACAACCCTGCTTATTACTTGGTGGGGACTGTCCCGTGACGGGACGTCACCGCAGCATGACGGAACGTCACCGCACCATGACGGAACGTCATCCCGCCGTGCAGCATCGGCCGCCCGTTCATGACCGCAAAACGCTATGGCCTGCCGCTTCTCGCCCTGACCTTGATCGCGGGGCTCAGCATCAGCTTGAAAACCATGCGCTATGGCACGGCCGCCATGACCGAGGATGCGCGCGCGCGCCACGAAATCCGAATCGGCAATAGCCTCAGCGCACAAGGGTTCGAGATCGGCCCAACCCATGATTTGGTCAAAGGCGGGATCTTGCGTGCGGCCAGCTTTGCCAAGCGCCCCTGCACCATGCCCGTGTTCGTCGTCGTTCTGTCCGCCAGCAGCGAGGGCACCGACCTACTGCACCGCGTCCTATCGGCCGAGGCCTATCGGATTCACTTCGTCTATCGCGGCGAACGCTATGACAGCCCGCCGATCACGCGCTACCTGATGCAGGAAACCGTCTATTCGGTCTTGCGGGCAAGCGGTATCGCAACTGAAACGGCGGAACCGATGATCGAAATCGCCGAACCGATCGCCTGCCCCGCCGGGGCCGCCCCCATCTGGCCCGTACATTTCAGCGACGCGGGTTAACCGGCGTCACCGGCATGATTATCGCCAGCACGCCAACCGGGGTGCCGTTGCGATAGGCCGTCCTCAACTCAAGAATTTCTTACGTTTTTCAATAAAGCCGCGCAGGAAATCGGCGACGCGCGGCGCATATTTGGCCAACCATTCGACATCGCGCAGCATTTCCTGATAAAGCGGGGGATCATAGCGTTTATTCAACACGGTTCCGGCAATCGATATATTGCCCTCGGTCAAATCCACAACCGCCTGAGCCAGTTGGGGCGACTGGGTCTTGCCCGACAGAACCACCATGATCGGGGCAGCCCCGGCTTCGCACAGAGCCGTCACATCGATATTGCCCCGGTTTTTTCGATTGATGCTGGAACAATCGCAAATGATCACGTCATACTGTTCGCGCCAGGTCGCGAATAGCTCCGACCAAGCCCGGGCATCGGCAAATTGCAGCAATTCATCGGCGCTCAATCCAATCGGGGCTGGTAAAACGCCTAGATTCTGATCGGGAAAACCGATGATCGCCTCTAGCGAACTTTGCGGGGCAACGGTCCAGCGCGCCCGTTTTACAAGCCCAATCCGTTCCGCCATAGAGGGACGGAATAGGTGGGTTTCAACAAAGAG
>DAISJD010000166.1:0-5711 GCA_036821645.1 Aliidongia sp.
TATTGGCACCGTATTCAGTAGTGTCTTTTATTTTTATATTAATAATATTAAAGAAATTGAAAAATTGTGACAAAATTACACTGAAAACAATATTTTACTCTTCTGGATATATTGCGTTATATTATTACATACGATATATCCTATATAATAATTTTAATCCTTTCGACCCAAATATTTTATCTTAATTTTGATGATCGATATTGAAACGGCTATCCCGTACGGCACCGATACTGGACAAAGCAACACATCATGGGTAACGCCACCGCATAGCCGCGCGATGCCGTGTGATGTGGCCATCACGACGATCATGGGTAAAAGATGGACCCCTTTTTCCCGCATTCCACCAACGTGCGGTTCCGCCGTGATAAGCCGCTTAGAAACTGAAACATACCCACAAGCGTGAATTCATCGCCAATTCGGGCGAATTGGCACTCTACGCAAGATCTTCAGTGAGATCCCCGCCCTGCCGCCCACCGGCGATAGCGGCGGGCACGCAGGGTCGCCTCGATCTGGTCGCCGATGAGCGCGCGTAGCGGGTTGATGCCGGGATGGGTCGGGCGACCCTGGGCGAGGCAGCGCAGTTGGAATTTGACGAGCGCCATCGTGGCAAGCGAGGCCAGCACCTTGCGTTTCCAACGCACGCCCCGCAGGGTCGGCACGGGATCGCGGCCCGCACGCCAGGCCATAGGCAAGGCCGGATCGATGGCAAGGGCGGTCGCGATCCCGGCCATAGCGATGCCGCTCGACACCACCTCTTCGGCGACGGACTTGCGCCGGATGCCGCCGGTCACCATCAGGGGCATGCGGGCCGTGGCCGCGATTTCTTTGGCAAATTCCAGGAAATAGGCTTCACGCGCCAGGGTGCGGCCATCGCGCGCCTCGCCCTGCATGGCCGGGGCCTCGTAACTGCCGCCCGACAATTCGACGAGATCGACCTTGCGATCGTTCAACAACCCCACGACGTGGCGCGCCTCGTCGGCGCTGAACCCGCCCCGTTGGAAATCGGCCGAATTGAGTTTGACCGCAACGACGAAGCCGGGCGACACGGCGGCGCGCACCCGATCCACCACCGCGCACAAGAGGCGGGCCCGGTTTTCCAAACTGCCGCCCCAATGGTCCGTGCGTCGGTTGCTGAGCGGTGAGAGGAATTGACTGATGAGATAGCCATGGGCGGCATGGATTTCGACACCGGTAAAGCCCGCCTCTTCGGCCAAGGCCGCACTGGCCGCAAAGCGTGTGATCACGTCCAAAATCTCGGTTTCGTCCATTGCCTTCGGCACCGGAAATTGCTTGGAAAACCCGCCAAGATCCATGGCCAGCGCCGAGGGGGCGAGGGTTTGTTGACCCAAGGCCGCCGGCATTTGTCGGCCCGGATGGTTGATCTGCATCCAAAGGGCGGCCCCACCCGATCGCGCCACCGCAGCCCAGCGTTTGAACCGATCGAGAAACCGGCGATCCTCCAACACGACGCCGCCCGGCCCGGTCATGGCCCGACCATCCACCATGACATTGCCCGTGATGATGAGGCCAACACCCCCCTTCGCCCACGCCTCATACAGGCGGACGAGGCCGTCGGATGGGGCATGATCGCGGTCGGCCATGTTTTCTTCCATGGCGGCTTTTGCCAAACGGTTTGGGATGACGGCCCCATTCGGCAGGGTGAGGGGGGTAAATAACGACATGGATCGGCTCCGGCAGGCTTGACGATGCTTCGACGTTAAGCTTAAAGTTAAGTTTAAGGTCAAGCCTATTTTTGGAGCGATCAATGAAAATCGGCGATTTGGCGAAACTGACCGGGCTTTCGGCCTCGCGCATTCGGTTTTACGAGGCAAAGGGTCTCTTGACCCTCGTCGATCGCGGGACCAACGGCTATCGCGACTATCCGCCCGAGGCGGCCTTGATCCTCGCCATCATCACTACTGCCCAACAATGCGGCTTTTCGTTGGACGAAATCCACGCCCTGATCCCGGTCGATCTTGCGACCTGGTCCCATGCGGATCTGACCGATACATTGCGGCGCAAGATTGCCGAGATCGACGCGATGCAGGAACGTCTCGCCGCCAATAAGGCCAATCTTCTGGCACTGATCGCGGCGATCGACGCCAAACCCGACGGTATCGCCTGCGCCGAGAATGCCCGGCGCGTGCTGGACGGGTTGCGGTCGGCATAAAAAAGGGGGCATAAAAAAAGGGGAAAGGGCGGAACCCGCCCTTTCCCCCGAACCCATCCCTGTTGGGCGGGCTTAGGCCGGTTTCGATTGATTATCCAACCGCAGGGTCAGGCAATAGGCCGACCCGCCGCTGCGCCCGAAGGAACCGAGCGGCACCACATGCACCCGGTAGCCCCGGCTTTCGAGTGTGGTGCGCAGGGCGTCGCCGCAATGGCCGAACACCAGATCCTTGCCGACCGAAACCGAATTGGCGGCCAAGCGTTCGGCATCGGCGGCATCCACCGTGATCAGCTTGTCGCTACCCACGATCGACGTGATGAGATCGCGGCCAGCCTCGGTAAAGGCGCACGGGACATAGAGAACCTCACCGCCGGACAACACGCAGAACGCCGTGTCCAGATGATAGAAACGCGGATCGACCAATTCCAAGGACACGCTCGGGATACCGAACAAGGCATCGATCACGCCCTGGGCCTCCCGACTGGAGCGTTGGCCCCAACCGGTCCACAACATTTGCCGCGTCGGATCCCAATAGCAATCGCCCGCCCCTTCGAAATAAACCCCTTGGGGCATTTCGTGGACTTCGTCGACGACGCCGTCTTTTTTCAGGCTGTTGAAGAATTGCAGACCATGGGCCTCTTCTCCCTGGCGTTCCGGGCAGAGATACCGGGCCAGTAAGACCTTGCGGTTCATCACCACGGCGGCATTGGCGGTAAAGACGAGGTCGGGCAATCCGTCAACCGGCGGCATCACCTCGACCCGGGCACCGAGGGCGACATAGGTGTCATAGAGTTTTTTCCAGCCTTCGCGCGCATCGCGTTCCAGGGTCGGGGCATGTTCGGCCCAGGCGACCGGGTCCATCCAAGGATTGATGACATAGGACACATTGTAGAAATCCGGCGGACACATCACGAGATGGGGGCCTTGGGCTTTTTCCTGAGCGGTTTTCTGCATGGGTTGGACTTCCTTCTGCACGGACTTCTGGACGGACATTTCCTGAAACACTTCTTCGACGATGGCAAGGCCCCAGTCGATTTCATCGCGGGTAATGGTCAAGGGCGGGGCGAAACGCAAGACGGTTTCATGGGTTTCCTTGGTCAGAACCCCCCGTTCGGCCAATCGTTCGCTGAGGGCCCGGGCCGGCAAGAGGGCCGGATCGATATCGACCCCGATCCACAACCCCATGCCGCGCACCGTGCGGATCAGCGGGGACTTGATCGCCGCCAACCGTTCGCGCAGATAACGGCCCAAAATGGCGCTCCGTGCGACCAATTGTTCGTCGGCGATCACGGCCAGAGCCTCAAGCGCCACGGCGGATGAGAGGGGATTGCCGCCAAAGGTCGAGCCATGACTGCCCGGCGTGAATTGCCCCATCAGGGCCTCGGTCCCAACCACGGCGGATACCGGCAGCAGCCCGCCACCCAAGGCCTTGCCCAAGATCACGGCGTCGGGCTTGATGCCTTCATGCTGATAGCAGAACCATTGCCCGGTCCGCCCGAGACCCGATTGCACCTCGTCCAGGATCAAGAGGACATTTTGTTCGTCGCACAAGGCGCGCACCGCCTTCAACCATCCGGCGGGTGGGACGATGATCCCAGCTTCGCCCTGAACCGGTTCGACCAAAATCGCGGCCGTGCGCGGGGTGATGGCGGCGCGCATGGCCGCGATATCGCCGAACGGCACGCGCACGAAACCGGGGGTAAAGGGGCCGAAATCCTGGCGATAATCTTCTTCACTGGAAAAACTGACGATCGTCGTGGTGCGACCATGGAAATTGCCGTCGGCCACGATGATTTCCGCTTGATTGGCGGGAATCTGCTTTACCCGATAACCCCAGCGACGGGCGGCCTTGATCGCGGTTTCGACCGCCTCGGCCCCCGTATTCATCGGCAGGGCCCGATCGAGTCCGGTGAGTTCGGCCAAACGCTGCAACAGAGGGCCAAGCCGATCATTGTAGAAGGCACGAGACGGAATCGCCAAACGACCCGCCTGCGCCACCAATGTTGCGACCAGACGCGGATGCGAATGGCCGGGACTGACGGCGGAATAGGCGCTCATCATATCGAGATAGCGTTTGCCCGCATCATCCCAGACCCAAGACCCTTCGCCCCGGCTCAACACCACCGGCAAAGGATGGTAATTGCGTGTGCCAAACCGTTGTTCCTGCTGCATCGTATCCATGGCGTTCACTCCCGCTTCGTTGCCAACAGAATAGGCGATCGCAGGCAACAGGTGTGGCCGAAGGCATGGTCGCTTGCGGCAGAGTCAGGCTGATTCTCCGGGCAATACAGCAGAATCTGCTGCCTCGATCCCAGCACCCCGCGCGACACAAAGACGCGTACTCATCTGGGCGACCAGGATGCCGATCATCAGGCTGGCTAAAAACCATTCCTGCCAAATACCGAAACTGACCTGTGCCACGATCAGGGACGCCAAAAAACAAGCCGCCATCACCGCCGATGCCGGGCGTGGCGCCGGGATCCGTAGTGCCCGATAGATCAAGATGGAAAGCCCAAACAGAAGCAAACCCACCCCGATGCCGCCCAGTTCCAACCAGATCTGCAATGTGGCATTATGGGGATGGAGGGGGAGAATCTGGTGTTGCAACACGATGGGGCCCGATGCCGTCCCCTGAGTTTCGCCGGACAAGCAGGCCCGGATCACCACCGGAGCATCCCCCCCCGGCAAGGCGCGCGCGGCGTCGAGCCCGGCCCCGACCCACGGGGCGCTTTGAATATGGTCCGCCACGAAATTCCAGATCAACAACCGATGCAAAGCCGATGGTTTATGGGCGGCAAGCCAGCAGGCCGCTTCCTCGCCGATCGGCGGCGGAAACGAAAACGGGGTTGCGATCGCCAGCACGGGGACCAGCACCAAAAGCCCGAACCGCAAAACCGGGGCGGCGATGAAGAGGGCACACGCCCCCATCCCAACCAAAACCGCGAGTTTCGCCGACAGGCTTTGGGTCATGAAAATAGCACCCACCGTCACCAGGACCAAGCAACCGGCGACCCAACGCCGTCTGAAGCGCCAAAGGGCAAGGGCAAGGGGCGGCAGAATCACCGCATGAAAAATGGCGCCCCGGCCGAAATAATTGGCGGGATCAAACCCATCGCCGCGATCGCGATGGAAATGGCGGACCATGACCCCGCCCCCCTGCAGATCGACAAGCACGAAGAGACTGGCAACGAACAATCCAAGGGCAAGGGCCGCCATCCAGGCCCCTTGCCGCGAAATGGGGCTGTCCTTGAACCACCCCGCCAGCAAAAAACCGCACACCACCAAAACGGCAAGCTTGATTGCCAAAACCAAGGAACCGGGCGGGTGTGGCGACCAGATGGTGGTGACCATCATCCACAAAAAAAACGGCACGAGGTAAAGCACGGCACCGAGGCCCGCCCGTTTGACCTTGAACCCGCGAGATACCCCCAGGACAAAAAACAAAGCCCCCGCCATCCCCACAGCAGCCAATGGAAAGATCGTCAGAACGAGCGGTGTGACCGAGAAAAGCAGGGCGATCAGAAGATCGACCCAAGAGATG
>DAISJD010000167.1:0-5695 GCA_036821645.1 Aliidongia sp.
GTTGGGGATAGGCCGTGGTGGTGGCGGTATGGAAGGTGATCGTGCCTTCGACCTTTTGGACCACCTGATGGATATGGCCGTTCAAAATCGTGACGGAGCCGTACCGGCGCAGCAGGGCGACTGCGCGGTCGCCGTCTTCGGTGCCCCACCCCCACGGCGTGTGGATCGACCAGAGCGGGACATGGGTGAAGACGACGATGGGGGTGCTGGTCGCGACGGCGCGCAAATCATCGGCAAGCCACGCCAATTGATCCGCACCGAGACTGGCCTCTTTACCGGGTTGCAGCTCGAACACATTGACGAGGGCGATGAAATGCACGCCATGATCGTCGAAACTGTACCACCCATTGCCCTTGGTCCCCTTGCCGTAGCGCGCGAGATAGAGTTTGCCGCCGCCCTCGTCCAACGTGTCATGTTCGCCGGGCACCGTGCGCACGGTGCCGGGCAGCGATTTCAGGATCTCGGCGGCCGTGTCGAATTCGGCGGGGCGCGAGAAATGGGTGATGTCGCCGGTATGCAAGATGAGGCTGGGCTTCTGCGGCAGGGCCTTGATCCGATCGATCGCCCGTTCGAGGGTCTTGATCGGTTCGGGATTGGCCTCTTTGTTAAAGCCGATATGGCTGTCGCTGATCTGAATGAAGTGAAACCCGTCGGGCTTCGCATCGGGGCGATCGAGGGCGAAGGCGCGCGGGATACCGCCCGAAAGTGCCCAGACCACACCGGCCCCGGCCCAGGCGGAACATTTCAGAAAGCGGCGCCTGTCCAAGCGGCCGGTGCCGTGGCCAAGGCTGTCACGGGCGTCGATGTCGAGACCGGCCTCGGGGACGGTTGAAAAAAGATCACGGGACATAGAGTAAACCCTTCGAAACGGTGCTATGACAGGCGTGTCACGGGGGGTAGACCTCAGCGCGGTCGGTTTTATTCCCGGTGTGGCGGTTTTTTTGCCAGGGCTAAAAAAGAGTGTTGCGGGCGGGAATAAAATCGCGCCGGGTGCGGTTCTGTGAGTGATGGGGCACATGGGCGAACCAACCGATAAGCAGCGTTTCGATACGCTTTTAGGACCACACATGCACGCGGCCTATAATCTTGCGCGCTGGCTGACCGGCACCGATGCGGCGGCGCGCGACGTGGTGCAGGACAGTTGCGTGCGGGCGTTTCGGTTTTTGCATCGGTTTTCCGGCGGCGATGCCCGGGCCTGGCTGCTCGCCATCGTGCGCAATCAGAGTTATACATGGTTAAAGGCGGCGAAGGCGGAACAGGCCTTGATCGATATCGATGAACCGGGTCTTGTCCATGAACCGGCCCTTATTGACGATCTGACCCCCGAACGGGCTCTCATCACCCGGCAGAATGTGGCGGCCTTGCACAAGGCTCTTGCCGCCTTGCCGCCGCAGTTTCGCGAGGTCATCGTGTTGAAAGAATTGGAAGGGGCCTCTTATAAGGAAATCGCCGCCGTGATCGATGCGCCGATCGGGACGGTCATGTCGCGACTGGCGCGGGCGCGGGCGTTGCTGCGCGCGGCTGTGGCGGAGGATCTTGGATCATGATGCCGCGCGATCCCGCCTGCATTGCCTGTCGCCGGTTGATCGCGGCCGATCTCGATCGCGAACTCTCCGCCAGCGATGCGGCCGCCATTGCCGCCCACCTTGAGGGCTGTGCCGCGTGTCGGGCCGAACGCGAGGCCCTCGTCGCCCTTGGCCGGACGATCCGCGAGACGGCACCCTATTTCGAGGCGGCACCCGATTTTCTGGCTGATCTCGACCGGGTGATTGCGGCTGAAAGTGCGCGCGGGGCGGCATCCCCGGCATCCGACCCAGTATCCGCCCCAGTTTCCTCCCCGGCACCGGTGGTATCGCTTGTCCGGCCGGCGATGGGTCCGAAGATGGGGTGGGCGATGCGCTGGGCACCGCCGGGCATTTCGCTTGCGGCCCTGGCGGCCTCGCTCATGCTCTATCTTGCGGTACCGGGGCCTGGCGACGGGTTGATCGAGGAAGCGGTGGCGAATCATGTCCGGGCTCTGATGGCGGATCATCTAACCGATGTCGCCTCGTCCGATCGGCATACGGTGGCCCCGTGGTTTATCGGCAAGCTCGATTTTGCCCCGCCGGTCCATGATTTCGCCGATCGGCAATTCCCGCTGATCGGGGGGCGGCTCGACTATCTCGACCATCGTCCGGTCGCGGCCCTTGCCTATCAGCATAAAAAACATGTCATCAACCTTTTGATTGCCCCGGATGACGGACGGGGCGGGGCGGGGCTGATCACAGAAGAAAAGCGCGGCTATACCGTCCTGCGCTGGCGGCGGGATCAGTTGCGCTATTACATGGTGTCCGATGTCAACGGGCAGGATCTCTTGACCCTGTGGCACCTGTTGCAGGTGCCGGAGATGGAGCGGGAATGACCGAGACACCATCACCGACGCATCAGGATGCGCTTTATCCTGTCGGTCGATTTTGGCGGCGGATCAAGGCAGGGATTGATCGGATTTGGGACAATGTCCTCGATTGGGAACATCTCCCCCACCTGCATAGCACGCAATTTCGATCGGTTCGCTGTATCGAGGCGGGCCCGTCGGGGTGGGAAATCTGGCTCTGTCCCCATCGGGCCGTCGAACCGTCCCGGCTTCGTTTGCAAATCGATCGTGCCCGCAACCGCTATGGCGTCACGACACTGGCGGGGCCGGGAATAGGCAGCGTCATTGAAACCGCTCTTACACCGATCGACGCGCATTGCACCGACGTGGCCGTTCTCTGGTCTCTGCCCGTCGTCGATCCTATAAGGCGCGCCCGTCTTGCCGCCGCTTATGCTGCAAGCTATGGACGGCTTTGGGATGAGGATGAGGCGATGATGCAGGCGCTCGATGCGGCTGCGTCTCAGGATGGCAAGCGGCAGAGCGCGGATTTCGGACCGTGCTTTCTTGGATCCTGGGCTGAAATCCGTGCGCGGTTTCCGTTTCATGTCACTTATGAGGGTGTCTGTTATCAGGTGACGATGCAGGGCGGACTGATCCAAGCCGTTGGAGCACGGTGCCCGCACGGGGGTGGTCCGATCAGGGGCGATGCCGGTGGCGATTGGATTTGTCCGTGGCATGGGTATCGTTTCGATCGTCATACGGGCGTTGGACCTCATGGCTATCGCCTTGCGATCGCTGATCTCGTGGATGACCCATCCGGCACCCAGGTGATTTTACGTCCGAGGCGGGATTTATGAGTGGTTTTACCATAGACCCTGCCACTGCGGCGCGCATTGGGTTGGTACCGGTTGGCCCTGGCGATTGGCGGGTTGAAATCCCGTCCGCGGTGAATATCGCATCCGACACGGTAACGCGCCATGCTCTGGGTGCTCGTGCCAATGACACGGCAATCCGGTTCGAAGCGGCGGATGGGCACGTAACATCGATCACCTGGGCTGAGCTTGAACGGCAAGCGAATCAGTTTGCGCGGTTTTTGGTGCGGTGCGGGGTTGGATTGAGCGATCGGGTTGCGATCCAAACCGGCGCCCGGATCGAAACGGTGGTTGCGCATCTCGCGTGCTATAAAATAGGGGCGATTGCAACGACGCTTTCCGCTTTGTTCGGGCCGCAGACCACGGCCTGCGTCTTGGTCGATTGCGGTGCTTCGGTGTTGATAACGCAGGATCAACTTTGGCAGGCGGTCGTCGAACAGGAGAGGGTCTTTGCCGATTTGCGGCACATTGTGACGATCGGCGGGAAATCTTGCGGTGTTGTGTCCTTTGCCGATTGTCTCTTGGGTGATGGCGGGGCGTTGGCACCGGTTCGGACGGTGGCAGAGACGCCGGCCCTGTTGATTTATACGTCGGGTTCGACGGGCCAACCGAAAGGGGTTTTGCATGGGCACGGCATTTTAGCCGGATATCGCCCCACACTCGAACTTTTTTTCAATTTGGAATTGGACGAACCAGATCTGGTGTTCTGGACTGCGGCCGATTGGGCCTGGGTTGGCGGTCTGATCGATGTGGTCTATCCCGCCTTGCTTTACGGATATTGCCTGATTGCGAGCGAGGCCCGGTTCGATCCGGTGGATGCGCTGGATCTGATGGCGCGCCAGGGCGTTACCCATACATTGCTGACACCGACCGCACTCAATCGGTTGGCGGCGGTTGCCGACCCGCATGAGGGGCGCCGGTTACGTCTGCGGACGATCTTTACGGGCGGCGAGGCGTTGCCCCCTGCGACGCTTTCCTGGCTCGACCAAAAACTGGGCGTCGTCTGCAACGAAGGGTATGGCATGTCCGAGGTCAATCACATGATCGGCAATTGCAGGGCTTTGCGTCCAATCAAGCCGGGATCGATGGGGTGGCAATTTCCGGGGCATGTGGTGCGGTTGGAAGAACCGCGCGGCCAGCTTGCACCAATCGGCACAGTAGGCGAGATCGTGACGCGGGCCGATGGTCCGACCGCGTTTTTAGGCTATTGGGGGCAAGAAAGCCTGGATTGCACGATGCGGGACGGCCCTTATCTGCGGACGGGGGACTATGCCTGGTGCGATGGCGATGGGTATTATTGGTATTGCGGGCGCAAGGATGACCTGATCAAAAGTGCGGGGTATCGGATCGGCCCCGCCGAAATCGAGTTTATTCTCCACCGCGATCCCGATGTTGAGGATGCGGCCGTCGTCGGGGTGCCGGACCCTCTGCGGGGTCAGCGTGTGGTGGCGGTCGTGCGCTGTCGGGATGACGGGGTGGGCAGCGACGCCTTGGCGCTGCGTCTAAAACAGGCTGTGCATGCCGCCCTTGGGCCCTATAAAACCCCCCGCGACGTGATCTTCTGGCGCGATATGCCGATGACGCGGACCGGTAAAATCGCCCGTTCGACTGTGCGCTTATGGTTAGAGACCAAGGCTGATACGCTCTGAAGAGCGCAGTATCGGCGATTCGCCGGTCAATCTTTCCTGCCTCAGGGAGAGTGCGTGCAACCTAAAAAAGAACTTATACATCATTACGATCTAATCGGAGAGCCATTCGTCGTGCGGTAAAAACCGAAAGGCTGTCAAATCGGTCACACGCAGGATTGTCGTATCCCGCATAGCAAAACAGCATTGCCATTGTCGTAAAATTGTAACTCAGAGCACCTATGTTCCGCCCCGAAACAGATTTATTGGGGTGGCAGGGTATGCGGAGTTGGCCGGAAAAACGGGAACGTCGGGCGCGGATCGAGATCATTCCCATGATCGACGTGATGATGTTCTTGCTCGTCTTCTTCGTTCTGATCAGTATCAACGTGTTGCCGGCCCTTGGGCTCAAGGTGCATTTGCCGACATCGGCGAAAACGGAACGGATCGTCGAACAAAAGAAAATCACCCTGACCATCGCCAAGGACGGCACGGTCTTGTTGGATGGGGTCAAGACCACCGTTGCCAACTTGCCGGAACAATTGGCGGCGTTAAAGACCGATCCCGATAATAAGCCCGCTGTGATTATTGCCGGCGACGAGGGCACCGAGGTTCAGCAATTGGTCGATGTGCTGGACGCGTTGAAGGTTGCCCAATTCCCGGCTGCCTCGATCGTCTCGAAGGCGAAATGACCGTGGTGCGGGATCGGTTTGAGCGGACATCGAACGGTGTATCGCTTTTCGTCACATTGGGTTTGGTTGCGGCCTTTTCGTTCATAAGGCTGGAATTGCCGGTGAAGAAGGCCATGCCGCCGGAAGATCCGCCGGTTCAGATTTCTTTGGAAG
>DAISJD010000168.1:0-5669 GCA_036821645.1 Aliidongia sp.
GGGGTCGATCCCCGGCTGGTCAATCAATTGGCGGCCTTGCCGGAAACCGCCGACGAATTGCGGGCGATCGCGGGCAGTTTGCGGGCACCGACCGATGGGCTGTTGCTGGGGTCTGGGGCGACGCGCCGATCCGTGCTGGCGACCTCTATGGCCGATTATCGGGTCGTGGCCTTTGCGACCCACGGTCTCATTGCCGGGGAATTGAAAGGGTTGGCGGAACCGGCCCTCGTGCTCACCCCCGATCAGGGTGATGATGGGTTGCTGCGCGCCTCCGATATTGCCCAGATGCGGTTCAACGCCGATTGGGTCGTGTTGTCGGCCTGTAATACGGCGGCGGGGGACGGGTCCGTCGGTTCGGAAGGGTTGACAGGGCTTGCCAAGGCGTTTTTCTACGCGGGAAGCCGGGCGCTGCTCGTCTCGCACTGGCCGGTGAATTCCGGTGCTTCGGTCAAACTGACCACGGTCGCGGTCGAAACCGTGACGGCCAACCCGACCTTGGGCAAAGCGGAGGCCCTGGAACAGGCGATGCTGCGCCTGATGAACGACCCGGAAGGGTTCTATGCCCACCCGATGATGTGGGCCCCGTTTGTGGTGGTGGGCGAAGGTGGGGTGGTGCGGTGAGCCGCCTCAGCCTCGCGATCCCCCCGATCTCCCCACCCCCTGTGATCGATCCGGCCTCGGTGCCTAAAAAAAACCCGGCAGGCGACGGGATGAAACCAGTCGCCTGCCGGGCGTGTCGGATTTGTGCGTGCCGGACGATGCCCAGATGATGCCCGAAGGATGCTTCGTCGGGCTTGCGTCGTTTAGTTCTTCAGGGTCTTCAACAGGGCGAGCGCCTGATTGTCGCAATGCTGTTCGAGCAACCACGCCACCGTGACCCGGTCGAGCGGCACGCCGTCGGGGATCATGTGCAGGGTGATGGTCGTGCTGCCTTCCGGGCGGACGATCTTATATTGGGCACCGTCGGCGCTGCGCAGCGTATCGGGCAAGGGGGCCCGTGCGCTGCCGACGGGGAAGGCGACTTCCGTCGGCTTCAAGGCGGCGGTCACCGGTTGAAACGTGACGGCTTCGGCCTGATTGGTCTTGGGCCGCCAGACATCGTAATCCACGGCCTGATGGATGCAGACATCCCCTGCCTTGCTGGTATCGAGCAGCCAGGGATCGGATTCGGGGCCGGCGGCGGCCCCGGCGCGCACGACTCCGGGGGTCGAGGTTTCGATCTTGGCGCGGCTCACCAACGGGGCCAGCACGTCGGTCATGCTGCCGGTTTTGGCCTCGGCGGCTTTTTGCGGGGAACCGTCGAACGGGCCTTTGAGCGAAATCAATTTGCCATCGGCGGTCACGAGGGTGACGCTTTGGCCTTCATCCAGTTTCAGCGGGCTTGCAAAGGCCAGTTTTTCACCGGGCTTTAGGGCAACACCCATCGCCTTCAACACGACGAGCGGGGCCTCGTCGGCCTTGAGTGCAACGGGGCTTGCGGTCAGGGCGAAACCAAGGGCCAAGGCGGCGGTGGCGGTACGCAACGAAACGGTCATGATTTCCTCGACATCAGGGATGACCAGAGTCCGCCGGATAACGATTCGTGCGCGAAGGCACGACAAGGCGACGGAACTTTTGGTTGTTCAAAACGGTCATAAGCTACGGCTTTAAGGCGAGACATTATCAGACTTCGCGTCAAGGTCAATGCGGTCCTTCGTCGCTTCGGCCAGAAGTTTTCAGGTATCCATGTATGGTGCAAAGCCTACGCGGCAGATCATCCCACTTTTCTCTACAAAGAAGCGTCGATGATTGATGAATGATGTGAACCGATTGGTTAAGATGCTCTTGAATATGGAGCAACTATGAAGAGAATAATTTTTGTGCAGCGCCAAAATACGGCGATCGAGCGACAGAGAGGGAACGCATGGCCGATCTGACGCTCAATCCTGGAAAATTCCGCGATCCGGCCCTGACCATGGCCGGAAAACCGCGGGCGACGGTCGCTTTGACGGCACTTGAAACCCTGTGGATCAATACCGGCACGCTGTGCAATCTCACCTGCGCCCATTGTTACATCGACTCGAGCCCGCACAACGATCGGCTGGTCTATCTGCGGTTGGGTGCCTTCCAGCCTTATTTGGCCGAGATCCGCCGGGATGGGTGGCCGGTGCGCCAGATCGCCTTTACCGGGGGGGAACCGTTTCTCAATCCCGACCTCATCGCGATGGCGACCGTTTCGCTTGAAGCCGGGTTTTCAGTCCTGATCCTGACCAATGCCATGGTGCCGATGCAGCACCGGCGGGCCGATCTCTTGGCGCTCCGCGCACGTTACGGGGCGGCCCTCAGTCTGCGGGTGTCGGTCGATCATGCCGATCCCGCGCGCCATGAGGCCGAACGTGGGCCAGGCACTTGGCAGGCGATGCGCACGGGGTTGCGCTGGCTTGCGGATGCCGGATTTTCCCTCGCCGTTGCGGCCCGGACTGGCTCCGGGGAATCCGAGGCGGCGATCCGCGCGGATTTTGCCCGCTGGTTTGCCGAGGAAGGCTTGCCGCTCGATGCGGCCGACCCGGCCCAACTCGTGATTTTTCCGGAAATGGACGCGACAAAAGACGTCCCGGAGATCAGTACCGAATGCTGGGATCTGTTGGGGCGCAGTCCCGACAGTGTCATGTGCGCCAAAACCCGCATGGTGGTGCACCGCAAGGGGGCGGATCGACCCGTGCTTGTCGCGTGTCCCTTGCTCGCCTATGATCCCGCCTTCGAAATGGGACGCACCCTTGCCGAGGCGGCCCGGCCTGTGGCCTTGAACCATCCCCATTGCGCCTCGTTTTGCGTGTTGGGCGGGGCGGCGTGCAGTCGGTAGCCAGTGTTGGTCTTGATCTGTGCTGGTCTTGATCGGTGGTGTTTTGAAAGGAAGAGGGCGCCATGGGTGATAGCGGTCTTTTGACGCGCCGGACCGTGCTGTCCGGTCTCGGTCTTGCGGCCTTGGGCGGCGTCGGTGCGGCGAGCCTGCTGGGGGGCGGCCCGAACGCGGCCGAGACGGGGCCTGGGGCAAAGCCGTTCGCGGGGCAAACCTTGCGCCTCTTCATCTATGCCGGGGCTTGGGAACGGGTGACGAAAGCCGCTTTCGTCCCTCAATTCGAAGCGATGACCGGGGCGAAGGTGGTGGCCGATCCCGGATGGTGGGACGGGATCGCCAAATTGAAGGCCTCGCCCAAGGATGCCCCCTGCTACGATCTGATGCTGACCGATGCCACGCAAGGCTTTCCGGGGATCAAAGAGGGGCTGTTCCAAACCTTCAAACCCGACGATGTGCCGAACCATCGCCTGCTCGCCCCGTCGGTTTTGCGCAATTGGGTGTTCGAGCAGGGCTATGGGGTGACATTTCCCGATTCCGTCATGAGCCTCGTCTGGAACAAGGCGCTGCTCGGGTTTCAGCCGGCGGCTTGGTCCGATCTCTTGCACCCCGACCCTGCCAGCCGGATCGGGCTTTATGGGTCGTTTTACATGTCGCTTTTCACCTTTGCCGCCTTGAAAGTGGCGGAGGCGGGCCATCCTGGTACTGCCCATCAGGCGATGGCGACCGATCTTAGAGGGGTGTTGGATTATGCCAAGCGCACGCGCGATCGGATCGCCTATTGGTGGCCGACGGCCCCGGATATGGTCGCGAACCTCGTGCAGGAAAACGTGACGATCGGCAATCTGTCGAGCAGTGCGGCCTTGGGCCTGTTGCGCGAAAAACCCACCTTCGCCGGGATCGCGCCTGCCGCCGATCGGGCGGCGACGCAGCTCATGTGGGTGGTGCCGGACCGGGCACGGGCGCGCGATCTCGCCCTGGCCGCGATGAATTTCTGGATCGGACCCGTGATGCAGGAGGCGTTGGGTCGCAACGGCAATATGACGGCGATCCCGGCGATTGCGGCCAAGGTTGCGGCGGCCGATCCGGTTTGGGGCCGCGTCTATCCGACCGACGAAGGCGGTATCGATACCATCCCCTATTACCCCTATGACGCCTATCTTGGGGCTTGGGATGAGATTACCCAGGTTTGGGATCGGGAGATTTTGCGCAAGAAGGCGGCATGACCGGCGGGGCCGCCCTCGATCTCGTCGGGGTGACCCGGCGCTTTTCCGGGACGAGCGGGGTCTGGCCCTGCGATCTTGCCATCGCGGCGGGGGAATTTTTTTGTCTTCTGGGCCCATCGGGTAGCGGCAAGACCACGCTGCTGCGCTTGATCGGGGGATATCTTGCCCCGGATGCCGGGACGATCCGGTTGGGTGGGGCGGATATCACGGCGGTCTCGTTGGAACGACGCCGGATCGGCATGGTGTTTCAGAATTTCGCCCTGTTTCCCCATCTGTCGGCGGCGGCGAACGTGGCCTTCGGTCTCGAAGCGCGTCGCACGCCCCAAGCCCTGATCAAGGACCGGGTGGCGGCGATGCTAACCCTGGTCGGCCTGCCCGCCCCGCGTTGGGGGGCGAAACCGGCCGCCCTCTCTGGGGGGGAGCAGCAGCGCGTGGCCCTGGCTCGCGCCCTCGTCTTGGAGCCCGCCTTGTTGTTGCTCGACGAGCCGCTTTCCAGTCTGGATCGGATGCTGCGTCAGGATTTGCGCACGGAACTGCGGGCCTTGCAGCAACGAACGGGGGTTGCCGCCCTGATGGTGACCCACGATCCCGACGATGCGCTGACGGTGGCGGACCGGATCGGCATCATGCGCGCGGGGTCTCTGGTGCAGGTCGGCACGCCCGAGACCCTGTACGAGCGACCGGACCATGCCTTCGTCGCCCGCCTGATGGGCGATGCCAATATCCTGACCGTGACGGGGGTCGATGAGGCTGGGCCCTCACTCTTGGCGGGCTGGCGCGTGCCGGTCCGGGTGCGGGGAGATCTCAAGGTGGGGGATGGCGTGCTGATCCGCCCGGAATGGCTCTGCCTTGCGGACGGACCGGCACCCGATGCGGTGTGCGCCGTGGTACGGTCCGTGCGGCATGGCGGCCCGGATCAGCAGATCTTCCTCGACCCCATCCCGGACGGCATGTCAGAACCCGCCGCCCCGCCGCCGCCCCTGCACCTGCGGCGGCGGGGCGGCGGGGCGAATGTCGCCGTGGGCGATCGCGTGTTCGTGCGGTGCGATCGGCCGGTTCAGGCGATCGCCGTGGACCGGCCGTTATGAGGCGGGTGCTTTTTCTGCTGCCCGCAGGCTTGTTGCTCATCGCCGGGATCGTCGTGCCCGTGGCGTCTCTGATCGCCGTCAGTTTCGGCGATCGGGCCGGGCGGTTCAGTCTTGGGCCCTGGTCCAAGGCATCGGGCGATCCTTATCTTGCCGATCTCGTCTTTTTTTCGCTCATGTTCGGTCTTTTGGTGGCCGGGATCGCGGTTTTCCTCGGCTTTATTCTGGCACTCGCCATCGCGACGCTGCCACGGGTTTGGCAGCGCGCGGCGATTATCGGGATCCTGGTGCCGAAATTCGCCAATACCCTCGTCATTCTCTATGGCTTGCAGGTGTTGTTGAGTAGGCGGGGATGGGTGGCACAGGGGATCAACGCTTTGGGGTTTGGGACGGTCGATCTCGTGCATAACCTGACCGGGGCTGTGGTGGCGGAGGTATATCTGGTCCTGCCTTATGCCGCCTTGTTGTTGATTGCGGCCCGGTTGCAGATTGCGCCCGCCATCGTGATGGCGGCGCGTGGGC
>DAISJD010000169.1:0-5668 GCA_036821645.1 Aliidongia sp.
CCCCATCCCCATCAATTTTGTCTCGGACCATTGTCAGACGCAGCCCCATCTTGCGTCCGACAAAGGGCGGCCCCCTTGCGGCGAGCGACCTGTCAAGGGTATGAAGAGACGTCCCTTACCATCGCGTATCGGGCTTGGTTTTCGTGGCGGTGCCCCCCTCGTGGTCATCCCAAATGGGTAAGAGCAACCATGGCACGTATTGTGCAAAAATTCGGCGGAACCTCCGTCGGTGATATCGACCGGATCAAAAACGTCGCCCAACGGGTCAAACGGGAAGTCGATGCCGGCCACGAAGTGATCGTCGTCGTTTCCGCCATGGCCGGCACCACCAACCAATTGGTGACCTGGTGCGACGCGGTCATGCCGCTTCAAGACACGCGCGAATATGACGTGGTCGTCGCCTCGGGCGAACAGATCACGGCGGGCCTGACCGCGATCGCCCTGCAAGAACTGGGCATCAAGGCGCGATCCTGGCTCGGCTGGCAGGTGCCGATCGCCACCGATTCGGCCCATGGCAAGGCGCGCATTCGCCAAATCGATCTCGAAACCATCGCCAAGCACGCAGCACTGGGCGAGGTGGCGGTGATCGCCGGGTTCCAAGGGGTCGGCAGCGACGGGCGCATCACGACGCTGGGACGCGGCGGCTCCGACACGTCGGCCGTTGCCTTGGCGGCGGCATTCAAGGCCGATCGCTGCGACATCTTCACCGATGTCGACGGTGTTTACACGACCGACCCCCGAATCGTCAGTCGGGCCCGCAAGCTCGATCGCGTCACCTACGAAGAAATGCTGGAAATGGCTTCGCAAGGGGCCAAGGTTCTACAAACCCGCTCGGTCGAAATGGCCATGAATCACCGTGTCCGGGTCCAGGTCTTGTCGAGTTTCGTCGATATGCCGGGGACCCTCGTCGTGGATGAGGACGAGATTTTGGAAAAACAGATTGTCAGCGGCATCGCCTATAGCAAGGACGAAGCAAAAGTCACCGTGGCCGCCGTGTTCGACCGGCCCGGCATCGCAGCCGCGATTTTCGGGCCGCTTGCCGATCACAACATCAATGTCGATATGATCGTGCAGAACGTCTCGCACGAGACCCAACGCACCGACATGACCTTCACCCTATCGCGGGCGGAATTGGACCGGGCCTTGGCCGTGCTTGAGACGGAACGGACCTCTGGGCGTCTCGATTACGCCGCACTCATTCACGACAAGGCCGTGGTCAAGATCTCCGTGATCGGGGTCGGCATGCGCAGTCATGCCGGGGTCGCGCAAAAAATGTTCCGCACCTTGGCCGATAAAGGGATTAACATCCAAGTCATTTCGACGAGCGAGATCAAGGTATCGGTCCTGATCGCCGAAGATTATCTGGAATTGGCCCTGCGCGCCCTGCACACAGCCTATGGTCTTGATGCCGACTGAGTTATAATGACCGAGATGAACGCTTCGATGAGACATGACCCCGCCCCCGGTGCCGTCCCGACCGGCACCCACCTTCCCGGCTCCGCCGGGGCGGCGGCGCGCCTCGACCAACTCTGGCAGCGCGGACGTGCGTTTCTGGGCACGCGCTATGCCGTGCTCGGCGGGGCTATGACGTGGGTCAGCGAACGGCACCTCGTCTCCGCCATCTCGAACACCGGCAGTTTCGGGGTTTTGGCCTCGGGTTCCATGAGTCCCGATCAATTGGCCGTCGAAATTGCCGCAACCCAGGCTCTGACGGCAGAGCCGTTCGGCGTCAATCTCATCACTCTTCACCCTGACCTCGACGCTCTCATCGCGGTCTGTCGGGCTGCCAAAGTCAGCCACATCGTGCTCGCAGGCGGCCTGCCCCCGGTCAGTGCGATCCGCCAGATCAAGGATGCGGGGATCAAGCTCATCTGTTTCGCCCCGGCTCTCGTGCTGGCCCGCAAGCTGGTCCGCATGGGGGTCGACGCCCTCGTCATCGAAGGGATGGAGGCGGGCGGCCATATCGGTCCGGTTTCCACCTCGGTCCTGGCGCAGGAAATCCTGCCCCATATCCGCGAAGTGCCGGTCTTCGTCGCGGGCGGCATCGGTCGGGGCGATGCGATCGTGGCCTATCTTGAAATGGGGGCAAGCGGCGTCCAATTGGGCACCCGATTCGTATGCGCCTGCGAATCGATCGCACACCCCGCCTTCAAGGCCGCCTTCATCCGGGCCAATGCCCGCGATGCCGTCGCCTCGGCCCAGATCGATCCGCGTTTTGCGGTGATCCCCGTACGCGCGCTCGCCAATGAAGGGACGAGACGCTTTCTCGATGTGCAGCGCGCCGTGATCGATCAGGTCAATAACGGCACGCTCGACCCGGCGGCGGCCCAATTGGAAATCGAACATTATTGGGCCGGGGCCTTGCGCCGGGCCGTGATCGATGGGGATGTGGAATTCGGCTCGCTCATGGCGGGACAAAGCGTCGGCATGGTGACGCGGGAACAGCCGATGCAGGCAATTCTGGACGAATTGCTGGAACAGGCGCTGGCCGCCCTTGAAAGCCGCACCACCCCATCGGCGACGGTCGGCGGCTCATGACCGGCCAAAGCCGAAGCCCTGGGGCACGCCGTCTTCTGGGTCGCCTGCGCGACGCCATGGCCAGCCCCGGTTCCGCCCAGGCCCGTCTCAATCAAGTCGTCGAAATCATTGCCGTCGATATGGGGGCGGAGGTCTGTTCGACCTATCTGCGCCGTGCGGGCGACATTCTCGAACTCTGTGCCACCTGCGGACTTTATCCCGAAGCCGTGCATCATACGCGCCTGCGCTTTGGCGAAGGGTTGGTCGGGGTCATCGCCGACACGGCCCGCCCGCTTGCCCTGTCCGATGCCCAATCCCACGAAAATTTCGCCTATCGCCCTGAAACCGGCGAGGAAATCTACCATTCCCTCATGGGGGTGCCGATCCTGCGTCAGGGCCGCGTCACCGGGGTCCTCGTCGTTCAAAACCGGATCAAACGCACCTATACCGAAGAAGAAACCGAGGCCCTGCAAACCGTCGCCATGGTCTTGGCCGAACTCGTGGCGTCGGGTGAATTGGTCGGGCGCGAGGAACTTCATCCGACCGACGGCATCGCCACCTTGCCGCATCGGCTCGAAGGGGTGCGGCTCAATGCGGGGCTGGCGCTCGGCACCGCCGTGTTGCATCAGCCGAGCATCGTCATCCGTCAGGTCATCGCCGACAATCCCGACCAAGAACATAGCCGTCTCGACCGGGCCGTCGACGAGATGCACGAAGCGATCGACCGCCTGCTCTCGACGAGCGAGTTGGACGGCCATGAAGAACCGCACGACATCCTCGCAACCTATCGCATGTTTGCCGAGGATCGCGGCTGGCTCGGTCGGATTCGCGAGGCGATCACCAGCGGCCTCACCGCCGAGGCTGCGGTCCAAAAGGTGCGCGACGACACCCGTACCCGCATGCGGCAAATCACCGACCCCTATATTCGCGAACGCCTGACCGATCTCGAAGATCTCGCCAACCGTCTCCAGCATCACTTGTCCGGCGAAGGGGCGACATCCGCCACTACCAGCCTGCCGGACGATGTCGTGCTGATCGCGCGGGCCCTTGGCCCGGCCGAATTGCTCGATTACGATCGACGCCGATTGCGGGCCCTCGTGCTGGAAGAAGGCTCTCCCACGGCCCATGTCTCGGTGATTGCCCGCGCCCTCGATATTCCGGTCGTGGGGCGCGTCAAAGGGGCCTTGAGCAATATCGAAACCGGCGATCAGGTGGTGGTCGATGCCGACAATGCCCAGATCCTGATCCGGCCCAGCGAAGATATCCTACAATCGATCGAGACCACCCTGGACCAGCGCCGCACCCGGCGCGCCCATTATCAGGCCCTGAAAGATCTTCCCGCCGTTACCCGCGACGGGGTCGCCGTCTCTCTGCTGTTGAATAGCGGTCTGCTGCTCGATCTGCCAAGCCTCAACGACAGCAGTGCGGACGGCATCGGTCTTTACCGGACCGAGCTTGCCTTCATGGTTCGCTCTAGCTTTCCGACGGTCTCCGAACAGGCCTCGATCTATCGCCGGGTCCTGGATCAGGCGGGCAACCGGCCCGTCATGTTCCGCACCCTCGATATCGGCGGCGACAAGGTTTTACCCTATCTACCTGAAACAAAAGAAGAAAACCCCGCCATGGGTTGGCGTGCGATCCGTATCGCCCTCGATCGACCGGCAATGTTGCGCCACCAATTGCGCGCGATGATCATCGCGGCCGACGGACGGCCCTTGTCCTTGATGTTCCCGATGGTGGCGGAATTGGCCGAACTCCAAGCGGCGAAGGCGATCCTCGCCCGTGAGTTGCGCCGGGCAATGACGCGCGGGATTCCGCAACCCGCACGCCTATCGGTTGGGATCATGCTCGAAGTCCCGGCCTTGATTTGGCAATTGCCCCAAGTCTGCCGGGCCGTCGATTTCATCTCGGTCGGCACCAACGATCTGATGCAGTTTCTCTTCGCCATCGATCGTGGCAATGCCCGGCTCTCCGATCGCTACGACCTGCTGTCGCCCTCGGCCTTGGCTTGTTTCCGCCTGATTGCCACGACGTGCGCGGCCCACGGCATCCCCTTGTCGATCTGCGGCGAGATGGCGGGCCGTCCACTCGAAGCGATGGCCTTACTGGGTCTTGGATTCCGCCGCCTCAGCATGTCGCCCTCCGCCATCCTGCCGGTCAAGGCCATGATCCGCAGCCTGGATCTCAGCATGTTGAACCCTTATCTTGTCAAACAACTTGACCAACCCGATCACAGCCTGCGGGAAAAGCTGCGCTGCTTTGCCCGCGATCACGATGTAATCCTATCCTAAAAGTTGTTATTTTTCTCTAACACACCCCTATTTCCCCTTAGATTGGTCATCTTTCATATCAATATTGATTTTTTTTACGATTTGATGCTGTGCGGGACGGCCCGAAACTGGTAAAACTTTCCTAACTGCCGCAGTGCGGCGATGCAGGATCCGAGCCTGGATGGGTGTCCCCGTTTGCGGGTTCGGCAACACGATCACGGGTTTCGCGTTTTAGGATTCGGTGGATTTCAGCAGATGGCGATGTTCAACCGCAAACACCGAGAAACTGACCATGCCTCGATTCCGGGCGGCCCCGAACAGGCCGACCCGGCCCGGGCGATCCCGCTGCGCCAGAGTTCGATTGGGGCGAAATTGCTGGAAACCCGCCAGGAACTGGGCTGGGAACTTGCCGATATCGGGGCGGCCTTACGCATTAAACCCGACTATCTCGCCGCCTTGGAACGCAATTCCTTAAACGGTTTGCCGGGTCTTGCCTATGCCATGGGGTTTTTACGGGCCTATGCCGATTATCTGGGATTGGACGGCCTCGATGCGGTGCGCCGGTTCAAAATCGAACAGGCCGGGCTCGATACCAAACCCGAACTGACATTCCCCATGCCGCTCACCGAGCGCAGCGTACCCGGTACCGGGTTTGCCTTGGTCGCCCTGATCCTCGTCACCTTGAGTTACGGTACTTATTATTACGTTAATTCCGGTCACGGCAGTGCCCGGCAGATCGTGGATGCGGTCCCAGCCCATCTGATGGACCCGCCCACGATCGATCCCCCGGTCCTGATCGCCGAAAGCCCGGGCGAAACCGTAAAACCGGTGGAGACGGCGGCAGCGACCCTGCCATCGACTGCACCGCCCACACCTGCACC
>DAISJD010000170.1:0-5629 GCA_036821645.1 Aliidongia sp.
CCCCTTGACAGACCCCGCCCCGGCTCCCCACTTCTGTCTTCGATCACCACCTGATTGCATCGCCATCAATCCGGGAATTCAACCTCATGAAACGCGCCCTCTCTTTCGCCCTTCTGGCTGCGGTTGCAGCCACCTCCCTTGCCCCCGCCGCCTTGGCGGGATTGCCGGTCGCCCCGGAAGGTCAGGCCCCGACGGTGGCCCCGATCCTGCGCCAAGTCACGCCGGGTGTGGTGAACATCGCCGTGCGCAGCCGCGTGCGGGTGAATAATCCCTTGCTCGCCGATCCGTTCTTTCGGCGGTTCTTCAATATCCCGAACGGCCCGGTCGAACGGGAAACCCAGGCGAGCGGGTCCGGCGTCATCGTCGATGCCAAAAACGGCTATATCCTGACCAACAATCACGTCATCAAGAATGCCGACGTGATCGAGGTTACGTTGCGCGATAAACGCAAATTCAAGGCAAAACTGATCGGGCGCGACGCCCCGACCGATATCGCGGTCTTGCAGATTCCGGCCGAGGGACTGACCGATGTCCCGATGGCCGATAGCGACAAGAGCGAGGTTGGCGATTTCGTGCTGGCCATCGGCAACCCGTTCGGGCTCGGCCAAACCGTGACCTCGGGCATCGTCAGCGCCATCGGGCGTTCCGGGCTCGGGATCGAGGGGCTCGAAGATTTTCTCCAGACCGACGCGCCGATCAATCCGGGCAATTCCGGCGGGGCGCTCGTCGATCTGCGCGGGCGGCTCATCGGGATCAATACGGCGATTTTGGCCCCGTCCGGCGGCAATGTCGGCGTCGGCTTTGCGGTGCCGGCCAATATGGCCCGCACGGTCATGGATCAATTGATCAAATACGGCAAGATCGATCGGGGCTGGATCGGGGTCGGCGGACAGGATATGACGGCGGAATTGGCCCAGGGCCTGCGCACCAAACGCACCGAAGGGGCCGTCATTTCCTCGTTGCAGCCGGGGGCGCCGGCCGATCGCGCAGGCTTTCGCACGGGCGACATCGTGACTGCGGTCGATGGCTTGCCGGTCACCACCTGGACCCAGTTCGTCAATCGCATCGGGGTATCGCGCATCGGTCAAGAGTTGAAGATCACCCTGGAACGGGACAATAATCTCGTCACATTGCCCGTGAAAGTCGGCCCGAAACCGAAGCAGCAACAAGTCCAGGACGATCTCGACCAATAAGGTATCCGCATATCGCAACCCGCGGACGATAGCGGTATATCGCACAGAGACAGGGGATGGGATCGTCCAATGGGCAGCACCGATAAAGCCGACCGCGACCAACGCCCATCCCCCGACGCGCTGCTCGCCGCCGCCGAACGCGAGGGGCGCGGTCGGCTGAAAATTTTTCTGGGGGCAGCCCCCGGCGTCGGCAAAACCTATGAAATGCTGCGTCAGGCGCAAAAACGCCGGGCGGAGAATATCGATGTGGTCGTGGGCGTGGTGGAAACCCATGGGCGGGTCGAAACCGATCATCAATTGGCCGGCCTCACGATCATCCCGCGCCGCACGATCGCCTATCGCGGCAGAAGCCTGAGCGAAATGGATCTCGACGCCGTCCTCGCCCGGCGGCCCAAATTGGTCCTCGTCGATGAATTGGCCCATACCAACGCACCCGGATCGCGCCACCCGAAACGCTATATGGATGTCGAAGAATTGTTGGCGGCGGGGATCGACGTCTATACCACCGTCAATATTCAACATGTCGATTCCCTGAACGATATCGTCGCCCAGATCACCCGCATCCGGGTGCGGGAAATCGTCCCGGATCAGGTGATCGACAAGGCCGACGAACTCGAAGTCATCGACGTCACCCCCGAAGACCTGATCCAGCGCCTGTCGGAGGGTAAGGTCTATGTCCGCGATCAGGCGGAACGGGCGCTCAAACATTATTTTTCGCCCGGCAACCTCACGGCTTTGCGCGAATTGGCCCTGCGCCGCACGGCGGAACGGGTGGACAGTCAAATGCTGTCCTACATGCGCGAACACGCGATCAGCGGCCCTTGGCCTGCGGGCGAGCGGGTTCTCGTTTGTCTGAGCGAAGCGCGCAACACCCCCGGTCTCGTGCGTTATGCCAAGCGGGTGGCCGACCGGCTGCGCTGTCCTTTGACGGCGCTTTATGTCGAAGGGCCGAGCCATTCGCGCCTCTCCTCTGCCGAAAAAGATCGGATCGCCGATGCGATGCGGCTTTCCGAACGGCTCGGGGCCGAAGTCGTCACCGTGCCGGGGCGCATGATCGCCGATGAAATCGTGCGCTACGCCCAGGCCAACAACATCACGCAAATCGTCATCGGCAAGACCTATCGCGCACGCTGGCTTGAGATCCTGTTCGGCTCCGTCGTGCATGATTTGGTGCGTCAGGCGGGCAATATCTCGATCCATGTCATGGCGGGCGGGGTGATCGACGCGCTCGACCCCGACCCTGAACCCGTCGCCACGCGCCCGGCCCCAAAATCCTATCCGATCGAGGCCTATTGGCAGGCCACCGTCTCGGTTCTGCTGGCCTTGGGCGTCGCATCGGCGATCGACCGGGTCGTCTCACTGCCGAATCTATCCCTCATCTTTCTCACCGCCGTCGTGTTCAGTGCCGTGACATCGGGCCTTGTGCCGTCGCTGTTTGCGTCGGCTTTGAGTGTGCTTGCCTATAATTTCTTTTTTTTGCCCCCACTTTACACCTTCACCGTCACCGATCCGGCCAATGTGCTGGCCTTGATCGCGTTTGCCGTCATTGCGATCATCGTCTCGAAGCTGGTCGCCGATGCCCGCGAACAGGCGGTGACGGCCAGTACCCGCGCCAATACCACGGCAGAACTCTATGCCTTCGCCCGCAAGCTTGCCGGGACGGCGACACTTGACGATGTGCTGTGGGCGAGTGCGCATCAGGTTGCCTTGATGTTGAAGGTCCGGGTGGTCCTGCTGCTGCCGGATCATCAGGGCGCCTTGTTCGTGGGGGCGGGCTATCCCCCGGAAGACGATCTCGACGCCGCCGACATGGCGGCCGCCCGGTGGAGTTGGGATCACAATCATGCCGCCGGTCGCGGGTCCGATACGTTGCCCGGCGGCAAACGCCTGTTCCTGCCGCTGCGCACCGGGCGGGGTGCGGTCGCGGTCATGGGGATCGATCACGACCGTCCTGGTCTCTTGCTTACGCCGGACCAGCAACGCCTGCTCGACGCGCTCGCCGATCAAACGGCGATCGCGATCGAACGGACCAAGCTCGCCGAAGATATCGATCAGGCCCAATTGCTGGCCGAAACCGAACGGCTGCGCTCAGCCCTGCTGACCTCGATTTCCCACGATCTGCGCACACCTTTATCCTCGATCATGGGGGCGATTACGGCCCTGCGCAGTTTCGGCGACGCCTATGACGGCGAGGCGCGGAACGAGTTGATGGCGACCATCCAAGAAGAGGCCGAACGGCTCAATCGGTTCGTCGGTAACCTGCTTGACATGACCCGGCTCGAATCCGGGGCCATCGAACCCCGACGCGATTATGTCGATCTCGGCGAAGTCATCGGTACCGCCCTCGATCGGACCAGTCGGGTCTTGCGCGATCACGCCGTCGATCTTTCGCTGAGCCGGGATTTGCCGCTGTTGAAACTCGACGGGGTGTTGTTGGAACAAGTCTTGGTCAATCTGTTGGACAATGCCGCAAAATATGCCCCGCCCCGTACCCTGGTACAGGTACGGGCCTATCGTCACGCCCACAAGATCATGATCGACGTCCTGGACGAAGGGCCGGGCATTCCGGCGGACGATCTCGAACGGGTGTTCGACAAATTCTATCGTGTGCGGGCAGGCGATCGGCAACGAGCCGGAACCGGCCTCGGACTTGCCATTTGTCGCGGCTTCGTCGAAGCCTTGGGCGGTAAGGTTGTGGCAATCAACCGCTCCGATCAAAGCGGCCTCATCCTGCGGGTCACATTTCCGGCGGATCTCAGCCTCGCCTCCGGCGAGATCCTGCTCGAAAGCAATGGGGCGGCCCCTCAATCCTGATCCCGATCGGGTACCCGTTTCTCACACGATCGACAGGCTGTAGACCAATGTCGAGGCCAGACCGATGACGAGCAGCATGCCGTAGATCGTGCCCATGATCGTCAGCTTGATCGCGGACCAGATCCAGCCATTGCGATAGACGCGGCGATAGGCAATCCAGACGTAAAGCATGAAAATCACCAGCAACCCAAGCAAGGCCCCTTGATAGGCATCGTCGCCGAGTAAACTGCCGTGCTGGGAAAATTCATAGGTGCGCACGCCGACCGCCACCATAGCCAACACAAAGGCAAAGGCTTGGATATGCATGGCAAAGGTCAGGTGATCGACGAAATAAAGCCGCCGCCCCCAACCGAACAAGGCCAAAATAATCGCCGCAACCGGGATGAACCCGATCATCATGCGCGACAGCCATGTGTCCAAGACGTCGTTCATCAGGCGCGGATTGGCCAGGACCTTGTTATAGCCGTTCAGAACATTGCGCACAAACGCGCTGAGTTCGTCGTTCGGTTTTCCTTCGAGTTCGACTTTGGAAGCAAGATCGGTCTCGATCGGCGGGGCCGGGTGTGGGCGGGCCAGAATCTCGAACGAGGGCTCCCCCCCGTCCTGAACCGGTTCCATCTTCACGGTCCGTTGCGGATCGTCCGACGTCACACCCGGCAAATCGCGGGCCTGATCGTCGATGATGAGGCCGATATTGATTTTCCCATCGATCCCTTTGTGCGGATGGGCTTGCAGCAAAACCAAACCGGATAGCCAAAGAACCAGGAAAAACGAAAGACTGCTGAAAAAATATACGCGCAGCGGCGAAACATAGCGCGCCCGCTTGCCATCGATATAATCGCGGGTCAGCCGTCCGGGTCTGAAACACAGGTTCATGACCGTGCGCACGGTTTTGGCGTCGATCAACAGGTGATGGGCGATGAATTCGGCGATAAATTCAAACACCGACCGGCTTTGATCGTGCCGGTTCTGACCGCAATCGGGACAATAGGTCAATGTGCGCGTCGTGCCGCAGTTTGGGCACGGATCGTCTGCCCCCCCATGTGAAGTCCCCCGCATCCCCGCGTTCATCCTCCGATACCCAGCCGACAGACCCATCCTGCAACATACCCGCCTCTTCTTTCAAGTCCCGATCGGACAGGCCCTCAATGGGGTGGCAAAAGCGGCACGGTCGGCGCACCCACCCCCGCCTCATCAAGGGTCGGCGGACGGGCGGAACGGGCCGCAAGCCGCAACGTGGCACCGATGGTCGCCTGTTCTTCGACCGACAAAAGCGGCAAGATCGCCATCGCTGCCGGTTCGGCCGCCCCACGGACTGCAAGGCCGACCCGATAAACGATGGTCGGGGCCTGGGCATGGTCGGCCCGGCTGGCGGCGACGGCGATATCGACGGCACGCTTTGGCACACGCGCTGCGGTTTTTGCGGCAAACTCCCCCGCCAAATCGGGTCTTTTCAAGGCGGCGAGATAGACCAGTTGTGCTGCATATGCCGGGTTTGCTTCGGCGGCGACGGCGAGCACGGCTGCATCGCCGCCATTTACCGCATTCAGCACGACATGATCCAACGGGGGCGGCAGTGTCGATGACGGAGCCATCGTGGGTTCGGGGGCGGACATCGGGGC
>DAISJD010000171.1:0-5608 GCA_036821645.1 Aliidongia sp.
AGATGGTGGGGTTGGGGAGTGGGCAACCGTCATCGATCGCCTGGATGCCGCTGGGCTTCTCGACCATACCCGTCCCTCGTGGCGGCGAGCGGCGGGGGTTGCGGCGGTATGGTTGCCGATCTGGCTTGCCCCGGTCCTGATCCTGACACTGGCCACCGGCGGCGACAGTATCTGGAGTGCGATCGGTCGGTTTTTCAGCGCCATGGCCGTCGTCACCTTCGGCGGGGCCTATGCCGTGCTCGCCTATGTCGGACAGGCCAGCGTCGAAACCTTTCATTGGCTTAGCCCTGCGGAAATGATCGATGGGCTCGGCCTTGCCGAAACCACGCCGGGGCCGTTGATTCTGGTGCTGCAACATGTCGGGTTCTTGGCGGCCTATAGAATGCCGGGATCGCTCGACCCGATCATGGCGGGATCGCTTGGGGCGCTGTTGTGCCTCTGGGTCACGTTTGCGCCTTGTTTTCTCTGGGTTTTCCTGGGTGGCCCTTCGATCGAGGCCGTGCGCGGCAACCGGATGATCGGGGCGGCCCTGTCGGGCATTACCGCCGCCATCGTGGGTGTGATCTTGAATCTCGCCCTCTGGTTCGGCCTGCATGTCCTGTTCAAGGATGTGCATCCGCTCGTCTTGCCCGGCCTTGGGATCGGGCCGGACCTGCCGGTCTTCGCCAGTCTCAATGGGGCGGCGGCCCTGTTGTCGGCGGTGTCGATCCTTGCCCTGTTTCGGTTCAAGATCGGGATGATGGCGACCTTGGCCCTCTCTGCCGGACTTGGCATGGGCTTACGTCTGTCGGGTTTTGCCTAACGGCCCTCATTCGTCGAGGGGCGGTGTGCCCAGATGATAGCCGCAATTCGGGCAATGCCCATGGCCATGGGGAAGATCCAACAGGGTTTCCTCGGCGATGTCCTCGCTGTCGCTTTTGCCGATGCCGAGATCCTCGCCCATGGCCTCGATCATGGCGAGATCGCCCAGAGTCAACATCCCCGTCGCCACCCCGGCCTCGACCAATTGGCGGTATTTTTCCCGGCGGATGCGCACCTGATTCATGAAACTGGCGGTCAAGACGCCGGAAAACAGCGCGAAGGTCCCGATCCCGACGACCGAGACGAGCCCGCCCAAAACACGACCCAGCGCCGTCATCGGCACCATATCGCCATAACCCACCGTGGTCAGCGTCGTAATCGCCCACCACATCGCCGCCGGGATCGAACTGAACACGGCGGGCTGCACCTCGTTTTCCACCATGTACATGAGCGAGGCACTCATCAACAGGCTCAAGGCCAAGACGAATAAAATCGCAAGGATGGTATTGGCCTCTTCGCGAAACACCGCCCAGAGCAGGCTGAACGCCGTCGAATGCCGCGTCAGTTTCAACATCCGCAACAGCCGCAACAAGCGCAAGACCCGCAGATCGTCGGCCCCGAACATGCCCAACATCGCGGGCAGGATGGCAATCAGGTCGATGACTGAGAAAAACCGCACCATATAGCGCAAGCGCCCGAACACGGGATGGGCAAACCGTCCGCCCGCCCGATCGACCGCCGTCCACACCCGCAGCCCATATTCGGCAGCGAAAATCACCGTGGCGATCTGTTCGACCCACCAAAAAAACAGGCCGTGACTGTCGCGCAGGGATTCGACGGATTCCAAAATGACGCAGCCGACATTGACCATGATCAAGACGGCCAAGACCGCATTCACATAGCGACTGATCTTATTCGTCGGCAGCCCATGATCGAACAGACGATTGCACCATTGCCGCGCCGCAACACCCCGATCCGCCATCGCCCCGCCCCTCAGCGCATCCATACGGCCCAAAACCGCACCAAATATCCCTCATAACGCAGGATGTTTGATAAATTCTTTTAATTCAAGCGGGACGACCGCCTTTTCTGCAACCGCCCTGTCGATGGCGGCTCGGCCCAACCGCCGCGATCCCGGCCCCGGCTTGGCGATGCAGACCATGCAGAACTGAACCGCAAATTTTAATATTCTCAGATTTTTATATTGATAATAGAATTAGGAGACTTTTTATAAAGTATTTTATTTTCCAATAACGCAATCACTTATAGCTAAAAATCACTCTCGATCTTTAACTATGTTTAGGATATGTCAATGATGACCAATTTGCGTATTTTATCGTTAATTTTTGCCGTAATCCTAACAGTAATGATTATTATTTTTATTGGCTTGGCAATTTTTGACTCAACTATTTTATCTATTAATTGGCGCAGTACAATCGCTCAATTTCAGACATTCTTGGGTGGACTAAGTGTACTCGCCGCAAGTTTATTTGCTTATCATGCTAATACAGCAATGGCAGATGAAGTTAGAAAAAAGAACGAAGCTGATAATGAAAAATTAAGGAGAAATTTATTGGCAAAAGCTTCCTTAACTTTTGAGATGATAAGACAACAAACTCATGTAAGGCTATGTGATTTACAAAATTATAGCAATAACTTTCAAAATAAACAAATTAGTATAATTCATTACGAAAAACTTCATCTCACAATACCAAATCAGCTCGATGATTTATGGGATCATCTGGATTTTCTTCCTGAAAAATCTTATCCTGAATTAGCTAAAATAACAAATTACATGCAAATCTATTTAACAGAACACCACATGAATATTCAAATCGATACCAAAATTGATAATATATTTCAGGAAGCACGGCAAAAAATTATTGATTCAACAAAAAACAATAAAATAACTGGTTCAGATAATTTAAATATTGCTTCCAATAATTTAAAAAAATTTCTAATTATTCAAAATAAATACTCTAGAAATCGATACATGATTAATTGGTATAGAGCAGCAAGTATTTTGGAAGAATTAAATGAATCAACTTTAAATATTATGAAAATTTTACCTCTTTCAAGGAATTGGACACATGAAAGAGCTCCTCGCCCAACGAAAAAAACAAACCAAGGCGCATCATAAAATCGCCAAATACTTGTAATGTATTTTGCGATCAAACGGTAATCAAAAAAGAAAATTCAGCATTTTATGAACCCCATTTTTATGGCATTCACAGGGTCAGTTACGGATCATAATACCTGACAAATATCACAAGGATATGCCGATGCCGCCCGTCGCCCGCCCCGTGCATTATGCCTGGATCGTTGCCCTCGTCACCTTTGCCACCTTGTTGGTGACGGCGGGGGTGCGGGCGACGCCGGGCGTGTTGATGGTGCCGCTGGAACAGAGTTTCCAGTGGAGCCGCACCACGATTTCCGGGGCCGTGTCGTTGAATATCCTGCTTTACGGTTTGGTCGGGCCGTTTGCCGCCGGACTGATGGAATGGGCCGGGGTGAAGCGCACGATGATGGCGGCCCTGGTGCTGGTCGCCCTCGGCATGGGGCTCACCCCCTTGATGACCCAATCCTGGCACTTGGTCCTGCTCTGGGGGGTGGCGGTCGGCACCGGGTCGGGGATGGCCGCCCTGGTCTTGGGGGCGACCGTCGTCACCCGGTGGTTTACCGCGCGACGCGGCCTCGTCATGGGGGTCATGACCGCCAGTACGGCGACCGGGCAATTGATTTTCCTGCCGATTTTGGCCCTGCTCGCAACGCGGTTCGGGTGGACCGCCGTGTCGCTCACGGTGGCGGGGGCGGCCCTTGCCATGATCGTGCCGGTGCTGATCCTGATGCGCGATCGCCCGGCCGATTTGGGTCTTGCCCCCTATGGCGAGACGGGCGGGCCCGAACCCGCGATCGCCCGGACCGGCAATCCGATTTTGAACACGCTGCGCGCACTCCGCGACGGTATGGGCTCGCGGGATTTTTGGCTGCTATCGGGCAGTTTCTTCATCTGCGGGGCCTCGACCAACGGGTTGATCGGGACCCACCTCATCCCCGCCTGTCTCGATCACGGCATCCCGGAAGTGGCCGCCGCCAATCTATTGGCCGCGATGGGCATCTTCGATTTCATCGGGACGACCCTGTCCGGTTGGCTCAGCGATCGGTTCAACAACCGCGTCCTTCTGGCGCTTTATTACGGGTTTCGGGGTCTGTCGCTGCTCTATCTGCCCTATGCGCTCGACCTGTCCTTTTACGGGTTGTCGCTGTTCGCCGTCTTCTATGGGCTCGACTGGATCGCGACCGTGCCGCCCACGGTGCGTCTTGCGACCGAGGCGTTCGGCAAGGAACGGGTCGGGGTGATGTTCGGGTGGATCGCCTGCGCGCATCAGGTGGGGGCGGCCAGTGCGACCTTGTTCGCCGGATCCTTGCGCGATGGGTTCGGGTCCTATTTCGCGGCCTTCTTCGTTGCGGGTTTTCTCTGTCTTGGGGCCAGTTTCCTGGTTTTATGGATTGGACGCGGCAAAAAACCGGGTACGATGGCCCGCAAAGACCCTGCCGCCCAACCGGCCTGATCGCCCCTTCGACCCACGGAATGACCCGCTATGCGCCGCGACCCGGATAAACACCACCCTGAAACCCGCCTCGTCCAGTCGGGGCGCGATCCCCAATCCCATCACGGCACGGTCAATCCGCCGATCTATCGCGCCTCGACCATTCTGCAACCGGATCTCGCGACCTGGCGGGCGGCATCCAATCCCCGCTATCCGGGTTATCGCTACGGCGTGCTCGGCACCCCCACCAGTCACGCCTTTGAAACGGCGATGGCCGAAACCTACGAGGCGGCGAGCTGCGTCGCAGTCAGTTCGGGGTTGGCGGCGGTCACGATCCCGCTCATGGCGCTCACCCGGACGGGCGATCACATTCTGATCGCCGACAATGCCTATGAGCCGGGGCGGCGCTTCTGCAATCAGATCTTGGCGCGGTTCGGGGTTGAAACGACCTATTACGACCCCCGTATCGGGGCCGGGATTGCCGCCCTCATCCGCCCCGAAACCCGGTTGATCCTGATGGAATCCCCCGGTTCCTTGACCTTCGAGATGCAGGATACGCCGGCCATCGTCGCTGCCGCCAAGGCCGCCGGGGTCGCAACCTTGTTCGACAATACCTGGGCGACCGCGCTTTATTTCAATCCACTGGATCACGGGGTCGATCTCGTGATCGAGGCGATCACGAAATATGTCGGCGGCCATTCCGACATTCTGATGGGCGTCATCCTGTCCCGCGACCCCGCCCTCCACCAGAAAGTCTGGTCTGCGGCCAAGGCAATGGGCAATTGCTGCGGCCCGGAAGAGCTTTATCTCGCCCTGCGCGGCCTCCATTCCATGGCCTTGCGGGTCGAACGGTGTGGGCAAACAGCGCTCACGGTCGCACGCTGGCTGCAAACCTGCCCGGCCGTGGCGCGGGTTCTGCATCCGGCCCTACCGAACGATCCGGGCCATGGGCTGTGGCGACGCGACTTTACCGGATCGAGCGGCCTGTTCGGGTTTCTGCTCCACCCGGTCAGTGAGGCGGCACTCGCCGCCTTTTTCGACGGGCTTACCCTGTTCGGGATCGGGGCCAGTTGGGGCGGGTATGAAAACCTGCTGATCCCGACCCGGCCCGAGACGACCCCCACCCCCGTGCCGCGGCAGGAACCCGGCCCGTTGCTGCGCATCCATACCTGTCTCCTTTACACATCTCCGAGCCCACGAGAACAGAGAGGATGTCGTATGCCGGCCTCCTCCTGTAAAAAAAAAAACCATCTTTT
>DAISJD010000172.1:0-5503 GCA_036821645.1 Aliidongia sp.
GTGTTGCAGCAGGGGCTGTCGCGGTTTTTTGCTCTGGCGTCGGCACCGGCCCTGAAGCCACCTTTTGTCCACCGCCGTCGGACAGAGTAAAGACATAGCCGAGCACGGCAATCACGGCGATCGCGGCAACGCCGACCCCGGCATAGAGCCCCGTTTTACTGGTGCCTTTGCTCTGCTCTTTCGCGGTGCCGGAAGGGCCAGAGAGGGCAATTAAAGGACGCGCGCATTCCGGACATTTTGAAGACGCCCCATCATCGGACATGACGACCCGCTGACGACTGTCTGCGATCGAGCAATTTCCGATATTAGGGCATACACCATGACGTTCTCCCATTTCGCGACCCTCTTTGCCTTAGTTTATCAATGCCATTCTCGGCTATACGATTTTACAAAAACCTAAATCCGACCCGCTCATAATGCACCGTTTTAATGTTAATTTTCAATAACCGATGAAACGAAAATGCGGCTCTGTGAAAAATATTGCTCATTGCGGTAAAATTACAAATACAAGAGAATTGTTTGCAAGCTAATGGTCGGCATTCTGCGTAATTTTACTAATCTTTGGTTGAAATAAAATATGTTCATTTTTAATCATTATAAAATAATTCTAACTTACATTTTTAAGCATAATAAGTTAAGCGCATTTTAAAAATTATTTAAAATTTATTCGGAAAATTTTCAATTAAAAAATATTAAATTTATGATTAAAATATGATTTTAAATAAAAAACCATGAAAAAAAATGCAACTTTGAATGTAACATTTGTTTTTATTTATTGTAAAAGATAAATTAATTATTATTTATTAATTTTGTATCGATAATGATTTTTAATTTTTATGTTACACTTAAAGTTAACTATGCATGAGGTGACCATTGACGGCTGACTTTGTCCGATGGTGATCGGATGACGACGGGGAGACAAAATTAATATTGATAGTGATAATCATTATCAATATAGTCGGATTGTGTTCAGGAGGAGGTCGCGATGATACATCTGTCCCCGGTAAAAAATTTTCAGCCGCTCGATCCCCATCAACAGGTCGAAGCCAACTTGCTCGAAATTTTGCGCTATCTCGTGCAGGATTCGTCATCGTGCCGCGCGGCACAATCCATGTCACACGATGACGGGCCCGATCGACCGGGCATGATCCCTTATGGGCTGTTCTTGAATTGGCTACGAATCGCGGGCAGGCATCATCTTTATTTCGGTCATCCGGGCTCACCCGGTATGACCCGCGATGAGCGCCAAGTGATCGACACCTTGGCATCGGCACAAAATCATCATTGGGCTTTGTTAAAGGCGCATCTTAATTGGCTGGCCGAAAGCCATGCCCATCCCGCCCTGACGGCGACATCCGTCGCGATCGGCCGCCTGCTTGGCAATGCGGGGCAGTTTTTAATGATGCCGCGCCCGGCCGTTACGATTCCCCATCAACAACCCTGGCGCCTGCGCTTGGTGTGCGAGCCGGTCCAAAAGATGCCAAGGCCCCTGTTCGTGTCCCAAGGGCATCATCAAAACCAAGCCTAAACCGGTTCCAATCGCCGGGTGCTACCGATTTTCATGCGCCCTTCATGCCGGTCAGATTCATGAAAAAACCGGAACTGCCTGGGGCAGTTCCGGTATCCTTTTTCCCCTGACCGAACTGGGGATCTGCATCATTGGATCGTGTTGATTACCGCAGCAGGGACAAGATCGATTGATTCTGTGAGCCCGCCGTCGACAATGAAGAAATCCCGAGTTGCTGGCGCAATTGCAGGGCTTGGGAATTTGCCGCTTCGGTATTGAGATCGGCCAGCGTCAACTTATCGCTCGCCGTTTGCAGGACGTTCGAATAATTGGTGCTGAAGGTCGAACGAGACTTCAGAATGGCGACGTTGGTACCAAGGGCCGAGGAAACACCGCGCAACTGACTGATCGCGGCATCGATGGCCTTCGAGGTTTGGGCAAAAATCGCCTGGGCGATCGTAGCCTTGATCGTGGTCGTGCCGTTTTGCGTGTCGAGTTGCGAGAAGCCGGTTACCGCATTGGTCGCGGTTCCGTCATTGACAAGCGCGCTGAATGTCAGCGACCCGTCGGACTTGAACACGGCAGTCGATTGGGTGAACAAGGTCCGCGACGAACCGGATGTGGTCGCCGTCAAGTTAAAACCGCTGATCGTGAAGGTTGCAGCGGTACGTTCCGAGAACTGGGTGGTCAGGGTGGAAGAAGACGAGGTCAGGATGTTCAGACCCTGAAAGGACGTATCCTTGACAACCTGGGCCAATTGCTTGGCGATATCTTTGAACTGCTGCGTTGCTGCAACCCGTTGGTTGGTTTGAGCCCCTTGTGCGGTGCTGAGAACACCTTTGAGCTGCTTCAACAAACCGTCAACGGCACTGGTACCCTGCAAGGCGGCACTCACAGCCTGAACCGATTGGTCCGTATCGTTTTTGCGGTTCAGAATGTCGCTGGAACGGTTGGTGAGGGATTGAGAGCGGAAGAAGGCAACGGCGTCGTCGGTGACGGAGTTGACTTTTTTGCCGGAATTCAAACGGCTTTGCGTTTGATTGAAAAGATCGCTGACGCCAGACAGGGTGAGCAGGGTCGACCGCTGCGCAGCGGTTAAGGTAATACCGGACATGTTAGTCTCCTTTAAGGATAGGGCGTCGTTTTATGACAGGCGACCCGATTCAGGGGCCACCATGATGTCCAGACTGCGTGAAACGGTGCTTTGACCGTCGTTAAACAATCTGAAACCACGCCATTCTATCGCGCAGCCAGTCATTTTCAAGCGCAACAGGCAAAATTTGCCCAGTAAGGCGGCAAAATTTGCCGAGCATTCGAGATAAATTGAAAGCTGTTGTCGCAAGGCCGACAGTGGTCGCCCTGTGTACCGGGGCTTTTTTCACTTAAAGCTTTGATAACCAAGAAATCTCACAAGTGTGATGAGGGCGGTTTTTGCAGGCCGCAGCGATCGCGGTCCGTTTGGTCAAACGACCGAAGAGATCGTTTGGAACCAGTCATTCCGGCAAAAAATCATCAAGATGGCCGCAGGCAGGAGGGAATCGACGAATACTGGGATCCGGTCGCCGCACTATTAACGGGGCAGATTTTGAAGTCGGCGCGGCTGCTGCAGATCATGGTGAAGCGTTTTTATGGAGATGTACTGCCGAAAGGACAAAAAGAAATGGCCCCGGAAAATCCGGGGCCATCCGTTGCGATCGATTGTATCCGGCGATTACCGGAGCAGGGACAGAATGGATTGGTTCTGCGAGCCGGCGGTCGATAGCGAGGAAACACCCAATTGTTGGCGCAACTGAAGGGCCTGGGAATTAGCCGCTTCGGTATTGAGATCGGCCAGCGTCAACTTGTCGCTCGCGGTTTGCAGCACGTTCGAGTAGTTCGAACTGAAACTGGACCGAGACTTCAGAATGGCGACGTTGGTACCAAGGGCCGAGGAAATACCGCGCAACTGACTGATCGCGGCATCGATGGCCTTCGAGGTTTGGGCAAAAATCGCCTGGGCGATCGTAGCCTTGATCGTGGTCGTGCCGTTTTGCGTGTCGAGTTGCGAGAAGCCGGTTACCGCATTGGTCGCGGTTCCGTCATTGACAAGCGCGCTGAATGTCAGCGACCCGTCGGACTTGAACACGGCAGTCGATTGGGTGAACAAGGTCCGCGACGAACCGGATGTGGTCGCCGTCAAGTTAAAGCCGCTGATCGTGAAGGTGGCGGCCGTGCGTTCAGAGAATTGGGTGGTCAGGGTGGAAGAAGACGAGGTCAGGATGTTCAGGCCCTGAAACGACGTATCCTTGACGACCTGGGCCAATTGCTTGGCAATGTCTTTGAACTGTTGTGTTGCCGCAACCCGCTGGTTGGTCAAGCTGCCTTGGGCGTTGTTGAGAACACCTTTGAGCTGCTTCAACAAACCGTCGACGGCGCTTGCGCCCTGTAAGGCGGACGTCACAGACGAGATTGACTGTTCAGTATCTTTTTTGCGATTGAGAATGTCGCTGGACCGATCGGTCAAAGCGGCGGACCGGAAGAAGGCAACGGCGTCGTCGGTGACGGAGTTGACTTTTTTACCGGAATTCAAACGGTTCTGCGTCTGACTGAACAGATCGCTAACGTTCGACAGGGTGAGCAGGGTCGACCGCTGTGCAGCGGTAAGGGTAATACCAGACATGTGAGGCTCCTTTAAGGATGCAAACGTCGTTTTATGACGACCGGCCCGTTTCATAAGCCGGAACCCAAGCAAATTTCTGTTGGTGCTTTAGCGCCGTGACAGTTCTGCTTGATTGAGTTAAGCCTACACCGGGTTTTATAAAATGCAAGAATGAATCGGCAAAAAATGCCGGTCAGTGGGCAAAAATTGCATCAAATTTTATCTATCAGCAAAAATTGCCGACCTCCCCCTGAAATACGTTATTTTGTGTATATTAAGAAAGAATTAGGGTTAATTTTAAGTGTTCGTTGGGTCTAGGCGGTCCAAATGCAGTAGGAAGTTCTTTTTTTAGGAAAAAAAACCTGGGAAAACGCATCGTTTCATTGAAACGAATAGTTTTTTCCCAGGTCAAAGTGGTCATCGTCTTCAGGAGAGATAAAACACATCACAGCATCGTCGCAGGGGATCGCCCCCTTATGACGACAAGATTTGATGCAATACGCACGCCAAAAAAGAAGCTTTGGCGACGATTATCGCGATGATCATCATGGGGGGTCAACGCATGCTGATCATCGCGCCATCACACAGGGGGGAGAATCGCTGTCGATCATGGCAGGGGCAGGGTCGCAATGGGGCGTTTCAAGGGCAATGATGGGGGCAAGGATGGGTGCGGTTGACGACGATCGGATCTTGGATCAACCAATTTTAGTGTTGGCCGGTGGGGCGTCGCGTCGCATGGGCGGCGGTGACAAGGGGCTTTATCGCCTTGGCGATCGTCCGATTCTATCGCATTTGTTGGAGAGGCTTGCCCCGCAGTCGCAGTGTATTGCGATCAATGCGGGGGGCGATCCGTCCCGATTTTCCGGGTTCGCACGGCCGCTTCTGTCCGACACGTTGCCGGGGGGGCGTGGGCCGTTGGCGGGGATCTTGACGGGGATCCGCTGGGTTGAGCGCATGCTTGCGTCGCATGACTGCGTCATCACCGTGCCGACCGACACGCCGTTCCTCGCACCGGATCTGGTGGCCCGGTTCAGGATGGCCCATGCGGCGTCGGCGGATGAAATCCTCATCGCGATGAGTGGGGGCCGTCGCCATCCGACCGTCGGTTTATTTCCGACCTGCTATGGCGACGATCTCGAACAGGCGATGATCCAGGGGGGCTTAGCCCGAGTCCAGGATTGGGTTCAACGCCATCCACACCGGGTCATCCCGTTCGAGACGGGGGCCGTCGATCCGTTTTTCAATATCAATACCCCGGACGATCTCGCCTGGGCCAACTGCTATTTGGCGCAGGACATGGCTTGACGCTGCCGGGGGGGAGGGAGATAACCAGCCACGCCATCACCCACCCCACCCCA
>DAISJD010000173.1:0-5463 GCA_036821645.1 Aliidongia sp.
CCCCCAACCCACCGCCGCCAATCCGGGCAGCGTCGTGACCAGCGAGGGTGTCGGTAAGGTTGGAACCTTGGTCGGACGCACCGTCGCCGATGTCGAACGGGATCTGATCATCGAAACCCTCAATCATTGCATCGGCAACCGGACCCATGCCGCCGGCATTCTTGGGATTTCGATCCGCACCCTGCGCAACAAGCTGCAACAATATAAACAAGAAGGCATCGCCATTCCGTTCCCTGGCGAATCAGAACCTGCCCGCCCTTAGTTCGGTGTGCCCACTGCCCCACATCGATCGGGGGGTGCGTTCAGGCGGACAATCGTCCGCCCGTAAGCCCGGCCTCATCCGATTGCCGCACCAACATCTGGCGCTGAAACGGCATCCATCTGGGGCGGATGCCTTTGCTACCGCACAAAGAAATTCCCGTATTGACCGAATCTTAAGCTTATTGCCCCCACAATTGCCAGGGTAGCTCCCGTCGTCTCATTCGGCACGCGATAAAGAGCGCAGGCGAGATAGAAGGGTTTTATGGCAGAAGCCAATACGACATCGGCAGGCGGAGGGGGTGCGGGCTTCACAGGAAACCTGCCACCCTGGGCCAATGAAATTCTGGGTGCCGCCCTGACGGGCCCCGTGCTCTTGGCGCTTGGGGTAACGGCCGTACTCGTCGGCCTGATTTTGCCCCTGCCCGCCGTTATCCTCGATTTCGCCCTGGCTATGTCCTTGTCGGCATCGTTCATGATCCTGATGCTCGTACTCTTCATCGAGCGTCCGTTGGATTTTACCAGCTTTCCCATTGTGTTGCTGGTGACAACGATGATCCGCCTCGCCCTTAATATGGCCTCGACCCGCCTCATTCTGGGTCATGGTCACGAGGGCACCCATGCGGCCGGTGGGGTGATTGAATCCTTCGCCTATTTCATCATGGGCGGCAATTACGTCATCGGGGTGATCATCTTCATCATTCTGCTGACGGTTAATTTCGTCGTGATCACCAAAGGTTCCGGTCGTATCGCCGAAGTGACGGCCCGTTTCACGCTCGATGCCATGCCCGGCAAGCAATTGGCTATCGATGCCGATCTCGGCTCGGGCCTCATCGACGAAGCCGAGGCTAAAAAACGACGCAAGGATCTCGACGGCGAAAGCAATTTCTTCGGCGCCATGGACGGTGCCTCGAAATTCGTGCGCGGCGATGCCGTCGCCGGCCTCGTCATCACCGGCATCAATATCGTGGCCGGATTCATCATCGGTGTGGCCCAACGGGGTATGCCGGTCGGCAAGGCCCTTGAAACCTATACGATTCTGACGGTCGGCGACGGCGTCGTCTCTCAGATTCCGGCCCTGATCATTTCGACCGCATCGGGCATCATGGTTTCCAAGGGCAATATCCAAGATTCCCTTGATAGGACCATCGCCACGCAGTTTCTGCGCCATCCGGCCGCCCTCGGCATGGTCGCGGTTTTGACCGGGGCGCTTGCGTTATTGCCCGGCGTGCCGCCTTTGCCGTTCATCTTCTTTGCCGGGGTTGCAGGTTACGGGGCCTGGAAAACGCCGCAGATGCAGGCAGCCCAGAAAATCAAGGACGAGGCCGCCGCCGTCGCCAGTGCGCCGCCGCCCGCCGTCAAAGAAGAACCGATCGTTTCCGCCCTGCAGATCGATCTCGTCCGGCTTGAACTTGGTTATGGCCTGTTGCCGCTCATTAACGACGAACGCGGCACGCGCCTTACGGATCAGATCAAGGCTCTGCGCCGTCAACTCGCCTCGGATATGGGCTTCATCATGCCCTCCGTGCGGATTCAGGATAATCTACAGCTCCCGTCCAACACCTATGTGATCCGGGTCAAGGAAATCGAAGCCGGACGCGGCGAGCTGCGCCCCGCCATGCTCTTGGTGATGGATCCGCGCGGCGAACAGATCGACCTGCCCGGCGAAAACACGATCGAACCCACCTTTGGCTTACCGGCCATGTGGGTGGCCGATCATCTGCGCGAGGAGGCAACCTTCCAAGGTCTGACTGTGGTCGATCCGCAGACGGTGATCACGACGCATCTGACAGAACTGATCAAAGACAATATGTCCGAACTTCTGTCTTATACCGAAACGCAGAAGCTGCTGACCGAACTCGACAAGGACCATCAAAAACTGGTCGCCGAACTGATCCCGACGCTGATTTCGACCGGCGGCCTTCAGCGGGTGCTTCAGAATCTGCTTCAAGAACGCGTGTCGATTCGCGATTTGCCTGCCATTTTAGAAGGTGTCGCCGAGGCGTGCGGCTATACGCGCAACATCACCAACATTACCGAGCATGTCCGTGCCCGCCTCGCCCGCCAGATCAGCGATGCGAATATGGGCGATGGCGGCTATATCCCGCTCGTGACCCTATCGCCGCAATGGGAACAGGCATTTTCCGAATCGATCGTCATTCAGGGCGACGATCGCCAATTGTCGATGGCACCGACCAAACTCCAAGAATTCATCATGGCCGTGCGTCAGGCCTTCGATCGTTTCGCCATGGTCGGGGAAACCCCGGTCCTCTTGACCAGCCCATCGCTCAGACCCTATGTGCGTTCGATCATCGAGCGATTCCGCCCCAGCACCGTGATCATGTCGCAAAACGAAGTCTCGCCGAAGGCGCGGATCAAAACCTTGGGGCAAATCTGATGAGACGGCACAAGAGCCCCGCCCGTCATCGCCTCACGGAGGCGTGCCGTGCGCCTTAGAACGATTACCGCCCCAACCATGACCCAGGCGATGGAGCTTTTGCGCATCGAATTGGGTGATGATGCGATTATCGTGTCGACTGAAACGGCCGATGGTCAGGTTAAAATCATTGCAGCCCTCGAAGAAGCCGAACCCGAATATCCTGGGGTGGGGGCGGTCACTGCGGACCCGATGGCGCAACTCACCGCAGCCGACGATCCGATCGATGCCGTGCACGAAGCCTTGTTGATTCATGGCTTGCCCAATCGGCTACTGGAAAAAATCATCGATGCCGCCTTCGTCATCGGGGCCGACGACCCACTCTCGGCCCTTGCCGGTGCCCTGGCGCAGCTTTATAGTTTTTCGCCGTTGATTGATCGTCGCCCTAATCAACCGCTTGCCCTCGTTGGCCCACCGGGGGCTGGCAAGACGGTCGGAATCGCCAAGTTGGCGGCACGATTGGTTTTTGCAAAGCGCAAGGTTCGTCTCATCACCACCGATACCGTTCGGGCCGGTGGTATTGAACAATTGGATGCATTCGCCAAAGTGATGCGATTACCGCTCCATACCGCAGAAACGGATAGACAATTGGCTCGTCTTGTTGATAGTGCCGCACCGGATGAATATGTTCTGATCGATACGCAAGGTATCAACCCCTATTCGCCCCGCGATGTCGCAGAACTGACCAGTTTGCTACGGTCGGTTCCGTCGGAACCGGTTCTCGTCATGGCTGGCGGGGGCGATGTCGTCGATGCGATGGAACAGGCTCAGGCTTTTTCCGCCTTAGGCATCGGTCGGTTGATGGTGACGCGCCTCGACATGGTCCGCCGGTTCGGGGGAATGTTGGCCGCCGCCGAAGCTGCTGGCCTTGCGTTTAGCGATTGTAGTATGACACCCACAGTGGCGGACGGGCTTAGTTCTCTCGACCCCATGATTTTGGCGCGAATGCTTATGCCTGAACCTGCTCATATCGCTACTCAAAAACCGGTCACAAGGGGCCTGCGCTCATGATCGTTCCACTCGATCTTCATCAAGCAGCACCTGCGGCACCCCCGGCGCGGTCGAACCTTCTCGCCGTTGCATCGGGCAAGGGCGGGGTTGGTAAAACTTGGTTTTCCATTACGCTCTCCCATGCTCTTTCCTTGGCCGGTCGCCAAGCCCTCCTCTTCGATGGCGATCTCGGCCTTGCCAATGTCGATGTCCAACTGGGCATCACGCCGAAACGGGATCTTGCGACGTTCCTTGCCGGGCAAACCACGCTCGCCGATACGGCAACCCCTTACGAAGCCGGCGGTTTCAGTGTGATCGCCGGTCGTTCAGGTACGGGATCTCTGGCCCAAATCGCCCCCTCGAAACTGGCAGCCCTGCGCAGCGATCTTCAAATTCTGGCGACCCAGTATGATTATGTGATCATGGATATGGGGGCCGGAATCGAACGCACGGTCAGGGCCTTCACCAGTCAGGCGCGGACCTGCTTCGTGGTGACAACCGATGAACCGACGGCGATCACCGATGCCTATGCCTTCATCAAAGTCACCACGATGGAACGGCCGGGCAGCGATCTGCGGATTGTCGTCAACATGGCCTCCTCGACGCGCGAAGGGGAAAAAACATTTGCGATTCTCCAAAAGGCGTGCCGTGAATTTTTGAAGTTCGAACCCGAATTGGGCGGCATCATTCGGCGCGATCCCCATGTGCGCGAGAGTATTCGCAAACAAACCTCGCTTTTAACGCGCTATCCCAACAGCGAGGCGGCAATGGACATTCAAGCGGTCGCCCAGAAACTGATCCTCAACCCGTAACATTGATCAAAAGGGCATAAGGCGGCATGGTCGGCATTACCTTCACACCGCCGCTTCTGCCCAATCAAACGGTGCCCGCCCCATCGGGCGATCATCCGGTGGTTCAGATCATTGCCGTCAATCGGGCTGACGGAACCCCCATCTCGCTTGTTGATGCCCTTCAGCATGGGGCAAGCGGACCCGGCAATGTCATCACGGGGCGCGTCACCCAACAGCAATCCGATGGGACCATCACCCTCGAAACACCGGGCGGTCTTGCGCTGACCCTACACCACCCGCCGGAAATCCCCCTTACCGTGGGCAGTACCGTCACCCTGCGGGTCGTGACCAACGATGCGACGCCACAGGTTCTGCTGCTGGCCGTCGATGGCAGGTTGGTGACCGGACGCGCCGTACCGCCGGGGCCTGTCGATATCCCATTGCACGACCCCCTGATCGATGAGACAGCACGCCTTCCCGTCCCGGATCCTGGACGCAAGATCGTGCCGGGTGGCGATGGCGGCTTCATCAATCGCCCCCCGACGGCCCCTCTACTCAGCAGCCTTGACGCCGCCGCCCTCCTCGCCCTGCGCGGTGACGATAGGCTGCTCATCGCTGACGATGCCAGTCCGATCCCGAGAACGCCGTCGCCCGGCGCCGCAACGCCGCTCATCGCGACCTTGATCCGCCCGGCGGAGGCCCGCCCAGGGCACGCCCCCATCCCTATCGGCACCCGCTATCGCGTGACGGTGGACGCGGTTGCGGCGCAAGATCCAATCCTTGGACATCGGTCGGTCGACGCTGGACACCCCCATCAGGGTACGCAGCACGCGCCGGTTGACACGGCCGTATCGCCCCCTTCGGAAGAGCCGTTTGGGGGGTCACTTCAAGGGCCGTTTGGAAAGCCAGTTGAGGGGCCTATTGGGCGGCCGGTGGCATCAACACCGGCCGCAGAGAAGGCAGGGGCATCCGACCCCGCTCCCCACC
>DAISJD010000174.1:0-5401 GCA_036821645.1 Aliidongia sp.
GATCATGATTTTTCGACTATTCCCTGGGGATCGGGATCGCGCGGGGGCGACGGTCATGCCAATGATGGGTCGATCTACCCATTTTTGAGGGGGCTTGGTCAAGCGGTCGCACAAAAAATGTGCATGAATCCCTTGAAAAAAACCATATCCCCCCTTGTGACGCATTATCTTGCATAGGGGCGATCACCACCCTATATTGAGGGGGTCTGGCGACAGACTATGGTGATAAACGGCGTTTAGAATAAGCGTTACGGACCCGGGGGCGGTACCCGGCGCCTCCACCAAATCGACCCATGATGTCGGGCTTTGCGTCGGTGCGGGATTTTTCCCGCCGACAGACCGGGCAAAAGGGTGTTGAGGGGGCGAATCAGCTTCGACGTGCGTGGTAAAGGGGCGACTTTCACTCGGCATGATACCGCCGTTATCGGGTCAAATCCTAAGTGCCAACGACAACAAAGTTGCACTCGCTGCCTAATTAGGCAAGCGCGGTTCGGGGGGCACCGGGCAACAGAAGCCCCCCACTTTTGCATCTTGCCAATTGCCCGCGATTGGCTCATCACTTGCCGGTGGGTTCGACCAAACCCGGTCGCACCCGTCATTTCTCAACAGCGTTGGTGCCAGCGCCACCGCAAGCCCCGTTCGATCCGGTGCCGCCTACCCCATGCCGGGAGGGATGTACCCAAGATGCGGGCGGGCCGAAAGACAGATCAGCGCCCATGGCGAAAGACACGTTGCGGTATGATATCATGGTGGAAGCGGCCCTGCGCGGTGTTGTGCGCGACGCACTCGCGGCTTCGGTCGAACGCGGGTTGCCGGGGGCGCACCATTTTTTCATCACGTTCCGCACCGATTTTCCGGGTGTTGATATCCCCGATTTCCTGCGCGCCCAATATCCTGGGGAAATGACGATCGTTCTCGAACATCAGTTTTGGGGCCTTGAAGTCGATCAGGAAAAATTCGGCGTCACCTTGAGTTTCAACAATCAGGCCCAACGCCTCACCATTCCGATCCGGGCGATTACGGCATTTGCCGATCCGTCGGTCAAGTTCGGTCTTGAATTTCGCGTCGAGGCGGAGCCGGTTGCCGCCACCCCGGCCGAGGGCGTTGTCCCCTCGGCACCCGTCGCGAAACTCGATCCCCAGAAAACCGATGGTGAGACCCGGTCTGGCGAAAACCCGCCATCGGAGAAAGTGGCCGAGGTTGTGAAACTCGACAGTTTCCGCAAAAAATAAAACCGGAGGGGCCGGTGCGGTTGGGGCCGACATGAGAGTGTCCTTGTCACGTTGCGGCCTGTTCTATGTGGACGGCAGCGTGGCGTGCGGTCCCGGGTGCATCCGTCGGCGATGGCTTTGATGGGGCCGCCGCCGGAAGATCTTTCGGCCTTGGTCGATGGTGACAAGGCCGCATGGGATGCGTTCGTCACCCGCTATGTCGGCGTGATCTCAGCCACGATCAGACGCTTTTCCGTGACAGTGCCCGACCACGACGATTTGGTTCAGGATGTTTTCCTGCGCCTGTGCAAAGACGATTGCCGATTGCTGCGGACCTATGATCCCGCTCGGGCATCTTTATCGACCTGGTTGACGATCGTCGCTCGCAGTGCCGCCCTTGATGCGGTGCGTAGGCGGCGCGTGCCGACACAGACGTTGGACGAGACACCCGAAGGGTGTTTGACTGTGGCACCGCCGACCCATGAAACTGTCAGGATCCCGGATGGGCTTTTGTCACCGCGCCAACATTTGATCTTATCCATGATTTATCACCGGGAAATGGACGTTGCAGAGATCGCTGCCGCCTTGCGCATCGATCCGCAAACCGTCCGCAGTACGCACCATAAGGCGCTGGTGAAGCTGCGCGCTTTTTTTAAGGAAACACCCTGATGCGCAGGGATGCAGGCCTGAATTTTGCCGTATTTATCGCTATGGGGAGGATTGAACCATGAGCGACGGGTACCAAACATCGCCGGATGATGTTCTGTTCCAGCAATGGGAGGCGGCACTCCGATCAACCCGCCATCGAGAGCCGCCTGATGCCGTGATGCTGGCGGCCTATCTCGATGGGACCTTGGATGCGGCGGATTGTGCGGCGGTCGAGGCTGCACTTGCCTGCAATCCCGATCTTATCCCCGTCGTGTTCGAACCCGTCATATTCGAACCCGTGACGTCTCTATCTCAGGTATCGGGCAACGCGGCGGATGCCGGGTCAGGGGTGGCACCTTTATCCCGCGCGCTTGTCGGGCGCTTGCAGGCGCTGGTTCCGCCATCCGGTGCGGATCATCGTCCCGTCGTAACGCGCGATGGCGTAACGCCGATGGCGCAACAGGCCTATGAGATCGGTTCGCGATCCGATTTGTCTCAGAACCGCCCGGGTGGCCCCATCATTGCCTTTCCATCGACCGGTCAGGGCGATAGGATAGGGCGGTCCCTTGGTTGGCGCCCGCTGAGAGGGCGGACTCTCTCGGTTCGGGCGGTCATGGCGGCCAGCTTGGTTTTCATGTCGGTTGCGGGTTTTTCGGCCGGTATCAGCGTTGAGCGCGCGATCAATCATGACGAGTTGCATGACGCAATGCTTGATTTTGACGAGGCTGCTTTGATGGATGAAAACGTTGGTTGAGCCCGATTCATCTGCGCCCGGCGCCCGGCGGTTGCGTTTCGTCGAGATCGCGCTGGCCTTGTCCTTGGTCCTCAATGTGTTTGTGGTGGGCGGTTTCGTCTATTCGCAACTGACGGGCCCATCGGGCGCACCCGTCGGGCATGACCGCAGACTCGACCTCATGGCCAACCGCCTTGGGGTGGATACGGAAAAATCAAAGCCGTTTCGCGAGTTTAAGGCGGGCCTGCGTCAGGTCTTCAACGGTCTCAATCAGACGAACAGGCCGCTTTTCGATCAATTATGGCAAGAAGCGCTGAAACCCGATCCCGATCTTGCCCGTTTGGACCAATTGGTGGATGAGATCGTTGCGAAGCGTCAGGCGGTTTCGCACGAGTCGCTGCGTCTATTGGTAAAATTCTCGGCCAGTCTTTCGCCGGATCAACGCAGCGCCCTGTTGGCCCTGATGCAGAACCGAAAAGAGATGATCACGGGGCCGCTGCGCAATGCGGTTGGCAATTGACCCGGAAAATTGCCGGTTTCGACCGGCAATGAATTGCGCGTCCGCCCCTTGTCATGGCAGGTTGTCCCGCGCGCGTGTCGCCGATCCATTTTTGGGCATCTAAGATGCCGATCTTTAAATGAGGATAGTTTTAAAGATGAGTTCAGAACCCAAGATCCGTCTGGAAAGTGACACAATGGGCGAGGTCGCCGTTCCGGCGGATCGCTATTGGGGGGCCCAAACTCAACGTTCCTTGCAGAATTTCAAGATCGGCGGCGAACGTATGCCGGTTGCGTTGGTGCGCGCGTTGGGCATCCAGAAGAAGGCATCGGCGCTCGCCAATCATGCCCTGGGCAAATTGACAAAAGAGGTCACCGACGCGATCGCCAAGGCCGCCGATGAAGTGATCGACGGCACCTTGATCGACCATTTCCCCTTGGTCGTGTGGCAAACCGGGTCCGGTACGCAGACCAATATGAATGCCAACGAAGTGATTTCCAATCGGGCGATTGAATTGTTGGGTGGCGAAATCGGGTCGAAAAAGCCGGTGCATCCGAACGATCATGTGAATTACGGCCAATCCTCCAACGATAGTTTCCCGACGGCAATGCATATCGCGGCGGCGGAACAGGTGAGCCGCCGCCTCTTGCCGGCCTTGACCCATCTCCATAAGGCGTTGGCCGATAAGGCCGATGCTTTCAAGGATGTGATCAAGATCGGTCGGACCCATTTGCAGGATGCAACCCCGGTCACCTTGGGTCAGGAATTTTCCGGTTATGCCCAACAGGTCGCCTATGGCATCACGCGGGTCAAGGCAAGCCTCGCCGCCGTGTTCGAACTGGCCCAAGGCGGGACGGCGGTCGGTACCGGCTTGAATGCGGCGGTCGGTTTTGCCGATCGGTTCGCCGAGGAAGTGGCGAAGGAAACCGGCCTGCCCTTCGTCAGTGCGCCGAACAAGTTCGAGGCGCTGGCCGCCCATGACGCGCTCGTCGAACTCTCGGGCAGCCTCAATACCCTGGCCGTGTCCTTCAATAAGATCGCCAATGACATTAGATTGTTGGGCTCGGGCCCGCGCTGCGGTTTCGGGGAAATCGCCCTGCCGGAAAACGAGCCCGGCTCGTCGATCATGCCGGGCAAGGTCAACCCGACCCAGGCCGAAGCCATGACCATGGTCGCAGCCCAGGTGATGGGCAACCATGTCTCGGTCACGGTCGCCGGGGCCCAGGGCCATTTCGAACTGAATGTGTTCAAGCCGGTCATTATTTTCAATGTCCTGCAATCGATCCGCCTGTTGGCCGATGCCGCCGAAAGCTTCACGGATAATTGCGTGGTCGGCATCGAAGCCAATCATGACCGGATTACCCGGCTGCTGTACGAATCCCTGATGCTGGTCACGGCGCTCAACCCCCATATCGGCTACGACAAGGCGGCCAAGGTCGCCAAGAAGGCTCATGCGGAGGGGACAACCTTGAAACAAGCGGCCATGGAACTGGGCTTCCTGACTGAAGAGGAGTTCGATCGGTGGGTTCGTCCAGAGAGCATGCTGGGGCCACGCTGACCCTGGTTCCGCAGGAGGCGGCCGGTGCCCAGCCCGATCACGGCGAAACGATGCGCAAACGGTCCGTGGTCATTGCCGGCCACCGGACCAGCGTCTCGCTGGAAACGGCATTCTGGGCCGGGTTGAAGGAAATCGCCGATCACAAGGCGATTTCCGTCAATCGTCTCGTCGAATTGATCGACGCCGACCGGGTAACCAACCTGTCCAGTGCGATCCGGGTCTATGTCTTGAACACGATACGCGGCGGCCTGTCGTCATGAAGGGGTTGGCCCGTGCCGTGCCGATGGTCGCTATGATGCTGGAGACGCGCGTATGCTGAGCTTACGGCCCAATTGCGAATGCTGCGACCGGGATCTGCCGCCGGACGATGAAGCGGCGCGCATCTGTTCGTTTGAATGCACATTCTGCGCACCCTGCGCCGAGACGATCCTCGGCGGCCAATGCCCGAATTGCGGCGGCGAATTGGTCCGCCGTCCCCGCCGCCCGGCAGATAAACTTACCGATTATCCAGCCTCGACGGTGCGGGTGGTGAAACGGCGGGGGGGGGGGGGGGGGGGGGCCCCCCCCCCCCCCCCCCCCCCCCCCGGGGGGAGGCGGCCCCGCCCCCCCCATGTTTGGTTTTGGTGGGGCGCTTTTTTGCAGCCCCCCCGGCACCCACCGCGGGCCCGCCGGGGTCGTCTGTCTCCTTTTTACATCTCCCACCCCCCCCGACCACAGAGGGGGGCGGGGGGCGGCTTTTTCTTTTTAAAAAA
>DAISJD010000175.1:0-5382 GCA_036821645.1 Aliidongia sp.
CCCGTCGTCATGTTGCGCGACGATTCGAGCCTGAAAAAGGGTCTGAACACGGCTTCGCGCTGGTCTTCCGGGATGCCTGGACCATCGTCGTCGATCAGGATATCGACGCTTTGGCGGCCGGGCACAAGGGTGATTTGAACCGCACCGCCATATCGACCGGCATTGTTGAGCAAGTTCATGATCGCGCGCCGCAGGGCGTCCCGTCTGACAGGGATATGCAGATCATGGGGGGCGTGCAGGTCGACTTGAACCCCGTCCCGACGGGCCGTCGTCATGGCATCGTTTAAAAGCGAAACAAGATCGCAGACGGCCGGTTGTTCGTTGCCTTCGCCCCGCGCGAAGGAAAGATAGCCCTCGATCATCAATTGCATTTCGCAAACGTCGGATTTCAGACCCTCGATATCTTCATGATCGCCAAGGAGTTCGAGTTCGAGTTTCATGCGGGTGAGGGGGGTGCGCAAATCATGAGAGACCCCTGCCAGCATTTCCGTGCGTTGGGTGATTTGTCGCTGCAAGCGTTCGCGCATTTTCAGAAAGGCGGCGGCGGCCTGTCGGACTTCGGCGGCGCCTTCGGGCTTGAAACTCGGCACATCCCGGCCTTTGCCGAAGGCTTCTGCGGCAAAGGCGAGCCGCCGTAGCGAGCGTACCTGATTGCGTAAAAACAAGGTAGCGACAAAAAAAGTAAAAATTGCAGTACCGACCATCCATAATAAAAATATATAGGCGGTCGAGGTGAAGAGGCGTTTGACGGGAACGCTGACGATCAAGACATCATCAGATAATTGAACAGACACTAAAATCGTTCGTCTTGAGCTGTAATCATCGATATGAAATGGAATATTGAGGCGTTCGGTCAGGGCTGTTTCCAATTGTTTGCTGACAAAAGTATTGGAGGTATAATCCTCTTCGCTATCATCAGGCAATTGCGCGCCGGGTAAAATCTGAAAGCCAAGTTCGGTCGTTTGATTGGCATAGGTGAAAAACAGCGATCGATCGCCCGCCCGGGGCAGCAGGGCTTGCGTATCGATCACCATGGCGATTTCGCCCGCAACCCCGCTGGCCATCCGGCGCATCACGGTTTCCAGCAGACGGTCATAATAAACCCAGGTCGTCACCGCCTGGACCAAGATCAAGGGTGTGACGAGAATCAGGATGGAACGACCGAACAGGGTGCGAGGCAGCATCTGCTTGATCAAGGCACCGACGCCAAAACCCTTGCGCCGCCTTTGTTTGATCGGGGCCTTGTCGTCAGCGCCTTTGAAGAAGAACCACCGAAACCGGCGCTCAATCGGGTTTGAGGACATAGCCGGTTCCCCGCACTGTTTGGAGGTAGCGTGGGAATTTTTGGTCGCGTTCGATCTTGCGGCGCAGGCGCGTGATCTGGACATCGACCGTGCGCTCATTGCCGTTGAACTGACTGTACGCAGACAGCGCCTCGCGCGAGAGCGGCTCGCCCGGTCGGGCCGCAAGCGCCATCAGCAGCGCCTGCTCCCCGGCGGTCAGGTGTACGGGTTCGCCGTCACGACTGAGTTCCCCGCGCGCAAGATCCAATCTACACGCCCCCAGCAGAAGGGCGGGCGGTGCGACCGGGACGGGGGCGGTAACCATCACCCGTCCCAGAATATTGCGCAGCCGTAGCAATAATTCGCGCGGTTCAAACGGCTTTGCCAGATAATCGTCGGCACCCCGTTCGAGCCCCGTGATCCGATCGGCGGATTCGGCCATCGCGGTCAACATCAAGACCGGAACACGCGATTGTTCGCGCAACGTGCCCAGAAAATCAAATCCGCTTTCACGCGGCATCATGACGTCGAGGATTAAGAGGTCGAACGCAAGACCGGTCAGTTTTTGCCGCGCATCGGCCGCATCGATAGCCTCAGTGATGCGGAAGCCGTTTTTGCGCAAATACCGGCTCAGCACAGAGCGCAGCCGGGCATCGTCGTCGATGATGAGGAGGTGTGGTTCATCATCGGGCGGGGTGACCGTTTCGGACCCGGATTGCTCAATCATTGCCATGGCCCTCGTTTTTACCGCGTCATGCTTACCGTTTTGTGCCGTGCATCCCGCGCTCGAACCGGGCGCGGTCCTGTTCAGCTTCGACGAATCCAAGCAGGACTTTACGGAATCCATCGACGGATTGCGACCCACCGGCACGAAAAGCCGCTGAAATACGAGCTTTTTGCCGTTCCCAGAGCGCGCGTTCAAGGGTTCGCCCCTCATTGGTGAGATTGAGCAAGCGTTGTCTGCGGTCCAGAATCCCGGGTTTTTGTTCGACCAATTGGCGGTCGATCAACTGCTGGATATACCGGCTCAGGGTTTGTTTTCGCACCCCTAAAATATCGATCAAGGTTGAAACCGGCATATCCTTTTGCCGACCGACGAAATGAATGACCCGGTGATGGCCCCGACCCAATCCTTTTGTTTCGAGGATGGCGTCAACCTCGGCATTGAGGTCGCGCTGGGCAAAAAACATCAATTCAACGCCAAGGCGTAACTCCTCATCGCGCAAGAACAAAAGGTTGGCGGCAGACGGTAATTCATGCATGGCGCACCACAGTCGGATTGGGTGGCATTGACGATGAAAAGACCGTAATTGTAAGTGATGAATGCTTCAAGTGATGAGGGCCTCGATAATGAGCTTAATTCCATTCGATGATCGTGACGGTGTCATCTGGTTCGATGGCAAGATGGTACCCTGGCGCGAAGCGAAGATCCATGTGCTTACCCATGGCCTGCATTATGGGAGCTGCGTCTTCGAAGGGGAACGGGCCTATGGCGGCTCGGTCTTCAAATTGACGGAACATAATGAACGTTTGCACCAAAGTGCGCGCTTGCTCGGCTTCGAGATCCCTTATTCGGTCGATGTTTTGGACGAGGCGACCCGGGCGGTCGTGGCGCAAAACGGTATTACCGACGGGTATTTGCGGCCGGTCGCATGGCGTGGGTCCGAGGTGATGGGCGTTGCCGCTAAGGCATCGCGCATCCATGTCGCGATCGCGACATGGCAATGGCCGAGCTATTTCACACCGGAAGCCCGGATGCGCGGCATTCGCCTGACCATTTCGAAATGGTCGCGTCCGGCCCCGAACACGGCCCCGACCGCCTCCAAGGCGGCCGGTCTTTATATGATCTGCACCTTGTCCAAGCATGCGGCCGAGGATGAAGGGTTCGACGATGCCTTGATGCATGATTATCGGGGATATTTGGCCGAGGCGACCGGGGCCAATCTGTTCTTGGTGATCGACGGTCAGATCCATACCCCGACTCCGGACTGTTTCCTCGATGGGATTACGCGTCGCACGATCATCGATCTCGCCCGCAAGCGCGGCCTTACTGTGGTCGAACGCCATATCATGCCGGAAGAATTGTCGAAGGCATCGGAGGTTTTCCTGACCGGTTCCGCTGCGGAAGTGACCCCGGTGCGTGAAATCGGTCCCTATCAGTTCCAACCGGGTCGGGTCTGCGAAACCATGATGCGCGACTATGGCAACTTGGTCCGCAATCAACCGCTCGATTAATTTTTTTGGGTGAACCCTTGAGGGCCCGTTCGAGGCAATGCCTTGGGCGGGCTCTTTTGTTTTTGATGTCTTCGTCGGTATGTGGGCGCAAAAGAGAGGATCGTCATGACGGACGAGACAGATCCAATCGTGATTATCGGCGGCGGGCCCGCCGGGTTGTTTGCGGCGGAGGCCATCGCCAAGACGGGTAGGCGGGTCGCCGTCTATGATGCGCAGGCGACGGTGGGGCGGAAATTTCTGATGGCCGGGCGCGGCGGGCTCAATCTGACACATAGCGAGCCGCTCGATCGTTTTGTGACCCGCTATGGTGATGCCGGTGCGTGGCTTGGTCCGATGATTCGGGCCTTTCCACCCGAGGCCCTGCGGGCCTGGGCCGCGGGATTGGGCGAGGCGACATATGTCGGGACGAGCGGACGGGTCTTTCCCCTCAGCCACAAAGCCTCGCCGCTGTTACGGGCGTGGTTGCGCCGTCTCGACGGTCTTGGGGTGCGTTTTTATCCCCGTCATCGGTGGGTGGGGTTCGCCGATGATGGTCACTTGAATTTTTTAACCCATGACGGATCGGCGACTGTCGTGTGCGCCCAGCAGACGATCCTGGCATTGGGGGGGGCCAGTTGGCCGCACCTTGGTTCCGATGGGCTGTGGGTTGAGATCTTGGGCCGCGATGGGGTGGCGATTGCCCCGCTACGGGCAGCGAACTGTGGGTATTGCGTCGATTGGCCGGTCGGCTTTGCCGATCGATGGGCGGGTGTGCCGCTTAAAACGATCGCCGTTACCGTGGGCGATCATCGATCCCAAGGGGAAGGGGTCGTCACGGCGGCGGGATTGGAAGGGGGCGTATTTTACGCCCTTGGCCCGCAGATCGGCCCGATCCTTGCGGCTGGACAGGCTTGTCCCATTACCCTTGATCTGAAACCGGGATTGACTCTGGCCCAGGTGGTCGAACGGCTCTCGACCCCCCGACGCGGGGCGAGCTTGTCGAATTTTTGCCGCAAGACCGTCAATTTATCCCCGGTCGGTTTTGCTCTACTGCGGGCCTCGGTCGAAATTTTACCCCATGAACCACAAGATCTTGCTGCCCTGATCAAGGCGGTACCGATCCGACTCGCAGGGCTGACCCCTTTGGCGCGTGCGATCAGTACGGCGGGCGGCATTGCCCGCAATGCATTGGATGATCGCCTCATGCTGCGGGCACGACCAGGCGTCTATGCGATTGGCGAGATGTTGGATTGGGAAGCACCGACCGGCGGCTATCTGTTGCAGGCCTGTTTTGCCATGGGGCAACATGTGGCAATGCAGATATAAAAAAGGCCATACCGATTAATCGGTATGGCCTAGTTAAGTTTGTACTTAGGTATTATTCGCCGGGATTAAAGTTGAAAACATAACGGAAGTTTTCTTCTTTAACCGCTTTGCCATTCCTTGTTGCAGGTAAAAATTTGTACGTGTCGATAACATCAAGGACAGCCTTGGAAAAGGCTTCGTTACCTTTGACCTCAATGATATTACAGCCCGTAAGTTTCCCATCGATATCAACTGTACAGGAAACCGTTACCGAACCCCTGGCGCCACGTTCCAGAAGCTTTGGCGGGAAAGTCGGTTTGGTTCCAGCGATAGGCTTTGCGCTAACGCCTGTATCCTGCGGCGGCGGCGGCGGCGGTGGAACGGGTTCCTTGGCAACGGCCGCAACCGTCGGGTTTTCAACCGGTTGCGTCGGCCCCTTCACGGCTGCAAAGGGCGCTGCTTCAACTGGCGGTGCTGCTTGCGGCTTTGCTTCGCGCGGCTGAATAGCAGGACGAGGCGGCGGCGGCGGCGGCGGCGGCTTGGTTGATGGCGGCGGCGGCGCCGCCTCGTCCTGCTATTC
>DAISJD010000176.1:0-5236 GCA_036821645.1 Aliidongia sp.
CACCTTGGCGGGATCCCTTGTCGCCCTTGGTATGCTGGGCATGGGGCTGGGGCTTGGCCCCGCCGTGCCGGTCGGGATATTGTTCGGCGGTGCGGTGCTTTATGGCGGGTTCGCCCAGGTGCTCTATCCGGTCAGCATCGCCCATGCCAACGATCACATCCCCGATGCGGTGCGGGTTCCGGCCACCACAGGCTTGCTCGTGACCTACGGGGTCGGGGCCACGATCGGCCCACCCCTTGCCGCCGCCTTGATGGATGTTGCAGGCCCGGTCGGCCTGTTCCTGTTCGTAGGCTTGGTTGGGTTTCTCGGTTTTCTCATGACCGAGGCGGGGCGGTTCGCCCGGTTTGTGCGGCTCGCCTGACCGATCGGATTGGCCACGGGTTTACGAAAACCGCCGGGTCGGCAGGGGCGGGGGCTCGAACCAGATGATCCGCCGGGCCAAGGCGTCGGTTTCCGGGGTTAAGGGAAGTGGTTTCATGAGAAAAGGTCGGGGGGCATAAGAGGGACCTGCCTTCCCATTAATTCGCCAAAAAACCCGACCGAACATTGAGCGTCGGTCGGGTTTTGCGCTGTAGCGTATCCTTAATTCTTACCAACCACCAGCGGGCAGCCACCTTCGGTAAGCGGGCGGAAGGCTTGGTTGCCGGGGATTGTGTCAATGAGGCGCAGGAGATCCCAGGGTTCTTTGGATTCTTCCGGGGGTTTTACCTGCATCAGATACATGTCATGGACCATGCGACCGTCGGCGCGCACGACACCGCCCTTGGTGAACATATCGTTCACCGGCTGGGTTTTCATCTGGGCGATCACGGCCTTGCCGGAATCGGTGCCGACCGCCTGCATCGCCTTCAGATAGTTCAGGGTCACGGAATAGACCCCGGCCTGAATGGCCGACGGCATGGTTTTCTGTTTGGCGAAGAACCGACGACCGAAGGCGCGGGTCTCGTCGTTCAGATCCCAATACCAAGCATCGGCCATAAAGAGATTTTGCGCGGTTTTCTGGCCGAGCCCCATAATATCGGCGACATCGGTCAAGAGCGCGGCCATTTGTTGGCCGCCTGCGGGCAGGCCGAATTCGACCGCCTGCTTGATGGCGGTGGTGGTATCGCCCCCGGCATTGGCAAAGGCCACGACATTGGCCCCCGAACCCTGCGCCTGGAGGAGGAAGGACGAGAAATCGGCCGAATGCAGGGGGTGACGCACCTTACCCACGACCGTGCCGCCCGCCTGACGCACCGACTCGCTGCCGTCGCGTTCCATCACTTGGCCGAATGTGTAATCGGCGGTGACGAAATACCATTTCTTGCCGCCGCGCTTGACCAATGCATCGGCCATCACCTTGGTCTGACCGTACGTGTCGTAGGTCCATTGCACCGCATTGGGCGAACAGGCGGTCCCCGTCAATTCCGACGAGCCGCCCCCGGAAATCAAAAAGGCCCGATCCGTGTCGCGGGTGATTTTCTGCACGGCAAGGGCAATCGACGAGGTCGGCACGTCGATCACGGCGACCACCTTGTCTTGATCAACCCATTGGCGAGCGATGGACGAGCCGATATCCGGCTTGTTCTGATGATCGGCAGACAGAACCTCGATCGGCTTGCCCAAAACCTTGCCGCCGAAATCATCGACCGCCATTTGGGCGGCCAAGACCGAACCAGACCCGGTTCCGACGGCGTAAAGGCTGGTCATATCGGTCAAAACGCCAAGCCGTACCTTGTCTTTGGAGATCAAGGCCGGTTCGTCTGCCTTGGCGATCGGGCCGAAACAAAGGCCGATGCCAGCCAGTGCCAAGAGGGACGTCGTCGATATGCGGCGTTTTTGGGTCATTTTTTCCTCCCCGGTTTTTTTGTTTGTTATTTTGTCAGGCAGTCTACGGGATAAACTCCTGGTTTGTCATGAACGAAGCGTTTGGGGACGCATTTTTTTCCTGAAGCGGCATTGTCGTCGTTCGGCGGCGAAATCCCCATTGACAAGCGTGTCGTCAGGGCAGATTGTCGCAGCAATATCCCAGGGGAGCCCCGACAGGGGGCTGAGATACCGACGGGCCGTCATGAGAATGGGCGGTCGGCGCGGGAACCCAACGAACCTGATCCGGGTTGCGCCGGCGGAGGGACGGGATTGGCGCGCCAGTTGGTTCCCCATGTCGGACCTGCGCCCGATCCACCGATCCTCGCGTCCTCGTCAACCCACCATGACCGGAGTTGACGATGCCCGACGCCCCCCATCCCGACGCCCCCCATCCCGGTGAACCGAATTCAGGGCCAACTGCCCCGATCAGCGTTTCTACCGGGCCCTTGCCCGCATCGCGCAAGATTTATGTCGCGGGCACCCATCATCCCGCGATCCGCGTCGCCATGCGCGAAATCAGCCTCGAAGCCTCGTCGGGTGAGCCGCCGTTGCGGGTCTATGATGCATCCGGCCCTTATACCGATCCCGCGATCGCCATCGATATCGCGCAAGGTCTGCACCCGATCCGTCAGGACTGGATTCTGGCGCGCGGCGATATCGAAACCTATGTCGGCCGCCCGGTCCGCCCGGAAGATAACGGCTTAAAGCCCGGCGAAAACGCCAACATGGCCCAGTTTCCCCGTGGCGATCGCCCAGTTCTGCGGGCAAAGCCCGGCAAGGCCGTCACCCAAATGGCCTATGCCAAGGCCGGGATCGTGACCCCGGAAATGGAATATGTCGCGATCCGCGAAAATGTCGGTCGCGCCCAACAGGCCGAAGCCCTGGTGCGCGACGGCGAACCGTTCGGCGCGACCTTGCCGGATTTCATTACGCCGGAATTCGTGCGGGACGAAATCGCCCGGGGTCGCGCGATCATCCCCGCCAATATCAATCACCCGGAAAGCGAACCGATGATCATCGGGCGCAATTTCCTGGTCAAAATCAACGCCAATATCGGCAATTCGGCCGTTGCCTCCACCATCGAAGAAGAGGTGGAAAAAATGGTTTGGTCGACCCGGTGGGGGGCCGACACGGTGATGGATCTGTCGACGGGCCGCAACATCCATACGACCCGGGAATGGATCATCCGCAATGCCGCCGTGCCGATCGGGACCGTGCCGATTTATCAAGCCTTGGAAAAGGTGAACGGCAAGGCCGAGGATCTGACCTGGGAAATCTTCCGAGATACGCTCATCGAACAATGCGAACAGGGGGTCGATTATTTCACGATCCATGCCGGGGTGCGCCTTGCCTATATCCCCCTGACCGCTCGTCGGGTGACGGGGATCGTGTCGCGCGGCGGTTCGATTCTGGCGAAATGGTGCCTTGCCCATCACAAGGAAAATTTTCTCTATACCCATTTCCGGGATATTTGCGAAATTCTGCGCGCTTACGACGTCAGTTTCTCGTTGGGCGACGGGCTGCGGCCCGGATCTCAGGCCGATGCGAACGATGCGGCGCAATTCGCCGAACTCGAAACATTGGGGGAATTGACCAAGATCGCCTGGGAGATGGATTGCCAGGTGATGATCGAAGGGCCGGGCCATGTCCCGATGCACAAGATCAAGGTCAATATGGACAAACAATTGGCCCTGTGTGGCGAGGCCCCCTTCTATACGTTGGGGCCTCTCACGACCGATATCGCACCCGGCTACGATCATATCACCAGCGGCATCGGCGCTGCGATCATCGGGTGGTTTGGCACCGCCATGCTGTGCTACGTGACACCCAAGGAACATTTGGGCCTGCCTGATCGCGACGACGTCAAGGTCGGGGTGATCACCTATAAAATTGCCGCCCATGCGGCCGATCTTGCCAAGGGGCATCCGGCGGCCCGGTTGCGCGACGATGCCTTGTCGCGGGCCCGGTTTGAATTCCGGTGGCGCGATCAGTTCAACCTATCCTTGGACCCGGAAACGGCAGAACGCTTCCACGACCAGACGTTACCGGCCGAAGGGGCGAAGGTCGCGCATTTCTGTTCCATGTGCGGCCCGAAATTCTGTTCGATGAAGATCACGCAGGAAGTGCGCGATTTGGCGCAGGAAGGGATGGCGGATATGTCGGCAACCTTCCGTCGGCAGGGGGCGGAAATTTACCTGCCTGCTGTCAATGCCTGATGATGACCTGAACATGGCCCGACTTGGGGATCGCCGTTCGGGCGATCCCCAATAAAACTGGGTCTGGGATCGCCATTCGGTCGATACCCAATAAAAAAAGTAAAAACCATGGGGATATTCCCAATCGCGGGGGCGTAGATAGTCTTAAGAAAGGCGGTACCAAGCCTTGGCATGGCGCAATCTGTCGTCATGCTGGTCGTATGGGTCGTTTTTCTTGGTCTTGTTTTCCGCATGGGGTTGCAAATTGCCCCCAATCTTTAGGATATAATCCATGCTTCGCGTGATGCTTGTTGCTTCATCGGTGTTTTTTTTGACAATGTCCGTGACTGCCTTTGCCCAGGATGCCGAGGTCGATCAACGCCTCGCCAATCAGCAAAAGCGGATCGATCAGGGGCTGAAGAAGGATACCCTGACCCAAAAAGAAGCAAACCGCCTGGAAAAGCGCGACAATCGGATCAAGCGCCAGGAAGAGCGTTTTGCCAATAAGGATGGCGGCGGCCCCTTGACGGCGGCGCAGAAGGCCAAGCTCAATCGTGAAGAAAACCGGACCAGCCGTGCTATCCACCGCGAAAAGTCCGAAGGCAAGAAGTAATCGAACCGATCGGCGGCGGTGCCGTGTGCCGGATCGACCGCCGCCGGTCTTACAAAGAGTGGCTTATGCCCCAGTTAAATCCGCAACCGTGACGAGCGTTGCCCCTCGGGCCGCAAAGGCGGCATTCTGGCGGGCGATGATCGCCTCGGCCGTCTCGCCATCGTGATCCCAGGTGCCGTGGGCGTCCGACACGACCGTCACGTGATAGCCATGGTCGAGGGCGCCCCCGACGGTGGCGGTTACGCAATGTTCGGTTTGTGCCCCTAAGAGGATCACGGCACCGTCGCTCGTCGTGCGCAGCCAGGCGGTAAAATCGGGGTTGCTGAACGCGTCGCCGACAGTTTTGCCGAAGGTCGGCTCGTTCGGGGCCTGACCGAGTGCCGGCCAGACGGGCCACCCCTGCGCACCGGGTTCGAGCGGATCGCCCAGTCCCACCTCACCGTCGTGGCGAATGAAGGCGACCGGATGGCCCTTGTCCCGCGCCCAGTGCAACAGGGTGCGAACCTTGGCGACGAGATCCTCGGCCCCGTTCATGGGGGGAAAGGCCACCCCGTCGAACATCCCGGTCTGAAGATCGATC
>DAISJD010000177.1:0-5121 GCA_036821645.1 Aliidongia sp.
GCAGGGGGACGCCCCCCCGTGTCGGCCATGGGTTAAGGATGGGGCGGGGGGCTGATCTCGGGCGCAGGGTTCAAGGATATTTCGGTCTGGATCTCTGCATGCTTTAATGTGCGCCTCATGGGGTGACTGCCCGTTAGTGTGAATAAGAGATATGACTTGCTTTGATCCTGAACTTGCCCGCGCCTGGGGCCAAATATCGTGCGAGGATCGCATTCGTCCAGGGTCGGCGATGATCCAAGAAAAACACGGTCTCAAGAGAGTGGCCACAGAGATGATGGACGTTTTATAGTATTTAATATTCTTGGGTCTTGCCTTGGGGGCTGAAGTAGATAGGTAGATTAAGCGATTTTTTGACTTTCTGGAGAATTTTATGGAGACCAATAACTTTCAGCGCATTGGTTCGCGCAGCAATGCCCAAGTCGGAAAGGATTTCGAACGGGCGGCGCATGCTTTCTTGGAGCGCCAGGGGATTCTTGGTCTGACACCTGATTTTTTAGTTTATGTTGGCTTTAGTCAGCAGAAGACTAGAGAATTTGACCTTGGAAGTTTGGAGCCACCGGTTATTGTCGAATGCAAGTCCCATACCTGGACAAAAGGCGATAAAGTTCCAAGTGCAAAAATCGCCGTTTGGAAGGAGTCGATGTTCTATTTTCACATCGCTCCAAAAGAATATCGCAAAATTTTCTTTGTGCTTAAAAGTATGCGAAAAAAAGAGTCGCTGGCCAATTATTTTATTCGAACCGACGGTCATCTTATCCCGCCTGGAGTTGAAATTTGGGAGTATGATGAGATAGGTTCGATCGGAAAATGCATTTACCCTGCGGTTAGCTTAGGCATGTGACGGCCACTAACTACGGACTGTCATCTGGATTACTTCAAATTTGTCTAAGCGAATAACATGAAAGGCTGGTTCCAGCCCCCGCACTGAACTGAGTGCGGGGGCTGATATCAGTCAGATTCATAATTGCCCGCGCGCTGAGGCCCGCCCTCAGCTGCACCCGCTGGTCGCCCCGCAGGTGTTGCATTTCAAACAAGTCCCGTTGCGCACCAGGGTGAAGTTGCCGCATTCCCCGCAACTATCGCCTTCATAGCCCTTGAGTCGGGCTTCGCGGATTTGGCTGGCGCGGGTTTGGCCCGTCTGCTCTGGGGCGGTTTCCGTCGGGTGGGGCGCGTCGTCCCCCGCAAAATCGGGCGTCAGGGCCAGCGCATAGGCCCCGTCGGTGATGGCCCCGACCTGAACCGGGCCGCCGCCGCCTTGAAACACGCGCAATTTATTGCGCACGAAGCCGGAACTGACCTCGCGCTGCATTTCGGCGAGACGCGCCGTCACCCGATGGTCGGAATCGCTGGGCGGCAGGTCCCCCTCGTGATCGCCCTTGCCGACCGTATCGGGCAACAGATCGTTCGGATCGACATGGGCGAGATCGTTGCGACCGAGATACGAGATCGCGACCTCGCGGAAGATATAATCGATGATTGAGGTCGCCATCTTGATCGTGTCGTTGCCCTCGACCATGCCCGCCGGTTCGAATCGGGTAAAGGTGAAGGCTTCGACGAATTCTTCCAACGGCACCCCATATTGCAGGCCGATCGAGACCGCGATCGCGAAATTATTCATCAAGGACCGAAAGGCCGACCCTTCCTTGTGCATATCGATGAAGAGTTCGGCCAGGCTGCCATCTTCATATTCGCCGGTGCGCAGATAGACCTTGTGACCGCCGACATTGGCCTTTTGGGTATAACCTTTGCGCCGATGGGGCAGGCGGCGGCGTTCGGCCCGGTGCATGACCCGTTCCACCACCCGTTCGACCAGGCGTTCGGTGATGAGGGGCGCGCGCTGCGCCGGGGTTTGGGCGGCTAGCGACTCGATCAGATCGGTTTCATCCTCGTCATCGCCGAGCAGTGCCGACGAGAGCGGCTGCGACAGTTTCGAGCCGTCGCGATAAAGGGCGTTGGCCTTCAAGGCGAGGCGCCAGGACAAAAGATAGGCCGCCTTGCAGTCTTCGACCGTGGCTCCATTCGGCATATTGATGGTTTTTGAAATCGCCCCGGAAATGAACGGCTGAGACGCCGCCATCATGCGAATATGGCTTTCGGCAGACAGATAGCGTTTGCCGATCTGACCGCAGGGATTGGCGCAATCGAACACGGCCAAATGGGCGTCTTTGAGGCCGGGGGCCCCTTCCAAGGTCATCGTCCCGCAGACATAAAGATTGGCGGCATCGATTTCCGCACGGGTAAAGCCGATCGCGGCCAACAAGTCAAAGCCGGGCGAATCGAGCTGTGCCGCCGTAAGGCCCAGGGTTCCGGTACAGAAATCGACCCCGAGGGTCCATTTATTGAAGGCGAACTTGATATCGAAGGCGCTTTTGAGGGCGGATTCGACCGCTGCGATCTCTGCCGGGCCAAAGCCCTTGGCGGTAAGCGTGTCGTGATTGATCCCCGGCGCGCCTGCAAGCGTGCCGTGGCCGACCGCATACCGCACCATCGCCGCCCCGTCCTCGGCGCTATAGCCCAGGGTTTCAAGGGCAAGTGGGACGATGCGGTTGATGATCTTGAAATAGCCACCCCCGGCCAGTTTCTTGAACTTGACCAAGGCGAAGTCGGGTTCGATGCCCGTCGTGTCGCAATCCATGACGAGGCCGATCGTCCCGGTCGGGGCGACGACCGTGGTTTGGGCATTGCGAAAACCATGGGCTTCACCCAAGGCGATGACCTCATCCCAGACGGCGGCGGCGCGTGATGCCAGGGTCTGATCCGGGCAATCGGATGCCACGAACGGTACGGGCAGGACGGTCAGGCCCGCATAACCGTCGGCGGCACCGCGTGCGGCTTGCCGGTGATTGCGCATGACCCGCAACATGGCGTCCCGGTTCGACTGAAACCGGGCGAACGGGCCGAGTTCGCCCGCCATTTCGGCCGAGGTGCGATAGGCGATACCGGTCATGACGGCGGAAATACCGGCGCAATAGGCCCGGCCCGCATCGCTGTCGTAAGGCAGGCCATTCGCCATCAAGAGGCCGCCGAGATTGGCATAGCCAAGACCGAGCGTGCGGTAATCGTAGGAAAGCTGGGCAATTTCCTTCGATGGGTATTGCGCCATCATCACCGAGATTTCGAGCACGATGGTCCAAAGACGGCAGGTATGCTCGAACGCCGCCGTATCGAAGCTGCCATCCGCCCGGCGGAATGCCAAGAGATTGACCGAGGCAAGATTGCAGGCCGTATCGTCCAGGAACATATATTCCGAACAGGGGTTCGACGCATTGATCCGACCCGATACGGGGCACGTATGCCATTCATTGATCGTGGTGTCGAATTGCAGGCCAGGATCGGCGGATGCCCAGGCGGCGGCCCCGATTTGATCCCACAGATCGCGCGCCTTCAGGGTTTTCGCCACTTTGCCGTCCGTACGGCGGATCAGATCCCAAGTGCCGTCGGCTAGAACCTGTTCGATGAAGGTATTGGAAAGGCGGATGGAGTTATTGGAATTCTGGCCGGAAACGGTGAGATAGGCTTCGCTGTCCCAATCTGTGTCATAGACCTTGAAATCGATCGACCGATAGCCTTGACGGGCAAAGGAAATCACGCGCTGGACATAGTTTTCCGGCAGCATCGCCTTGCGCGCCGCCTTGATCGCGTGTTTGAGGGCCGGATTCTTCGCAGGCTCGAACGCCGCATCGCCCAAGGCATCTTCGGCATCAAAGCAGGCCCGCATCACCGCATTCAAATAGGTATTGGCCAGTTTCGAACCGGCGACGAGGGCGGCCACCTTTTGCTCTTCTTGGACTTTCCAATCGATGAAGGCTTCGATGTCGGGATGATCGATATCGACCGTCACCATCTTGGCCGCTCGGCGCGTGGTGCCGCCCGATTTGATCGCCCCGGCGGCACGATCGCCGATTTTCAGGAAACTCATGAGCCCCGATGACCGGCCGCCACCGGAAAGCCGCTCCCCCTCGCCGCGCAGGCGTGAGAAGTTCGACCCCGTACCCGAGCCATACTTGAACAGGCGGGCCTCGCGGACCCAAAGATCCATGATACCGCCCTCATTCACCAGATCGTCCGAAACCGACTGAATGAAGCAGGCATGAGGCTGCGGACGCTCATAGGAACTGGTCGAGGCGGTCAAGATCCCCGTGACGTGATCGACATAATAATGGCCCTGGGCCGGACCATTGATGCCATAGGCCCAATGGAGCCCCGTATTGAACCATTGGGGTGAATTGGGAGCCACCATCTGCCGGGCGAGCATCAGGCGCAATTCATCGTAAAATGCCTTGGCATCGGATTCGGTATCGAAATAACCGGCCTTCCACCCCCAATAGGTCCAGGTGCCGGCCATCCGGTCGAAGACTTGTTTTGCCGATTGCTCCGAGCCGGTTCGTTCGGCGGGCGCTACGGACTGAAGGGCGTCCGTATCCGGTTCGTGACGGCTGAGCCAGAGGGGGACGCCCGCTTCATCGACCGGTTTGAGGATTTTGGGGACGCCCGCTTTGCGGAAATATTTCTGTGCCAGGATATCGGCGGCCACTTGGGACCAGCCAGCGGGCACATCAATGTCGGCCAGACGGAAAACGACAGAGCCATCGGGGTTGCGGATCTCACTGATCGTGCTGGTAAATTCCAGGGCATCGTAAGGATCCTGACCATCAATCGTATAGTGACGGTTAATGCGCATGATGACTCTGTTCCATACTAAATAGAGGATTTTATGAAAATCAGACACAAGATCTGGTGTGTCGGGGATAATCCGATTTTCCAGAGATTATCGCAAGGTTAATTTTTATTCGAGACGCGTTCCGGCCTTTGGACAATGGTCAAAAAAATAAAATACGATTTTTGAAAAAAAACGCTTGCATCGTTGGGCGTCGATGTTTATACCTAAGAGCTCGTTCAGACCACTTCGGTGGTTCGCCAATGACAGACGCGGTCTAGTTGGCAAATATGCAAGCATCAGATGTTGCTGCCTTGAACGATCTTTGTCTAGTGGCTTTTGTTTGTGCCGTCTCGTACGGACCTTCGTCGTCTCTAAAAGATCGGGCAAAAAAATCTGAGCATATTTTGAAACGACTTCTTGACATTGAGTAAATTGATGTTGTAGGAGTTTCGGCCCTGAGT
>DAISJD010000178.1:0-4702 GCA_036821645.1 Aliidongia sp.
GCAATCCCCCGCCCCGCCTTCAAGGCGTCAAACGCGATCCCGGCGACAGGGGTGCAGGCCGCACGCGCGCAACTCGCCGCCCGGACCCGGTTCGAAGTTCTGGCCGTCGTCAAAAGTACCGGGTTTTTGGTCCTGCTTGCCCTCGGCATTTTGAATACGCTCGCCTCGTTGCTCAATCTCAACGAACTCTACGACACGCCGATCTACCCGGTGACGCGGATCATGGTCGCAACCGTGCGCAATACGTTCGGCCTCATCCCGTTGCTGGTCGTGATCTATTACAGCGCCGAATTGGTTTGGCGCGATGTCAGCGTGAAGTTGAACGAGATCATCGATGCCACCCCGACGCCCAGTTGGGTGTTCAGCGTCTCGAAATTCGCGGCCATGGCCGTCGTGCTGATCGCGTTGATGACGGTGAGCATCCTCTCGGCGATTTTGGTCCAGGTGATTCAAGGCTATACCAACATAGAGTTGGATCTTTACGTCTCGCAGCTGCTCGGGAATTTTGTCGGCACCACCCTATTGATCGCGGTTTTGGCGATTTTCATTCAGGTGGCAAGCGGCCATAAATATCTCGGTATGTTCGTGATGGTGTTGTACGTCATTTTCGGCATCGTGGCCGAAGGGGTCGGTTTTACCGATTATCTCTATCGCATCGCCAGCGTCCCGCGCATGCTTCTATCGGATATGAACGGCACGGGCCATTTCCTCTATCCAACCTTATTGTTCCAAGCCTATTGGGGCCTGTTCAGCCTGTCGCTGATGGTGCTTGCCCATGGGATTTGGACGCGGGGCACCGCCCTGCCCCTGCGGCATCGGCTGATGCGCCTGCCGGGGCGCTTGGGGCGCGTCGGCGGGGCCTTCTTGACGATCGGGTTCGCGTGCTTTGGGGCGATGGGGGGATATCTTTATTACAATACCCATGTCTTGAACACGTTCCGGGCGTCCGATTACCAGGAATTGCTTCAGGTTGCCTATGAGAAAAAATTTCTGTCCCTTGAAAATCAACCGCAACCCCGGATCACGGACGTCAAACTATCCGTCGATCTTTATCCCCATGACCGCTCGTACCGCGTCAAGGCGACCAATATTCTGGAAAACCGCACGAATACCCCGCTCACCACGGCCCATGTTTTTTTCAATGACGGCGTGACGATCGACCATGTCGCCCTGGCCGGCGCCTCGGTCACGTCGGTGGATGCGGCGTTCAACTACACGCAATTTACCTTCGCCCCGCCCCTAGAACCCGGTGAAAAGCGGGTGCTGAGCTACGAACTGCACCTCGCCCATGAGGGCTTTGAAAATATCGACGACGATACAGAAACCGTGGCAAACGGGACCTTCGTCAACAATCTACGCATTGCGCCCTACATTGGGTTCGCCCCGCAATATGTCCTGACGGATCGGTTCAAACGGGCGAAATACGGTTTGCCGCCGCGCCCGCGCACGGCCGATCTCGACAATGCAGCGGCGCGGGGCAATTCATACCTGCGCACCGATTCAGATCTCATCACCTACGATATGGTGGTGTCGACCAGTCTCGACCAAACCGCCCTTGCCCCGGGATATCTCGACAAGGATTGGGTCGAGGGCTCGCGCCATTTCTTTCATTACACGATGGATACGCCGATCTGGAATTTCTATGCGGTGCAATCGGGCCGCTATGTGGTGGAAAAGGATCGTTGGAACGCGGTCGAGATCGCCGTCTATTACGATCCGAAGCACCCCTACAACGTCAAACGCATGATCGAAAGCGTGAAGAAATCCCTGGAATATTTCACGCAGAATTTCGGCCCCTATCAACATAAACAAGTGCGGATCGTCGAATTTCCCGCCTATCGCACCTTTGCCCAGGCTTTCCCCAACACGGTGCCCTTTTCCGAGGGGATCGGCTTCATTGCCGACAACCGGGATCCCGATGCGATCGATTACGCGTTCTATGTCACGGCGCACGAGGTCGCCCATCAATGGTGGGCGCATCAGGTTTTGGGGGCCAATGTTCAGGGCAGCACGATGCTGTCGGAAAGTTTCGCGCAATATTCCGCCCTGATGGTAATGGAACATCAATATGGCAAGGACCAGATCCGCCGGTTCCTGAAATTCGAGCTGGACCGGTATCTGTCCTCGCGCGGGCGGGAACAGATCGGGGAATTGCCGCTCTATCGCGTGGAAGATCAACCCTATATCCATTACCGCAAAGGGTCGGTGGTGATGTATGCGTTGAAGGATTATCTGGGCGAGGAAACCGTGAACCGGGCCTTGGCCCGCCTGATCAAGGAACAGGGTTTGAAAGGCCCGCCCTATCCTATCTCGCGGGATTTCTTGACGGCCTTGCGCGCCGAAGCGGGCCCGGCCCATCAGGATCTGATCACCGATCTCTTTGAAAAGATCACCCTCTTCACCATGAAGATCGAGTCATCGCAAACGGAAAAATTGCCGAACGGGCAATGGCAGGTCCGTATGACCGTCACCGCCGCCAAGTTTGAGGCCGATGCGAAGGGCAAGGAAACCCCCGCACCGATCGATCAAATGATCGATATCGGTGCGTTCCTGACCAGCCCGGCGGAGGCGGATTTCAAGGCCGACGGCGTGCTTTATCTGCAAAAACACCGCATCACCGAACCGCATCAGGTGATCAGTTTCACCGTGGATAAAGAACCCGCCTTCGTCGGGATCGACCCTTACGCAAAACTGATCAGCCGCAGCCCCGACACCAACATCGCCCCGGCCAAACTGGCCCCGACGGAACAAAAAGCCGCCGCCGCCCAATAAGTATAGCCCCGGTTTGGGCCACCCCTTCACCGCCCCCGCCGACCCGGCTCCACCCGGTCGGCGGGGTTTTTTTTATGGGTTGAACAAGGGCAGTGATCTCTCCATATTGTATTGCGCGGGTGCAATATGGTTGGGGCGGATCATGGATGACGGGGCGAATGATCGGGGGCCGGTGCGGATTAAGGGTGGGATTCGCCCAGGCGATCCCGTGCATGCAAAATCGAATGATGGCTCTATCAATTTTATCAATATTGTCGGTATTGATATCGGCAGTGCTCAATCGCAATCGATGCAAGAAATTGATCTGGTTGTTGATATAAATTTTGAAAAACATGAATTTCACGAAAAAAATTATCACTTATCACTTCGACAAGCGGAATTGATTCTTGAACTTGAGAATGCAAATATAGTTCCAGGGAGTAAATATGAATATATTCTTGAACAGGGCAGCTTTCAACAGAATGGTACAATGAAAGAAACTCAGTCCAAAATAAAAAAAAATGGTCACGAGGTTTCTTTAGAAGGGACAGCATCAACGCAAAATATTTTAACCAATATGCCACTTATTAAAGGTTTTATAAATTGGAAAAATAGCAATCAAACCGCCAAAAATAATGATAAAGAAGAAAACACTCAAATAAAAAATAGAATTTTTTTAGTAAATCCGGGTGGACAAAATTCGTGGAATATTGGTGGTGAACATGGTGATCCTCGTTTAGAAACCAAAGACTTACGGGGAATAATTGTTCGTGGCTTTAATGATGATAAATGCAAACCTCTTTGCCAATTAAAAGCCACTTCACCCAGTGATCCCGTTTTTGGCAGAATACGAATTCGTATTTCGTGTAATAGCTTTGTTATTAATCAAATTGATCAGCAAAAAATAGATAAAAAATGTATTAAAGAAGAAATTTTTAAAAAAACAGACGAAAATCAAAAAAAAATTATTCAAGACTGTATAAAAAAAGAAAAAGAATTAAGAAAAAATGTTGCAATTTTAGCGATGAATAAAAAAATACTTACCTTAAATTACGATAAAATGCCTGGAAAAATTGATATTACATGCCGCAGCTTTATCGCCATACCGGATCTTGAACCATGAGCAGTGAATTTTCATGGCAGAACCTGCCCCAGGATCCCCTGCCCGATCTGCCGCTCGATTTTGCCAAGCTTGACGCTGTCATGCAGTGCGAGGGGGTTGGGATGCGGGCCTATGCCATGGCCGGTGGGCTCGATCCGGGTAAAGATTTTCGCGGGCTCAGCCTCGTCGGATGGGATCTCGCCGGACAGGATTTGCGCGGGTTCGATTTCACCGGCTGCGATCTCAGAAACACACATATCGATCAGGCCATCACCGACGAGACCACGATACTCGAACAGGCAACCTTGGATCCCGGCATCGTGCCGGGTGCGACGCCGCTAAGGTTAGCCTTGTCATCGGCGGATTGTGATGTCATCGATCAATGGGTCGCAGAGCAATATTCGAACGGGGGCTATGAGGATTTGGCGGAATTCGGCACAAGCCTTTTACCCATCCTGAAACGGGAGTTGCCGGTCGATGATCCAAGAATTTTAGACTGGACAGCCATGGTTGGTCGCGCATTTGGGGAAATGGGTTTCATCGGGCGCGGCCTTACAAACCTGGATGAGGTCATAGGGTGTCTGGCCAACAACATCGGTAACAGAACCGCTCTCTTTGCTCGTTGCGAAAAAGCATATCTCCTAATGTATGGTAACCGCCTAACAGAAGCCCGATCAGAAGTCGATGCCCTGCTGCCACTCTATACCCGCATCAGGGGGGCTGAACATCCCCATACGCTCAATACCAAAAATCTTCGGATCCAGATCCTCCGTGACCTTGGCCACCTCAGTGAGGCCCGATCAGAAGTCGATGCCCTGCTGCCACTCTATACCCGCATCAGGGGGGCTG
>DAISJD010000178.1:4802-4988 GCA_036821645.1 Aliidongia sp.
GTGAGGCCCGATCAGAAGTCGATGCCCTGCTGCCACTCTATACCCGCATCAGGGGTGCAGAGCATCCAGAGACGCTCAATACTAAATATCTTCGGATACAGATCCTCCAAAACCTTGGTCGTTTTGGTGAAGCACTCTCGGCAGTCGAAGACCTGCTGCCGCTCAATAACCGCATCAGGGGTGCAG
>DAISJD010000179.1:0-4891 GCA_036821645.1 Aliidongia sp.
CCGCCGCCCCGCCGCCGCCCGCCGAAAAACCGGCGGATCTGTTGAACAACGTGTTGAAAGGATTGGGGCGATAGGGGGGTAGAAAGACATCTTTACGTGTGCAAATGATTGTCCTCTTGTATGAGGTAAGTGGGCTTGGTGACGCGTCTCAGCGTTATATAAGTTAAGCACTTAGCTTATTTGGGATCGATGCAGGCACTCAATCGGGAGGTATCTGATTTTAGTAGTTAACAATTCATAATAAATAAAAAATAAACTATAATAGAGATTACAAAATATTTGACACTATTTTTTTTTGAAATGTATCATCATCCTTGGTTGCGGTTTTTTCACTTATTAACCTTAGAGGGCTGTATGATGTTGAGGACTTTTCAAGACTGTTTAGAAGAATCTAAAGAAAAAGTATATTCTTTAGATTTTACAATGCAAACACAAAAAATGGTAGAAGTTTTAGGTTGGGATCGTGATGCTGTAGATGAAATGAAAGATGAATATCTTAAATTTTTGATTATAAATTCAACTTTGAAAAAAATAAATGATAATACTACTATAGTTCCAAATAGAATTATAGATGAGTTTTGGCATGCTCACATAATGGATACAAAAAAATACCATAATGATTGTATGATTGTTTTTGGGGAGTATTTTCACCATTTTCCTTATTTTGGAATTCAAGGTGAACAGGATAAAAAAAATTGGGAGAGCGATTCATCTGTTGGTGCATCTCTATGGTATAAAATATTTGGAACAAATTTGTACGGTGATGCTTCAGGAGAAGATGCATATGCTATCGATAGAAAATGGATTGCTGAGTTGTCACGTTCCATAATCGCATCAAAGTTTTCTTCGTCCGCCAAATGTAAGAGAACGGCATGCAAACCAATGAAGTGTAAATAATATACTAATAGGGGTAAGTCTACGGCATGGACTTACCCCTAGGCTATGACGGGCTTCGGTGTAAAACTTTTATGCGCCCATTGACACATCCCCCGCCGATGGCGCATTGAGGGGGCAATTTTTCTCTTCACGGATGTGCATACGATGCTGAAACTCTATTACGTGCCGGGCAATGCCTCGTTGATCGTGCATATGGCGCTCAATCTTTTGCAGGTGCCGGTCGAGTTGATCCTGGTCGATCGGACCAACAATGCCAATCGCACGCCGGAATATCTGGCGCTCAATCCTAATGGGTTGGTGCCGACCCTGGTGGATGGCGATCTCGTCCTGTGGGAAACGGCGGCCATTCTTCTGCATCTCGTCGATAAATACCCGGATGGCGGGCTTGCCCCCGCAGTCGGGACGGCGGAACGGGCGCATTTTTATAAATGGTTGATCCATCTGACCAACACGATTCAACCGGAATATCTCGTCTATTATTACCCGGAACGGCACACGACCGATCCTGCGGGTGTGCCTGCGGTGCAGGCGAAATCCTGCGAACGGTTGGCCGAGATGTTCGCCCTCGTCGATCGGGAATTGGGCGATAAACCCTATCTCTTGGGCGATCGTATCAGCGTGGTCGATTGTTTCCTCGTCACGCTCGTGCGTTGGGGCCGCAATCTGCCGGTGCCGCCGCGCAGTTTCCCCCATGTCGGCCGTCACGCCCAGGCCATGCTGGCACATCCGGTTATCGCCCAGACCATCGCCCGCGAAGGGCTGAGTGCGCCGATTATCTAACCATTCTTAAAAAAAATTCCCCCGCGCGGCCGCAAGACGAGGCCGTGCGGGGGAATTTCACCGCTATTCCCCTTCGTTCAAGGATAGCAGGCTGGCATTGCCGCCGGCCGCCGTCGTGTCGATCGATTGAACCCGTTCGGTCGCGAACCGGGCGAGATAGCGCGGGCCGCCCGCCTTCGGGCCCGTACCCGACAGACCTTCGCCGCCGAACGGTTGCACCCCGACCACGGCGCCCACCATATTGCGGTTGACATAGACATTGCCGACCCGCACCGTTTGGGCGATCTGACGGATCGTGGCGTCGATCCGGCTGTGAATGCCGAGGGTGAGGCCGTAGCCCGCCTGATTGATCGCGTCGATCACGGCGGGAAGGGCGTCATTCTTCCACCGGATGATGTGGAGGATCGGGCCGAACACTTCCCCCGGCAACTGATGAAGCCCATCGATTTCGACGAGATGCGGGGCGAAATACGTGCCATGGGCCGCCGCCGCCGGGATCGGCAGGGTATGGAGCACCTTGCCCGTCTGGCGCATCCGGGCGATATGGGCGTCCAACAGGTCGCGCGCCTCTTCATCGATGACGGGGCCGAGATCGGTTGCGATCAGGCCCGGATCGCCCAGAACCAATTCATTCATGGCCCCGGACAACATGGTGATCACCTTGTCCGCGATATCCGCCTGAACGAAGAGGACGCGCAGCGCCGAACAGCGTTGTCCGACGGAATCAAACGCCGAGCGCAGCACATCCATCACCACCTGTTCCGGCAGCGACGATGAATCCGCGATCATGGCGTTCAAGCCGCCGGTTTCCGCGATGAGCGGGATGATCGGCCCGTCGCGCTCGGCCAAGACCCGATTGATGCGTTTGGCAGTCTCGGTCGATCCGGTAAACGCGACCCCGGCGATGCGCGGGTCGGACACGAGGGCGGCCCCGACCGATCCATCGCCCGGCATGAAATGCAGAACGTCGCCCGGCACCCCCGCCCGATGCAAGAGGCGCACGGCCTCCGCGGCGACCAGCGGGGTTTGTTCGGCCGGCTTTGCGACGACGGCATTGCCGGCGGCGAGGGCTGCGGCCACTTGGCCCAAGAAAATGGCCAACGGGAAATTCCACGGACTGATGCAGACGAAGACGCCGCGCCCGTGCAACGCATAGAGATTGCGTTCGCCCGTCGGTCCCGGCAGTGTAGCGGGGCCTTCAAAATCGCTGCGCGCTTGGGCCGCGTAATAGCGCAGGAAATCGACCGCCTCGCGCAGTTCGTCCAAGACGTTGGGCACCGTGCGCCCGGCTTCGCGGATCAACAGCCCCATGAACAGGGCGCGGTTGGATTCCAAGGCATCGGCGGCCTTCACCAGAATGTCGGCCCGCTCCTCGCCGCCCAACCGGTCCCAGGCGCTTTGGGCGCGGGCCGCGCGTCCGATCGCCTCGCCCGCCAAGGCCGCCGTGGCATCTTGCACCGTGCCGACGACGATCCGGCGGTCGGCAGGATTGGTCACCGGACGGGCGGCCGCCCCATTGACGCCGATGCCGCCGATGATCGGCTGGGCGTCGTAGGTGCGGGTCGCAAGGGTTCCAAGATCCCGTCCCAAATCCGCCAGGGTGGGGATGTCGGCAAGATCGAGGCCCCGGCTATTGGCGCGCCCGGCCCCGAACAAATCGCGCGGCAGGGTGATGCGGGGATGGGGTTTCGTCGCGAGATTTCTGACCTTGGCGATCGGATCGGCCACGATTTCATCGATCGGGGCCCGTTCATCGACGAGGCGATTGACGAAACTGGAATTGGCACCGTTTTCCAACAGCCGCCGCACGAGATAGGCCAACAAATCCTCGTGGCTGCCGACGGGGGCATAGACCCTGCAGGGATAGCCGAGCTTGTCCGGTCCGACAACCTGATCGTAAAGCGGCTCGCCCATGCCGTGCAGGCGTTGGAACTCGAAATCCCGCCGTCCCTCGGCCAATTCGACGATGGTGGCCAGGGTGAGGGCGTTGTGGGTCGCGAACATCGGATAGATCGCATCGCCGTTCGCCAAGAGGCGTTTGGCGCAGGCGATGTAATTCACGTCGGTCGAGGCCTTGCGGGTGAAAACCGGGTAACGGTCGTGCCCGCGTTCCTGGGCGCGTTTTACCTCGGCATCCCAATAGGCCCCTTTGACCAGACGGATCATCAAGATCCGGTTATGGCGACGCGCCATATCGGCCAGGAAATCGATGACGCTGAGCGCGCGCACCTGATAGGCCTGAACCGCAAGGCCGAACCCGTTCCAACCGGCGAGGGCGGGGTCGCCCGACAGCGCCTCGATGAGGTCGAGGGACAGATCCAAGCGATCGGCCTCTTCGGCGTCGATGGTAAAGCCCATGCCGAGATTTTTAGCCTCGATCGCGAGTTCCCGGACCTTGGGCAGCAATTCGCCCATCACGCGGTGGGCTTGGGCCACCTCGAATCGCGGGTGCAGGGCCGACAGCTTGACCGAGATCGAGGGGGCGTCGACGATGCTGCGACCGGCGACGCTGGCCCCGATCTTGGCGATCGCCATGCGATAGCTTTGCAGATAGCGTTCGGCGTCGGCCGCCGTGCGGGCGGCTTCGCCCAACATGTCGTAGGAGTGGCGATAGCCCTGTTTTTCCGCCGATTTTGCCGAGCCCAACGCTTCGCCGATCGTGCGGCCCATCACGAATTGCCGCCCCAGAATCCGCATGGCCTGAAGCACGGCCTGGCGGATCACGGGTTCGCCCGACCGGGCGACGAGCCGTTTCCAAATCCCGCCCGTCCCGCTTTCCGCATCGTCCAACGTGACGACTCGCCCGGTCAGCATCAAGGCCCAGGTCGAGGCATTGACGAACAGGGACGAGGATTGCCCCAAATGCTTCTGCCAATCGGCGGGGCCGATCTTATCGCGGATGAGACGGTCCATCGTCTCGGAATCGGGGATGCGCAACAAGGCTTCGGCAAGACACATGAGAACGACACCTTCTGTCGAACTCAGTTCATATTCATGAAGGAATGCATCGATGCCGCCTTTGCCGAGGCGACCGGCGCGGACCTTGGCGACGAGACCGCGCGCACGGTCCAGCACCCGATCCTGCAGTGCGGGGGTGAGGCTTGCCCCGGCAAGGGCGATCTCGACGGCCTCGGTTTCGTCGCGGCGGTGGGCGGTGCGAATGGCGGCGCGCAAGGGGCTCGGCGCCGGCAGCATCTCGGCATGGAAAGCGCCG
>DAISJD010000180.1:0-4878 GCA_036821645.1 Aliidongia sp.
GCTCCTGCGGGGGGTGGGCCGATCGCAGGCCCAAGGCATCGCGGACAAGGGCGAGGGCATAGAATGCCCCCATCGCCTCGACGGCAGCAAACGAGGCGACGGCCGTCTGCTTGAACCGATCCATGATCTGCTTGGTGCGGGCCTTGGTGCGGGCCACAAGCGCAGCCCTGTCGTTCGGATTGCCCGCACAGGAGGAAAGCCGGGGGGCGATCAAGACGGGAAGATGATGATCTGCCCCCGCCGAGGCAAAGGGGCGGTGTGCGGTGGCAAGGCCGAAAAACCCTGCAAAACCAAAAGTTTCAATCCCCACGTCGCAGCTTTCCAGGGCATGGCGAAAGGGTTCGCTGCGGACATCGATGCAAAAAACTGCCTGAAGGCTTGGGCGCGCGGTTTGGCCTGCTGCGATAGACTGCGGGGCTGCCAGTGTTTGGGCAAGGGTGCGTTCCGCCGACCGCTCGAAGGCCCGATGCAGGATCCGGGCAATTCGTTGATCTGGCGTCGGGTTTACGGGGCTCGCATGGATTGCGCGGACGCGCTGCCAATCATCGCCGAGTTTAGGGCGATATAGATCGAACAAGGCCGCCTCGAACGTCAACCTGATTACTAGAAAATCGAGCAAGATCCGATCGGTACGTCCGTCGATCTCGGCCTTGAACTGACGATGGCGCGCATAGTGCGCCCATCCGCCGAGCGATAGCAGCATCTGATGAAAATAGCTGTCGCGCATGGCCGGTGTCAGAGACAAACGGTGGTCAAGGATGGTTAAGGCCGCATAGACCTCGTCGGGCAGGGTTTGGACCCGCTGTCGAAACCCCGTCAGTCCCACAATATCCGGGGTTAGGTCGCATCCGGCATAGTGGCGCCAAGCCCGAAAGGCGTCCGGGTCGTGGGCGGGCGGCCATTGAGCCTGTCCCTCATCTGTGTAACCGGCCGCCCAGGCCCCGAAGCGATCGGCGATGAAGCCTGGCCAATCGATGCCGCTGACCCGCGCCGCCAGATCGGCAAGGGTCGGCACGGCTGCGACGGCGGGGTCGGGGGTGGCGGCGATGGCTTTCAGAGTTGCAAGATCGACGGCTGGATCGCTGCCGTTCTCGGCGAGGGCGGCCCTGAGATCCCCGTCGGTGATCTCTCCCATGGCAAGGCGAGCCTGATAGAAGGCATGCGGCATGGTCAGGGTCTGTCCGCTGAGGCGGGCGAGTTTGGCCCCGACGGTTTCCGGCGTTTCCTGAGTTTGTCCTAAAAACGGATTGACGGCGACGGATGCGGCAAGCGGCCAGGCGGGGGGGATCGCGCGGGCAGCCCGTTCGGCCGATGCCGCGCATGTTTCGTCTGGGGATGGTGGACAGGTTGGGGGGAGGGCTAACATTGTCGATCCTTCATTCAGTGCGTGTGAGAGTAAGGGCCGATGCGCCAACCGCCGACCAGACGATCGAGCCATGCCGTGACGTAAAGACCGTTCGAGAGATGAACGCGCAGGGCGGCAATGCGCGGGTGATGCGCCCAATGGGGCAGGAGGATTTGCGCGAGGGTGAGGGTGCCGAAACTTGTGGCGCAGAGGAGTGCGATGGCCCAAAGGGCGCCATCGTCATAGGGGGGCGGCGGGAAAAGATCGCGCGTCGCCCAATGGGCCGCGGTTTGGAAGACAAAGTCGCTACAGCCGTAAAGCAGCGCGTATCCGGCGATCCGGGCCGCCAAGAGGCCGGGGGCGGCATTGGCAAATCCTTGCGCGAACAAAGAGGTCATCGCAAAGATTGTGACGCTGGCAAGACCGGCCGCGTGGGAAGCCTCCGGCCCGCCGATGAGGATGAGATCGATCCCCCCATAAAGCGCCAAGGCCAGGAACAGGGCAGGAATGAGATGACGCGGACGGGCTGTCGCGGGGGCCCCGGCGCGACGTTGGGCGGCAATCTCGGCCACCCGATTGCCGACACTGAGAAAACTATGCGCCTTATAAAGCGTGTGGGTCACGAGATGCAGCAAGGCGAGTGGAAAAAGGCCGAGACCGCATTCCAAGATCATAAACCCCATTTGGCTGACGGTCGACCAGGCGAGCGCCGTTTTTGCCAAGGGTTGGGTTTGCATCACCACCGCCCCAAAGAGGGCGGTAAAGCCGCCGACCATGGCCAGAAAGGCGAGCGCGTGCGGAACATCGACCAACACACCGGCGAACCGCATCAGCAAGTATCCCCCGGCATTGATGACACCGGCATGCAGCAAGGCGGAAACGGGGGTTGGGGTTTCCATCATCTCGATCAGCCAGCCATGGGTTGGAAATTGGGCCGACTTCAAGAGGGCGGCAAGCGATAGAAGCCACGCCGCCAGGATATGGCCGCCTTGGCCCTGTCCGGGGGGCGTGGATGCGAGGATCGTATCCAGATCAAGCGTGTCGTGCGCCAATCCGAGGTGCAGGGCCGCCAAGATCAAGGCGGCATCGCCCAGCCTCGCCATGATGAATTTCTTGTTGGCGGCCCGCCGCGCCCCAATTCGATTGGGATAGAACAGCAAAAGACGATGCAAAAACAGGCTGGTCGCAATCCAGGCCAGGACGAGCTGGACGAGATTGCCCGCAAAAACGAATAACAGAACGGCTGCCAATGTCAGGGCAAGCCAGCCCATGAAGGTGCTGTGTCGGCGCTCACCCTCGAGATAGGTTCCGGCATAGCGCAGAACGACCCAGCCGATAAACGCGACGAGCCCGCCCACGGTCACAGACAGGATATCGATGCGGCAGGAAAACCCGATTCCACCCACGCCGATGAGCCCACTGGTCATCGGTCCATGAAAACTGCCCGCAATCCCGATCGCGATCACGAAGACGAGGGCGGCCACGGCAAGCCATTCCGCCGCCCGCAGAAAAAAAGGTGAAGATCCCCGATGGCAGAACCCAAAAATTGCGGCAGCACAGAGACATAAGGCAGGCAATAAGGGAAGGTAATCGATCGGCATGAACATCTCTCTTGCGACAGGGTGGAACCAGAAGAGAGATAGCCGATGGATGATCTTTTGAATAATTCATTGATTTTGAGAAAACGTTCTGTTTTATAGAACGATATGCGTGACCTCAATTTCAACCATCTGCGCTATTTTTGGCTCGTCGCCCACGAGGGCAGTCTGACCAAAGCCGCGCGCCAGCTCAATCTGTCGCAATCGGCCCTGTCGGTGCAGATTCAGAAACTCGAACATCAGATGGGTCATCCCCTGTTCAATCGGGTGGGACGCCAACTCGTCCTGACCGAAGCCGGGCATATCGCCCTCGATTATGCCGACACGGTCTTCAAGGCTGGCGACGAGTTGATGAGTACCTTGAAGGGCCGTCCGGGGCTCGCGCGTCAGGTTTTGCGGGTTGGGGCTTTGACGACGCTGTCGCGCAATTTCCAATTGGAATTTCTACGCCCCTTGGTTGGGCGTGACGATGTAGAACTGATCGTGCGCTCTGGGACGATGCGGGCCCTGTTGGCTGAACTCGAGACCCATGGGCTCGATGTCGTGTTGTCCAACACACCCGCACCCCATGATGCGCGTTCTGCACTGAGGAATTATTTGTTGGACCAACAAGCTGTTAGTCTGGTCGGCAAAAAAGATATTTGTGCAATACCGTTTCAATTTCCAGAAGGTCTAAAAGATATCCCCGTCTTGTTGCCCGGCTTGGAAAGCAATATTCGGATCGCCTTCGATCTCGTTCTCGACAAAGCGGGAATTCGTCCGACAATCATGGCGGAAGTTGACGATATGGCGATGTTGCGTCTTTTTGCCCGAGATCGAGATGGCTTGAGCTTAGTGCCGCCCATTGTCGTCCAAGATGAACTAAGATCGGGTATTTTGATCGAATATTATAGAATACCCGACATAACTGAAAATTTTTATGCAATTATTCCAAAAAGAAAATTCCCCAATATACTCTTGACGGAAGTTTTAAATAAGAAGGATGATTCCATATAAAATATGGAATCATCCTATTAAATTATTAGCCTAATACGGCGTTTAAAACAGCCGCAAGACGAATGCCCGCACGCTTCAATTGCAATTCGGCCGCTGCTTGCGCAGAACGGGCATAAGAAGCGCTAATCGTCACTTTAAGGCTATTCGGCAGCGGGGCATAGGCAACGCTTTGTGCAAGACTATGCGCTTCGTTCGCCCAATCTTCCGAACCGCCCTGTGCCCAGGCATTGATATTGGCTTGGGTGATGCTTGCCAGCAGTTTGTTCGTCAACAAAGTGGCATCGTTCGTATCGGCGGCAATGAAATCCGTATCCCATAGGCGATGCAGGTTTGCATTGCTCGGATAGTTGGACACCTTGACGCTGTTGCCGCCACGATCGTTATTATCGGCGGAATGCAAGGGTTGGTGTACGTCGCCGATGAAATGAATCAAGAATTCCAAGGCTTCGACTTGGTCGTTGAGCGTGGTGGCATTTTGCAGTTGATCCCAAAAAAGATCAATGCGTGCAACGACGCAATCGTCATTTGCGCAATCCCGGTTCGGGTTATAGGCGTTTGCCGAAACAGGAATGTCGACGAAATGCCAGGGGGCCGTTTCGGGGCGTGAACTGCGGACTTGATCGGCCCATGACGCGACATCGGCCATGTGGCTGGCACCAACGGCGTTCAACAATTGTTGAACGTTGCTTTTGGCGGTCGGCGTCAAATAAGCTTCGGCAATATTGGCAACAACTACGTGTCCTTCGACGCCCCAAGCAAAGGCATGATTCGGAGCCAACGTAGCAACTGCAAGAGCAGCTACTGAGAAAAACTTATTTTTCATGATTACCTCTTTGATAATAGAAGTCACACGCGCAAACATACGATGATATTATTGCGTATGGGCGATTTTTTGAAATATGAGTACATGAATTTATTATTCAATATTATAAGTAATAT
>DAISJD010000181.1:0-4831 GCA_036821645.1 Aliidongia sp.
GCCCTGGGGCATCTTCCCCATGCCGCCCATGGCATGACCCCAGGCCCCTTTGCGGCCATTCACCTCGCCGAAGACATGGTGGAGCAAAACATAGGCGGAGCCCGGCGTGTAGGGACTGGCATAATTGCCGACGATGCCGTCGAACCCGAAGGCGGCCTTGATCGGACCGCTTTCGAACCAGTCATCGAGATAATCCCCGGCCGAGCGGGTAAAAAGCGCCAGCAATTCCCGGTGCAGATCGAGATCGAGGGCGCGCAACCGCTGCCCCAGACGGCCCGCTTTCAGCAATTGCGGGATGGCTGCGAGCCAACCGCCTTCGGTCACATTGGGCGGCGTTTCCAACATCAGGTCGCGCAACAGATCGGCGATCCGGTCCAGCATGGCCCCATAGGGGGTGAGTTGTTCGGCATCGCGCGTCGAAAATTTCGCGACCTCCGCCGCCGTCCGACCGGCACCGATCTTCAAAAACTGCCGGTCATCGAGGGGAAGAAAATTGGCCAATTCCCGCTCGACGATTTTTAAGCCATGGCGATGCAGGTCGAGATCGGCGATCACTTTGGGCGAGAGCAGTGAGACCGTATAGGCCGCCACCGAATTGCGAAAGCCCGGCCAGAATTCTTCCGTGACCGCCGCCCCGCCGACGACCGCGCGCCGTTCCAGAACTGTGACCGTGAGACCGGCTTTCGCCAGATAGGCTGCTGCGACCAACCCGTTATGGCCCCCGCCGATGATCACCACGTCCCGCATCATATCCTCGCCTGTTTTGTTTTATGGTGGTGTCGTAGCTGGACGGCGGGCCAGAAGAAAGTATTATCGCTCGCTTGATATCGATCTTCTCGACGGGGAACCTCACAACATGGCATCGGCACCCTATCGGCGGCTTATCGGGGGAGTTTTTTTCGTAATGACGGCACTTGTTGGACTTCAGACCGCAACCGCAGCCCCGATCAGCTATCGCGATCTTCTGGCCCGGCCGCGGGCAACCCCGACCGAGACGATCGCCTATGGTGCGAGCCCGCTGCAAGTCGGCGAATTATGGCTGCCCGAGGGGCCGGGGCCGCATCCGGTCGTGGTGATGATCCATGGCGGTTGCTGGTTGGCGGCCCTACCGGGCACGGAATTGATGGTTTATCTGGCCGAAGATCTGCGCAAAAGCGGGGTTGCGGTTTGGAATCTCGAATATCGCCGGATTGGCCATGATGGCGGCGGTTACCCCGGCACGTTTCTCGATATTGCCCACGGAATCGATCATCTAAAAACCATTGCCGAGGCAAAGCACCTCGATCTCGGACGCATGGTGATCACGGGCCATTCCGCCGGGGGGCATCTTGCCGTATGGGGGGCGGCGCGTGCGCAGATCCCGGCGACGAGCCCGCTTTACGTGGCCGAGCCCTTGCCCTTCAAGGCCGTCGTGTCCCTGGCCGGGATCAATGACCTCGACGCCTATCGCGCAACCGGCGGCAATGCCTGCGGCGGGCCCGAGACTATCGATTCCCTGGTCGATGCGACCGGCAGAAAGGGTCAGGATCTCTATCGCGACACGTCGCCCGCCGCCCTCTTACCGATCAAAGTGCCGCAAACCATCGTTTCCGGCGATCTCGACCCGATCGTCCCTGCCCGATTCGGCACGGCCTATGCCGAACGGGTGAAGGCTGCAGGCGATCCGGTCACGGTGCTGGACATGGTCGCCTCGGGGCATTTCGAACTGATCGACCCGCAATCGGCCGCCTGGGTCGCCATCAAGCAGGCCCTTCTCGCCCCCCTGAAATGAGGGGGGTGATGGCGCCGCCGCAAACCAAGGGGGGGAATTGCGTGACGCAAGATCCCCTAATCGCCCTTTCAGTGATGCCGGCTTTCATTTTTCATGATCTAGCCCAAGGTCGCGCCGCCGCCGAGGCTGCCATCGGACGGTCCCTTGCCGTCCTGATGGTCAGTGCCTATGGCGCCAGTGCGACCTGGGGTCCGTTGGGGTTTCTTGCCCTGTCCCGCCTGCTCTCTACGGCCTATCCGACCCTGTGCGCTACGTTCGTGCTCGATTGCGCGGACGGGCCTGGTCATGTTTTGTCCGCTTTACGGGCGGGGGTGAAGGCCGTGCGCTATCATGGCGGCGAGGGGGACCGTCTAGCCGAGATCGCCGCCGCTTATGGGGTGCCCCTTTTGACCCGGTCGCTCTATTGTCTCGATCTCGGCGGGCTGCGGCACCCGCGGGAGGCTGCCTTCGATTGGCTGGGCAGTTTCGATCCGGCCTGTGCCGCCATCGATACCGAGGTGCTTTAAGGGATCAGGCGATGCCGCCTGATCCGATCATTCCGCCGGTTTCAGGGTGCCGAGTTCGGTCTCGCTTTTATGGATGTAGCGGCCGAGACGGCGGATCAGGAAAGTTTGAATATCGTCGATGATGGTAAAGCCGACCGGGACCATCACGAGCGACAGCAGGGTGGATGTGATAAGGCCGCCGATCACCGCGATCGCCATGGGGGCCTGGAAATCGCCGCCATTGCCGATTCTGAGCGCGATCGGGGCCATCCCGGCCACCATGGCGATGGTCGTCATCACGATGGGTTGTGCCCGCTTGGCCCCCGCCTCGATCAATGCGTCGCGGCGGCTGAAACCATATTCCCGCATCGCCAGCATGGCATAGTCGACGAACAGGATTGCGTTCTTGGTTACGATGCCCATCAACATCAGGATCCCGATCAGGACGGCGAGAGACATGCTTTCCCCGGTCAAGAGCAGGAACCCGACCGCGCCGCCTAAGGACAGAGGCAAGGCGGCCATGATGGTCAAGGGTTGCAGGAAACTGCGGAACAACAAGACCAGAACCGCGAACACCATCAAGATGCCGGACCCAATCGCGAGACCGAATTGCGCAAACACTTCCTGTTGGGCTTCGGTATTGCCCGATCCCACGATCTTCACCCCTTCCGGCAGATGGCTCATGGTCGGCAGGGCTTTGACCGCAGCGAACGCTTGTCCCAAGGGCGCACCGTTGAGATCGGCCCCGATCGAGACTTGGCGCGATCGGTCGAGGCGTTTTACCTCCGAGGTGCCGCTGGAAATGATGATGTCGGCCACCGCTTCGAGCGGAACCGTACCCCCGGTCACGGTCGCCACCCGCATATTGCGGATCTGGTTCAGGTCATGTTTCGCCTCGCCGCCGATTTCGACGCGGATCGGAATTTGGCGGTCGGGCAGGTTGAATTTCGGCAGATTCGCATTGATTTCGCCCAAAGTTGCGATCCGGGCCGCATTACTGAGTTCGGCGACCGACACGCCAAGGGCGGCGGCCCGTTCGTAATGGGGCCGGATCTGCAATTCCGGGCGCAGCAGACTGGCGGAACTTTTAATGTTCGACAAGGACGGCACGGTCTGCATTTCGGCGATGACCTTTTCCGCCGTCGATTGGAGCAAGCCCGGATTGTCCGAGGTCAGGACGACGGACAGGTCCTGACCGTTGCCGCCGCTCGCGGTAAAGCGAATGCCGGGCACACTGGCCAGTTTCAGGGATAGTTCCTTTTCGATCTGCTGCTTGCGGCGCACCCGCTCGGATTTGTGTTTCAGGGTGACGAAGGCGCGGGCAAGCCGCGTGTCGGCATTGGTCCCGCCGCCCAACCGAATCGCCACACGCACGACGTCGGGATCGCCCTGGATGATGCGCGAGACCTCTTTCAAGGTGCGGTCACTTTCCTCGATCGTGGCCCCGGGTGGCAATTCCACCGACATAATCGACAGAACGCCATTTTCCGCCGGCAGGAAATCGCCGGGGAGAAAGGTTGCAAGCACGATCGAATAGACGAAAAACACACTGGCAAGCAGAATCGACTTCCAGCGATGATTGAGGGCTAGAGTCAGCAGGGATAAATATCCCCGCATGATCATCCCCGGTTTACCCTCTGTGTGCTTGTGATCGCGACCGAGATAAGCCGCCATCATCGGCGTGATCAGGCGGGCGACCATCAGCGAGAAAATCACGGCAACGGCGACCGTCACCCCGAACTGGCGGAAATATTGCCCGGCGATCCCATCCATGAAACTGACCGGTAGAAACACGGCGACGATCGTCATCGTGGTGGCGACGACGGCGAGCCCGATTTCATCGGAGGCATCAAGGGCGGCGCGATAGGGGGTTTTGCCCATGCGGATGTGGCGGACGATATTTTCGATTTCGACGATCGCATCATCGACCAGGATGCCCACCACCAGGGTCAAAGCCAGCAGCGAGATGAAATTCAAGGTATATCCGAAGGACTGCATGACGAAGAAGGTCGGATAGACCGATAGCGGCATGGCAATGGCGACGATGATCGTGGCGCGCAGATCGCGCAGGAACCCGAACACGACCACGACCGCCAGAATCGACCCGATCAGCAGGGCCTCCATCGAGGCGTCGTAGCTTTCGCGGGCATCGTCGGCGGCGGAGAAAGTCTGGGAAAAATTGAGTCCCGGATTGGCGGCTTCGAGTTCGCGTACCTTGGTCCGGACCTTTTTTTCGACCGTAACTTCGCTTGATCCCGAGGCGCGGGTGACGTCGATCAGGACGGCGGGTGCCCCGTTCAGGCGGGCGATCTTGCGGACCTCGCCGAAGCCGTCTTCGATGGTGCCGAGATCGGCGAGATGGGCCTGACGACCGCGGCCCAAGGGAATGCTGAGATTGCGCAGTTCTTCGAGGCTTTCGACGGAGCCTAGGGCGCGGATGGATTGTTCCTTGGTGCCGATCTGGGCGCGACCGCCCGGTTGATTGGTATTGACCGCGCGGATGGCGCGATTGACGTCGGCAACCGTGAGGCCGAGTGCGATCAGCCGGTCGGGATCGAGGTGGATGGTGATTTCC
>DAISJD010000182.1:0-4798 GCA_036821645.1 Aliidongia sp.
GACCCGCACCCGGCCCCCAAATCCCATAACAGCGCATCGGGCATCGGGGCGAGACTGGCCAGCGTCATGGCCCGCGCCCATCGTTTCGTCAATTGCCCGTCATGGCGATAGGCCCCGTCGGGCAGGCCCGGCACGGTGGACAGGGGCTGAACATCGGGCGACGGCACGCAGGTGATCGCGACCAGATTGAGATCGGCGAACGGGTGATCGCCCAACTGCTCGGCAATCGCATCCACCACCCGTTCGGCCGGACCGCCCAACCGTTCGAGGATGGTAAGGCGGCTCGGCCCCCACCCGCGCGCGGTCAGAAAATCCGCAATGGCACGGGGTGCCGCCCCGTCATCGGTCAGCGCCAGGATCCGGCGACCCGGTACCAAATGGCGCGCCAAATGATCGAGCCCCCGCCCATGGAGCGACAGGCAGGTAATCTCGGCAAGCGGCCACAGCATGCGCGCCGCCGCCAGGGAAAAAGACCCAACCGTCGGTATGACGCGCAGGGCCTGGGCGGGATCCAATCCCGCCGCCGCAAGCCTGCGCACCAGAGTCGCGCCGATGCCGTAGGACATGGGATCGCCGCTCGCCACCACCACGACCCGGCGGCCCGCCGCCGCCACGATCCGATCGAGACTGTGGCCTATGGGCCGCGACCAAACCAACCGTTCGCCATCAAAGGGCGGCAGCAGGGCAAGATGGCGCGCCCCGCCGACCAACAAATCCGCCGTCGCCACCAGATGCCGCACATCCGGCGTGACGCCATCGAGCCCGTCTTCGCCGAGACCGACCACGATCAACCACGGCTCATTGCCGTCCCTCTGTGTGACGCTGTCTGCGGCCTTATCTGCGGCGTCCATCATCCCTCGTCATGCCGTGCGATCCCCTACGCCTCTGTCTTAGCAGGATTGGCCCACGGCACAAGTCGGAATCGGGGACGGGCGATCCTTGATGTCAGGGGATGATTGCGGGGATTGCCATGCTGTCGTCAACTCTCTCGCTTCATCAGGAAACTCGTGCTAGGGTCAGTGCCGTTTCGTGATCGAGACAGGGAAGTTCGGTGTGGCGGCCCTAAAGACGGACCGCCCGAAGCCGACGCTGCCCCCGCAACTGTGCGGGCGAGGCCTGGGGCGTTATCCACTGACCGGCGACGGTTGGGAAGGAGCCCCGATGACGGGCCCACGACCCCGAGCCAGGAGACCTCCTCGATCATTTCCCGCACACGATCCTCGGGCGGAGGCATCGCAGAGAGGCATGATGACAGTACCGTCCCCTGACGGCTCCCCAAAAGACGGCCCGCAGGCCCGAGAGGGTGCACCCCACCAAAGCACCGGACCGCGTACGCGGGGTTCGCACGGCATCTGGCTGGTTTTAGGCGGGGCCCGGTCCGGCAAGAGCCATTTTGCCGAAACGGTCACCCTCGATCTGGCCCGGGGCAGGCCCGCCCTCTACGTCGCGACCGCGTGGGCGGGGGATGGGGAAATGGCCGATCGCATCGCCCTGCATCAGGCGCGGCGGGGTGCGCAATGGATTACCCGTGAAGAACAGGTGGATCTGGGGGCGCTCATCCGGTGCGAAGCCCGCCCGGATCGCCCGATCCTGATCGATTGTTTGACCTTGTGGGTTTCCAACCTCCTCCATCACGAACGACCGTTCGAGACGGCGATGGACGATCTCGTTTCGGCCCTCGATCAGGCTTCCGGGCCGGTCATCCTGGTTGCGAACGAGGTAGGGCTCGGCATCGTGCCGGACAATCGTCTTGCGCGGTTGTTTCGCGATCAGGCGGGTACCTTAAACCGACGTATCGCCGCCACGGCAGATGAAGTGCGCTTCATTGCGGCGGGTCTGCCCTTGACCCTCAAAAGCCGGTAACCCATCTGTCCATCAACATAACCATCTCCTCAGGCATCGACAAAGAAAGACCCCTTCATGGCCAAGATACCCGCCACGATCATCACCGGCTTTTTGGGGGCCGGCAAAACCAGCCTGATCCGGCATCTGATGGCCCATGCCGACGGTCGCCGGATTGCCCTCGTCATCAATGAATTCGGTGAATTGGGTATCGATCGCGAGGTTCTGCTCGGATGCGGTATTCCCAGTTGCGACGAGACCAATATCGTCGAACTGGCCAATGGATGTCTCTGTTGCACCGTGGCCGATGATTTTCTGCCGACCTTGGAAAAACTCATCGACCGGGCCGACCCGCCCGATTGCATCGTGATCGAAACTTCGGGCTTAGCCCTGCCGAAACCACTGGTTCAGGCATTCACGTGGCCCGAAATCCGCAATCGGGTCACGGTCGATGGGGTCATCACGGTCGTCGATGCCGCCGCCGTCGCCGCCGGGCGCTTTGCCGACGATCCGGCCGCCATTGCCGCCCAACGGGCCGCCGATCCGTCGCTCGACCATGAAAACCCCCTCGAAGAAGTCTATGAAGATCAGGTTCTGTGCGCCGATCTCATCGTCTTGAACAAAACCGATCTCATCGATGCGGCAGCCCTGGCCGGGGTCGAGGCCGGGGTGCGCGCGATGGTGCGGCCGGGCGTTCGCTTCGTTGCGGCCAGCCACGGTGCCTTGCCGGTTTCCGTCCTCCTCGGCCTCGATGCGGCGGCGGAAGACGATCTTGCGGCCCGCCCTTCGCATCATGAGGCCGAAGAGGGTCACGACCATGACGATTTCGAGAGTTTCGATGTCAGGATTGATGTGCAGGATTCTCTCGACGCCTTTGCCCGACGGGTCGAAGCCACGATGATCGCCCACGATATCCTACGGGTAAAAGGGTTTCTGCATGTCACGGGCAAACCGTTCCGCGCCGTCCTGCAAGGGGTCGGCGGACGGGTGCAGCATTATTTCGATCATACGATCATGGGCGTCGCCCACGGCACGGCCACCCACCACCCGGCGGGCGGGCGTCTCGTGATCATCGGTCTGAAGGGGCTCGACAGGGATGCCATCACGGCGGCCCTTACCGCCTGATGCACCTCCTTGCGGCAAAGCCGGGCACCCTGATCGATGGGGCCGAAGCCGTCGATCTCGGCCAAAGTCCCGGCGATCTCGTCTATCTCGGTGCGGCCGACAGCGATCTTGCCTGTCTCTCGGCAGCGCAGGCAAACCTTCTGGCAACCGACCCCGCCCGGCCCAGCCTGCGCCTCGCCAGTCTGCTGGCCCTGCGCCATCCCCTGTCGGTCGATCTCTATGTCGAAACGGTGATCGCCCGGGCGCGCTGCGTCGTGGTGCGGGTTCTGGGCGGCGTCGGTTATTGGCCTTATGGGATCGAACAGGTGGCCGCAACCTGTCGGGCACGGTCGATCCCGGTCATTTTCCTGCCCGGCTGCGACAAGCCCGATCCCGATCTCGTCGGGTGGAGCAGCGTGCCGCCCGACCTTGCCAATCGCCTGACCGCCTATCTACGCGCAGGCGGCATCGAGAATGGCATGGGTTTTCTGGGCGTCCTTGGAAACCTGATCGGTCGGACCGATCCGGTCGAACCGCCGAAATCCCTGCCGATGGCTGGGGTTTATCGCGGGTTTCGCCTCCCCGATCTGCCGGATACGGCCCCGATCGTGCCGGTGGTTTTCTATCGTGCCCTCGTTCTGTCGGCCAATCTCGACCCGATCGATGCCCTGGTACAGGCGTTGGCCGCGCGCGGCCTGCGCCCTCTTCCCGTTTATGTCCAAAGCCTGAAGGCCCCGGAGGTTCAGGTCGGTGTCCGGCAAATTTTCGCCGAAACCCCGCCGGATCTCATCCTGAACGCGACCAGTTTCGCCGTCGGCAATCCCGACAGCCACAGTGCTGCGGGCGGCACCGTTCTGGACGAACCGGGACGACCGGTTTTGCAAGTCGTGTTCGCCGGGTCGTCCGAACCCCACTGGCACGCCGGGCGTCAGGGCCTTGATGCGCGCGATCTTGCCATGAATGTGGCCCTGCCCGAAATCGACGGGCGGATCATCACCCGCGCCGTCTCGTTCAAGGCCGCCCTTGCCCATGACCCCGTCACCGAAACGGCCCTCGTGCGCTATCGCCCCGTGGCCGACCGGGTGGCGTTTGTGGCCGATCTTGCCAAAGCCTGGATCGATCTCGCCCGCTGTCCCAAGGCCGATCGCCGGGTCGCCTTCGTTCTGGCCAATTATCCGAACAAGGATGGGCGGATCGGCAATGGGGTCGGGCTCGACACGCCTCATGGCCTCCATCACGTCCTGAGCCATCTGCGGGCGGAGGGCTATGGGGTCGCCCCCATGCCCGATGACGGGGCTAGCCTGCTGGCGGCCCTAAAAGCCGGTCCGACCAATGAAAATCCGGGACGGCGTGCGACGGTGCATCTCGATCCCGAAACCTATCGGCATTTTTTTGCGGGCTTGCCGCCATCGGTCCAAGAGGCCGTCACCCAGCGCTGGGGCACGGCGCAGGCGGATCCGTTTTACGATGCGCAATTGGGTTTTCGCCTGCCGATCCTCACCCTTGGCCGGATTACCGTCGGCCTGCAACCCTCGCGCAGTCTCAATCAGGACGAGGCGGGGCAGTATCACGCGGCGGATCTGCCGCCGCCCCATAGTTATCTCGCGTTTTATTGTTGGCTGCGCCATGTCTTCGATGCGAACGCCATCGTCCATATGGGCAAGCACGGCACCTTGGAATGGTTGCCGGGCAAGGCCGTCGCCCTGTCGTCCGCCTGTTTTCCCGATCTGGTCCTGGGGCCAGTCCCCCATCTCTATCCGTTCATCATCAACGACCCTGGCGAAGGTACGCAGGCCAAACGCCGCGCCCAGGCGGTGATCATCGCCCACCTAACCCCCCCCCTTGCCCGCGC
>DAISJD010000183.1:0-2283 GCA_036821645.1 Aliidongia sp.
TGCTGGCCTTTTCCAACGTCCCGAAAGTGGCGGGGGGCGGGGTGTTCCTGATGGGGTTCCAACCGGCCCAAGAGGTCAGCCGCATCGTCGCTTATGCGAAATCGACGGGCATCACGCGCTATGGCATCCTGGCCCCGTCCAATGCCTATGGTCAGGTGGTGAGCGACGCCATGACCGGCAGTGTCGCGGCACGCGGCGGCACGGTCGAGGCCGTGCAGCTTTACGATCCGGCAACACCCGATCTGTCGGCCCCGGTGCGGGCCTTGGCCCCGGCGGCCCGGTCGGGTGTTCAGGCCCTGTTGATCCCGGAACCCGCGTTGGGCCGTTTGAAGGGCCTGGCCGGCAGTTTGCCGATGGCGGATCTGGTGCCGCCCAAGGTGCGTCCGCTTGGCACCAGCAGTTGGGAAGGCTTGGCCCAGGGGGGGGAACCCAATCTGGTCGGCGGCTGGTATGCCGCGACCTCGCCCGAGGCGCGCGGATCGTTCGAACAACGCTTTGCCGAGATTTTCACCCACAAACCCCAACGGCTCGCGACCTTGGCCTATGATGCGGTCGGGGTGGCGGCAGTGCTGGGCCGGGCACCGGGCAATCGTTTTGCGCCCGATGCAGTGACCAATCCCAGCGGTTTTGCCGGGGCCGACGGGTTGTTCCGGTTCCTGCCCGACGGCACGGTGGAACGCGGGCTTGCCGTGTTGCAGGTCGAGCCGGGCGGCGTGTCGGTCCTGAGCCCCGCGCCGGAAAGTTTCCAAGGCAATGGTCTCTGAAACCGGGAGGTAGGGTGGGCCTGCCGGGACGGCACCCGCTGGATCTTGACGGATGATAAAGAAATTAATGGGATAAGCGAGACGCCAATCAAAGAGCCGCCCGCCCAAGCCAAGGTGCACCGGGACGGGCGGACAGGGGAGGAAGATGCGATGACTGCCGAGCCGAAAGAGATGCCGCCCGTTGCCTTGCCCTTCATTCCGGGGCCGCGCCCCACGGTCGATGCCGAACGCCTGCATCGCAAGCAACGCCTGGCCGGTGCCTTTCGCCTGTTTGCGCGTTATGGCTTCGATCAGGGCATTGCCGGGCATATCACGGCCCGCGACCCGGAAATGCTGGATCATTTCTGGGTCAACCCGTTCGGCCAGCATTTCAGCACGATCCGCGTGTCGGACCTGTTGTTGGTCAATAAAAGCGGCGAGGTGGTCGATGGCGACCGACCGGTCAACCGGGCGGCCTTTGCGATCCACAGCGCGCTGCACGAGGCGCGACCCGACGTGGTCGCCGCCTGTCATGCCCATACCACCCACGGCAAGGCCTGGTCGGTCCTGGGCAAGACCCTCGACCCGATCACCCAGGATGCCTGTGCCTTCTATCAGGATCACACCCTGTTCGACGATTATACCGGCGTGGTGTTCGATCTCGACGAAGGGGTGCGCATCGCCGGGGCCTTGGGCCCGCACAAGGCCGTCATCCTGAAAAATCACGGGCATCTCACCGTCGGCCAATCGGTCGAAGAAGCCGCCTGGTGGTTCATCGCCATGGACGACACCTGCCGCACCCAACTCCTGGCCCAGGCGGCCGGCATCTGCCACCATATCCCCCACGCGGTGGCAAAGGCGACGGCGGACCTGGTCGGCCAACCGATCGCAGGCTTGCTCGCCTATAACAGCCTGTGGGAAACATTGGCGAAAACCGACCCGGATTTTCTGGAGTAGGAATCGATCGGTACGGGTGGGTGCGCCCCCTGCCGTTGGGTGGGGGGTGTGGTTTGGATTAAAGCACCAGGATAAACCGCGCTTTTCGCCTTGCGGCGAGAAGGGTCAAGGTTCTGTTCAGATTATCCTGTGCAAACTTATGGTAAAAGGGCGCGCGGTCTTGGGTCCACTCAGTCAAGGCTGCGCGGAAGGCGGTGACGGCTTCGCAGAGCCTGTCAGCGCTGTTTTCGCGTTTCCCAAGCATTGCTAGGGCAGTACCGAGATTATTTTGTGCTCGGGCCCAGTCATGGGGCACGCGGTCTTTTGTCCACTCAGTCAAGGCCGCGCGGAAGGCGGTGGCGGCTTCGTGCAGCCTGTCGGTATCACTTTCGCGTTCTCCAAGGTGCCTGAGTGCAAGGCCGAGATTATTCTGGGCCGTAGCCCAGTTGAGGGGAACGCGGTCTTGGGTCCATTCGGTTAAGGCTGTGCGGAAGGCTGTGACGGCTTCGTGCAGCCTGTCGGTATCACTTTCGCGCTCCCCAAGGCGCATGAGTGCAAGGCCGAGATTATTCTGGGCCGTAGCCCAGTTGAGGGGAACGCGGTC
>DAISJD010000183.1:2383-4693 GCA_036821645.1 Aliidongia sp.
GCCGAGATTATTCTGGGCCGTAGCCCAGTTGAGGGGAACGCGGTCTTGGGTCCATCCGGTCAGGGCTGCACTGAAGGCAGTGAAGGCTTCATATAGCCTGTCCGTACCGCTTTCGTGTTCCGCAAGGTGCATTAGTGAAGCACCGAGATTACTTTGTGTCGTGGCCCAGTGGAGGGGAACCCGGTCTTGCGTCCAAACCGTTAGAGCTGCACGGAAGGCAGTGATGGCTTCGATCGGCCTGTCTGTACTACTTTCGTGCTCTCCAAGGTATGCGAGCACGGTACCGAGATTATTTTGTGTCGCAGCCCAGCTGAGGGGAGCGCGGTCCAGGGTAAACTCTGTTAAGGCTGCGCGGAAGGCTGTGACGGCTTCGTGCAGCCTGTCGGTATCACTTTCGCGCTCCCCAAGGCGCGTGAGTGCGCCGCCAAGACTATTTTGTGCTCTGGCCCAGTCGAGGGGGGCGCGGTCTTGTGTCCATTCAGTCAAAGCTGCGCGGAAGGCTGTGACGGCTTCATTCAGCCTATCGGTGTTGCTTTCGCGCTCTCCAAGGTCCCTGAGAGCACTACCGAGATTATGCTGTGTTCCGGCCCAAAACTCCGGCCTCTCTGACTGAGAGGTGTGCCGCAAAACCTCTTTGTAAAGATCGATTGCCTGTTCGAGGGCTTGATTATCGCCAAATTCATCCCCTTGATATGTAAGATTATCTGCCTCTAGCCCCTTATAATATTGCTCACCCTCTGGGTCAAATCCCGCGATCAGTTCGGCGGCTTCGGCGAATTTTGCAGCGGCGTCGCGGTATTTTAATTGCAGGCGATCGATCGCGGCTTGCCCGGCGAGGAAGGCGGCTTCTTCTTTGGTGTCTTGTTGGCGTGCCTTGCGGGCAAGGGTGCGGCCTTGCGACAAAGTATCGCGGGCACTGTCGAAATCACCGGCGGTCAATTGGGTGAGGGCCTGATCGCGGATTGCCCGATAATCGGCACGATCGGCACGAAACTGTTCGATCTGGTGTTTGAGCGCCAGAAACTCATCGACCTTGGCGTTGAGCCGGGTTTCGATTTGTTCAATTGGGACATGTACTTCGCCGAAACGGTCGAGAATCCCTTGTAAGACGGCGTGTGGTACGCCTTTTTCCTGTATTAACGATGCGATTAGTCGTTGTGTTTGTTCATGTCCGGCCAGTTGTTCCTGATGGCGTCGTTCGGCGTCCTGGGTTGTTTCGCCTAAAAAGACATTGCCCGGCCCATTATTAATGAACGCTGGGCTGTTATCGCCCGTGGTCGATGCTTCTTGCGATGGTTTGAAAATGGCCATCGGTTTATTTTCGGATCAGGATGGCGGGGGATTTTTTGCCCTTGGTTTTCACGCTTTGCCGGGCATCGCCTTGCTTTCTGTGATCTTCCAGTCGGGCTTCTGAATTGTCGCCTTCGGTGCTGACGGTCACAGTGCCGGGCCGAGTGAGCCAGACGATCAAGACCGTTGCGGCAGAGACGCCAATGATCACTGGACCCTTCCAGTCATCGGGAACAAGATTTGGTACGTAGAGGACGGAACCGATAACACCCAGCGCAACCGCAGGCACACCCCCGATTTTGCCGAGATTAACCAATCCTTTATAAAAATTCGCAAGTTCCATGATCAGCCCTCCGCAGAGATCGGATGTCTCCAACCGCATCGGAATGCTGCCCTAAAGTTGAATTGCCCGGCAATATCTTTCTTTTACCGCGCCAACCCGTCCCACAGCGCGTCGCCCGTTGCGGCGATGAGGTCCGGGGTGAGGGTGAGGGTGCCGGAATCGACTTCTTTGGCAAGGCCGATGAGGGCCCCCCAGATGATGCCCATGAGGGCTGCGGGCGGTAGGGGTTTGATGCGGCCGGCTGCAATCCCGGCTTCGAGAAAGCCCAAGGATTTGGCGCGGACCTCGGCGCTGATCGCGCGGCTCGTCTCGTCCAACACGTCGCCGTGATGGTGCAGTTCCAGAAAGCGGAAATCCACCGCATGGTCGCGGGCGATCGCCACGAGATCGGCCCAGATGACGAGAAATCCCGCCCGGTCCGGTGCGACGTTCAACCCGCCCTTGGTCAAGGCCGCGATCAACAGGCCCTTGCGTTCCTGATAGGCGGCGTTGACCAGGGCCTCCTTGGTCGGGAAATAGCGATAGATCGTGCCGGTGCCGACATTGGCCTTCACGGCAAGATCGGGCATCGCCGTGCCGTGAAAGCCGCGCGCCGCAAAGAGAGCCACCGCCGCATCCAGGATGGCGGCGCGTTTATCCTGCATCTTTTCCGTCAGACGGGGCACGGGGCTGGGATC
>DAISJD010000184.1:0-4649 GCA_036821645.1 Aliidongia sp.
CCTAACATGGGGGGGGTGTGGGTGTGCGGGGGGCGGCCAGATCCGAATCCGGGCGAATGACCGGTCGCCGCGCCCGGCGTTGCAACCACATCACGCCCAAAAGATCGGTAATCCCGACCCATAGACGGTCGAATGTTCCGTAATTCGATTGCCCCCGCTCGCGCGGGCGGTGATTGACCTTGACGCTGACCACACGCCCACCGGCCCGAATGACGAGGGCAGGCAGAAACCGATGCATGTGGCTGAAATAGGGCAATTCCAAAAACAGCGCACGCGGGAAGAGTTTCAAGCCGCACCCGGTATCGGGGGTCGCGTCGCCCAGCAATGCGGCCCGCACCCGGTTGGCGATTTTGGAGGATAGGCGTTTTACCCAGGTATCCTTGCGCAAGGCCCGCCATCCGGCCACCAACAGCCCGTCGCCGGGGGGGGCCGTCTGGGCGATCGCCCAAAGGGCGGGAATATCGGCCGGATCGTTTTGACCGTCGCCGTCAAGCGTCGCGATCCATGTACCTTGTGCGTGCGTGACCCCCGTACGCACGGCCGTGCTTTGTCCGCAACTCGTCTCATGGCGGACGAGGCGCACGGGTGCCCCGGCCCGCTGCAGGCTGCGAACCCGATCCGCCGTCTGGTCGGTACTGCCATCGTCGACATAGATGATTTCATAATGAACCGACCCATCAAGCGCTTGACGGATTTCAGTGACGAGCGGTTCAATATTGTCGGCCTCGTTCTTGACCGGGATCACAACGGATAGATGCACCAGAACCAAACCAGCATTGAGCCCGCCCGGACTGTACCGGGCAGGGCAGAGAAGGGCGCGCGATTGCTCGTGCGTCGGGACTGGCCGGACTTAGCATATTTGAAGGATCCGGGCAAAGAGCAACCTGCAGGACCGTGCCTGCATCTGGACAAGGCATAGTGGGATTTTTTTGACAATAATTATTGAAGGTTGTAAAAAAACCATTCGGTGCGGCAAAACAAGTGAAGATCCTCTACAGAAAGGCCTGTTTCATGATAGTCGTGTCTCAGTGCCGACGATAAGCAAGCGACGATGGGAGCGAAGATGCCTGAAATCGATTTCTTCCTGACGGATGCGGAATTCGCTGATTTCGTTCACGATGCAGTCGGTCGCGGCTTTCGCGTAGGCATCGACCGGTTCTATTCCGATCCGAAACCGGCCTTCATCGGTCCCGACAATGCCATTACCGAAGCCATGCGTCTCAGCGACGGCGCCTTCTGGCTCGAACGGTCGGATTTTTCTCAATTTCCTTTGCAATTCAAGCAGATCATCCGACGGGGGGAGCAGGCTTGGTATCCGCGCACGGTCGAGGGCGGCCCGGTCATCGAGGTTGATTACAGTGCCATCTATATGGGCGATGGCGGGCGGCGGATCATTCCGGCCTCCTGTCTTGCCTATCACGAAATGATCGAACATCCTCAAACTCGGGAGCCGATTCCGTCGGGGGCGGCCGTTGCCGATGCCTTTGCCGAGATTACGGCACCGATTACGGCGGGATGGCGAAAAATCACGGCTGCGTTGCGTACGGCCTGGGTCTCGCCCGGCGTCGAAAGCAAGTTGGCACGGGGTTGGTTTTTAGGCGCACCCTTCGATCAAGCTTGAGCGTTTCGCATTTAAACTCTGAAAATGACGCAAAACCGGGAGGAAACAGGATGATTACGCTGCATCATTTGAATAATTCACGCTCGCAACGAATCTTGTGGCTGCTTGAAGAATTGGGCGTTCCCTACGAGATCGCCGCCTATCAGCGCAATCCGGAAACCCGCCTTGCCCCCGACAGTCTGAAGGCGGTGCACCCGTTGGGCAAATCGCCGGTTATCACCGACGGTGCTGCGACCGTGGCCGAATCCGGGGCGATCATCGATTACCTGATCAGGGTTTATGGCAAGGGCCGGTTCATGCCCGCCTTTGGCACGCCGGACTATAATACCTATCAGCACTGGATGCATTTCGCCGAAGGGTCCGCCATGCTACCCTTCATGCTGGGGCTTTATGCCGGGCGGCTCGGCGAGGCGGGTGCACCCTTGAAGCCGCGCATCGAGAGCGAAATCGCCAATCATCTAAGCTACATGGAAGAATCCCTCGGCAATCGGGACTATTTCATGGGGTCCGAACCGTCCGGGCCGGATTTCCAACTGTCCTTCGTGGCTGAAATTGCCTTGACCCGCGGTTATCTCGCCAATTACCCGCGTCTTACGGCCTATATCGCCCGCATCCATGAACGGCCCGCCTATCGGCGCGGTCTCGAACGCGGCGGTCCGTTCGATATGAGTTTCGTGCGCCCGCCGACCAAGGCGTGATCTTGGGGTGACCTTGGCGGCAAACCCGGATCGGCACGCTCATAAGGTGCCGATCATCACGTCCTGGATCACCTGACGGAGCCATCGGTTGGCCGGGTCGTTGTCGGCATTGGCATGCCAATAGAGATAGATATCCAAGGTTTCCGTCTCGAACGGCAGGGCAAAGACCCGATTGCCGAAGGGTTCGTTCACCAACGGCACATATTGCGCGGGTAGGGTGAGCAAGAGGTCCGTCTCGCTCACCACCCGGCAGGCGGTGAAAAAATGTTGGCAGCGCGCCGCGATCTGGCGCGTATGTCCATGGCGGCTCAATTCGAAATCTTCCCACCCCAGTCCCTTGCGCCGGGACGAGACCAAAATGTGCTTTTGCGCCAGATAGAGGCCCAGATCGAGAGCCTCGGTCCCCCCTGCCAGTGCTGGATGATCGGCGCGCGCCATGACCAGGGCCTTGCCGGTCAATACCGGTTGATGCCGGATCGCGGCCCCGACCGGCAGCAGCACGTCGAGGGCAAGGTCGAGCGATCCTGCCAAGAGTTCCGTTTCAAAATCCCGCCGATCGATATGCAGGCTGTCGATGGTGCAATGGGGGGCTGCCCGTTCGAAATGATGCAGCAGGGCGGGTAGAGTGGCCGCCTCGATCATATCGCGAAAGCCGAGGCGGAATTTTTTCTCCGCCCGCACCGGGTCGAATCGATCGCCTTCGCGCAGCACCTGACTGAACCCGGCCAAGGCCGTTTGGACATCGCCGATCACGGCGCGCACGAACGGGGTCGGCACCATCAGATTGCCGTGCCGGGTAAACAAGGGATCATCGAACAAATCCCGTAACTTAGCCAAGGCATGACTGATGGCGGGTTGCGTCAGATTGAGAATGTTGCTGGCCCCGGTCAGGGATCCTTCGCGATAGATTGCGTCCAAGACGACGAACAGATTGAGGTTCAGGCGGGACAGATGCATGAAACTTATCGACTTCTATGAAACCCATTCATTTGCCTAATGATAGAGAAATTGCGACAAAGAGCCAACGGATCATTTCAGGGGGGATATCGCAATGGACTTCGCCTATTCGCCGCGCTGCTCGGCCTTGTTGGAGCGTCTGAAGCAGTTCATGGCGCAGGAGGTGACACCCCACGAAGAAGCCTATCTGAAGGCGCTTCATATCGGAGAAACCCCCTGGCGTCAGCCGGCCATCATGGAGACGATGAAGGAAAAGGCGAAGGCGGCGGGGCTTTGGAATCTGTTCCTGCCGGAATCCGCGTTGGGTGCCGGGCTTAGCAACGCCGACTATGCCCCGCTTGCCGAATGGATGGGCCGTTCGCTGATGGCGCCCGAAGTGTTCAACTGCAATGCGCCCGATACGGGCAATATGGAATTGTTGGCGCATTTCGGGACTGAGGCGCAAAAGGAACGGTGGTTGAAACCGCTGCTGGCCGGTGACATTCGCTCAGCTTTTTGCATGACCGAACCGGATGTCGCCTCGTCCGATGCGACCAATATGCAGGCGACCGCGATCGTCGAGGGGGATGAGGTCGTCCTCAACGGCCGCAAATGGTGGAGTACCGGGATCGGGCATCCTCATTGCAAAGTCGCGATTTTCATGGGTTTGACCGACCCTACCGCCCCACGCCATCAACGCCATTCCATGGTTCTCGTCCCGTTGGATCAGCCGGGGGTGCAGATCGAACGGATGTTGGCGGTGTTCGGACGGCAAGAAGAACCGTTCGGCCATGGCGAGGTTTCCTTTACCAATGTCCGCCTGCCGATCGATCATTTCATCGGCGGACCCGGTCGCGGATTCGAGATCGCCCAGCGCCGTCTGGGGCCTGGCCGGATTCATCATTGCATGCGGGTGATCGGTGCGGCGGAACGCGCACTCGAACTCATGTGTGAACGCTCATTGACCCGGATCGCGTTCGGCAAGCCGCTTGCCCATCTCGGCGGCAATGTCGATGTCATCGCCAATGCCCGGATGGCGATCGAGCAGGCGCGGCTTTTGACCTTGAAGGCGGCTTGGTCGATGGATACGGTCGGTGTTAAGGCCGCCATGAGCGAGATTTCCCAAATCAAGGTCGTGGCCCCGGCCATGGCCCAAGCCGTGATCGATGCCGCCATCCAAATGCATGGGGGTGCCGGGGTGAGCGACGATCTCCCCCTGACCTCGCTTTATTCTTACGCACGGATTCTGCGTCTGGCCGACGGCCCGGACGAGGTTCATCGGGCCCTCATTACCAAATTGGAATTGAAAAAGCACGCAGCCCCGTCCGTCGATCTTCACTGATCGGTCGGCCGGGATCGTCGTCTCATCGTCATGCAGGAGGGGGATTAGGGGA
>DAISJD010000185.1:0-4486 GCA_036821645.1 Aliidongia sp.
CACCAACACCGTCCCGGCCCCGCAACAGAGACCCGCCTCGGTAAAGCGCGGGCTGTAGTCGTAGGTTCGGTGTCGCGCCTTCTCATGCCAGATCCGGTTCAGGTCATCCGCAAGCCGCGCCATCACCCCATATCCTTCTTTGCTCGTAGAACAAATAAGAACATAAGAGGTTATTGATGCGTGTCAAACAAAATTCCTATAAAATTCTATTAATGTTCTTTTTGCGTGTATCCGCCTCAGAGGCGACTGGCTTGCCAGAGGGGCTGGCTTTCCTCTGTTCGATCCTGCATAAAATCTATATCGGCTGCGGGGGGAAGAACGCTACACTCGGGCGAGACACTTCCCGTCTTTTGCCGAGGCGCACGGTATGTTTCTCGATTTTTTTTTAGGGCTGCGGGCGGCCGGCGTGCCGGTATCATTGCGGGAGTTTTTAACCCTGCAAGAGGCGATGCTGCGCGGGCTTGCCGATTTGGAGGTTGAACAATTCTATTATCTGGCGCGCGCGACCCTCGTGAAAGATGAACGGTTCATCGATCGGTTCGATCGGGTTTTCGGCCAGTGTTTCAGGGGCATCGTCGCCGATGGCACCGGGGCGGTACCGGGGATCGATCCGGTGGCCTTGCCCGATGAATGGTTGCGTCGGTTGGCGGAACGGTATCTGAGCGAAGCGGAAAAAGCAGAGATCGCGGCGTTGGGCGGGTTTGAAAAATTGATGGAAACCCTTCGCCAGCGTCTTGCTGAACAGAAAGAACGCCACCAAGGCGGCAGTAAATGGATCGGGACCGCCGGGACTTCTCCCTTTGGCGCTTATGGGTACAATCCTGAAGGGGTGCGCATCGGTCAGCATGAAAGTCGCCATCGCCGCGCCGTGAAAGTCTGGGACAAGCGCGAATTTCGTAATCTGGCGGGCGATGCCACTTTGGGGACGCGCACGATTAAAATCGCCCTGCGCCGGTTGCGCCGGTTTGCCCGTGAAGGGGCAGCACAAGAGTTGGATATGGCGGGCACGATATCGGGCACGGCGCGCAATGCCGGGTATCTCGATCTGAAGATGCAACCCGAACGCCATAATGCGGTCAAGGTTTTGTTATGCCTCGATATTGGCGGGTCGATGGACGACCATGTCAAGCTGTGTGAAGAGTTGTTTACCGCCGTTCGCAGCGAGTTCAAGCATCTTGAACATTTCTATTTCCACAATTGTCCCTATGACACGATGTGGACCGATGCGCGATTTCGCCCGGAACATCGACGCCCGGTGCTCGATTTGACGCGGTTATATGATTCGAGTTGGAAGTTGATTTTCGTCGGCGATGCCAGCATGAGCCCCTATGAATTGACCCAACCCGGCGGTGCCATTGATTCATTCAATGCCGAACCGGGTGCGCATTGGCTGCAGCGATTATTTACCGCCTATCCCAAGGCAATCTGGCTCAATCCCGTGCCGGAACCGGCCTGGGCATCGACGATGACGATCGGAATGATCCAAAAAATTGCGGATAACCGGATGTTCCCCTTGACGCTAGAAGGGCTCGACCGGGCGATGAAGGCGTTGATGCGCTAAGGTCCGATAAAGGACGACAAGGACATTTCACCGAAAGGCAGGCAGGTCCCGATCGGGCGTCAGCGGGTCTTGGTGTGAAGAAGAGACACGCGATACGGGAAAGGGGGGCATCCGTGCTATGACGGTGCCCCCCACCCCGCAAATGGCCTTAAAGCGTATCGTTTTTACGGCCTGGCGGGCGGCCCCGCGTTGCCGCCTTATCATCGAGGCGTGCGCGTGAGCCCAGGCCGATTTGCTTGGCCAAGGCGGACCGTTGGGTCGCGTAATTCGGGGCAACCATCGGATAATCCGGGGGCAAGCCCCAGCGTTGACGGTAATCGTCGGGGGTCATGCCATAGGCTGTCGCGAGATGACGCTTCAGCATTTTCAGCTTCTTACCATCTTCAAGGCAGATGATGAAATCGGGCGTTACCGAGCGTTTGATCGGCACTGCCGGTTCCGGGCGTTGTTCGACCGGCTCCGGGGCTTCTTGCTGACCGTTGGAGAGCGCTGCATAAACGGAAGCGATAATATCCGGCAGATCCCCCGGCGATACCGGATTCTTCTTCAGATAGCTGGCGATGACATCAGTCACCATGCGCAGGACATGCCCATGTGAAGGCGGTAAGGTTTTTTCAGACATTTTTAAAAGATCCCGGCTTGGCACGGCCCGCGATAGCGGTACTGTGAAGAAAAGTTTTGTCTTGATCCGTTTTCTGAAAAAGATGGATACTTTAGAATAAGTCTAAAATATTCCAGTGTTAAAGAAAACGGCCTGTTTTGTTTTGAAATGCTTGCCCGGTCCTTTCACCGTGCGGTCGCATCTCCCGATTTTACATCCCAACTCTGTGCGGTACGATCACCAGTAACCGAACCAAAATTAAACGGTGCCGTCTCCCATCATAGAAGAGCAGAGTATGATTGCAAACGTCCAGATCTCATCAAAAGATGCCGTTAAGAGAAGCCGTGAACGATACTAAAATGATCCGCATATCGCAAAAAACATGGAATACGGGTTTAGCAGATTACTTGTTCAGGTTCCTCACCGAACGCGTTGCCTCATTCTATATCAAAAGCAGTCAGAAACCACTAGCGAACAATGCACCAGAATAAGGTAAAGACGGAAGCGGAAAATGAAAAAAACAACAAAAAAACACCCTGCCTTGTGGGGCAGGGTGTATAACTGACAAAATTACTCGACCATCATGGGATCAGGCGGCGCGTGATCTTGATACGACCGACGCCGCCAAGTACATGTTCGGCCTCAGCTCTTGCCGCGCGTTGTTTCACGCTGGTTTGTTTGATTTCGACCGTGACCGGGGTGCGGCTGCGTCGTAAGGACCCAAGGGCCTCTGGGTTGGATCCTGGAGCAAATCCATCCGCATTGCGCGCGGGCAGGGACATGGCAATCAATTTGACGCGCCCGCCCGATTCTTCGACAATGGCCTCAATCTCTTGATCTTTATAGAGTCTATTGATTGCACAACGGCTCAAGATCTCACCATCGAAGGCGACATCGCCCGAAATTCCGGTAAGGCGCAAGGCCCCTTTGCCAGCGCGACCATCATACCATTTCACCACACCCCGGATCGGCGCATCACTCGCACGGTGGGGGGCAAATGCGGATGCTTGCGCATCGAGCGACGGTTCAGCCTGGACCCGGTTGACCCGTCGCAGGGAAAGGGGTTGCGGCGTCGGGTCAAGCAGTGCTTCTGGTTCTTCGACCGGTTCTTCCGGGTCGTAATCCTGAAACGGTGCGGGTGCAACCTTGCGCGGCCGACCCCGTTTGCGCGGCGGGGTGGCGCCATAGGCTACGGCTGGGGGGAGAATCCGCGGTGTCGGTTTGGCAAAGGCCACCTCCGTCTCGCCATCCTCGCCCTGGTCGTCGGACGGCTCCACCGCGGCCGACCGATGTGAGACGAACGGCGTCTTGCGGGATTTGCCCAGTGCGGAAACCGCAATGACCTGTGGGAGACTGCGGGTTTTGCTTTGTGTCGGTTGCGCCAGTTTCGACACAGCAAGATCTCTATCGCCAATGGACTGAATACCTTTGTAGATATTCTCAATCGTCGATGCGACTTCCGAGACGGGCGTTTTGCGCGCGGAAAGGATCTCGATGATAAACCGAACGGTCTCCGGGGTTGGAGAACTTTTTGCCATGGTATCCTTCATAAAACTGAGTCAAAGCATAAAAAGTGCTTCGTGAACTGCAAAAACGGTCGACCCGGACTCATCCGATGCCAACCACGCGACAATCATGCCGTAGCGGCAGAACAAAGAAATCGGCTCAATCGTCCGATGTTGATCTGTGGCGAAACCCGTCGGGCGACGGATCTTCTCAAACGATGCGGTTTCAAAAATAACCATCTTTATTTGTGCGGTGCAAACATCGTTGCGGGCTTTGGCAACCAAAATTGATATTCACCAAAAAACCAAAAAACGTGTCACGAATAATTTGATGCGAATTACTGCATTTATTATACGATCGACGCTGCACTTACGATGCGACAAAAAAACAAACTGCGCCTATATCCATTGGTTAGGGCAAACAAACGCAGTTTTGATCATGAACGATGGTCGATATCGACCTATCCACAGCCATGCGAATCCAGCGAAACGAAGCCTTGTCTATTAATACTGGCTTCTGGTTGGAAAATAAAGAGTCGAGTTCGATTATTCGAGAAAAAAACAGTTTTTTATCATTAAAAAAACATTGCATCCTGATTTTATGAAACAATGATCGGATAAATTCTCTAAATGATCGAAAAAAACTATTAAAATCACCTTAAGGATTAATTTTTCAGAGTCAAGTGCCTGCGACTTGATCCACAGTAGACAAGACGCAGCCTCGGCATCCAAGACATCTGCGCGTCGAGAACCGATGCCCCCCATGCCCGTCTTATCGGTTGATCGGGATGGGGGGCATCGGTTCTCGACGCGCAGATG
>DAISJD010000186.1:0-4404 GCA_036821645.1 Aliidongia sp.
CCGCGATAGAGTTTGACGAGGGATGCGATCACGGCGGCGGCCTCATGACCGCACAGCGAATAATAAATCGTCTGTCGGTGCCGCCGGGTCCGCACCAACCCCTCCCGGCGCAAGCGGGCCAGATGCTGGGAAAGGGCGGATTGGCTAAGCCCGATGCGCGATTCAAGCTGACTGACCGATAGTTCCCCCTCAGTAAGATGGAAAAGCATCATCAGCCGATGCGGATTGCCCATGGCCTTTAAAATTTTGCTGGCGGGAACCGAAAAGTCAGGAAAATCGCCGAGAACCATCTTGAACCAACCGTGCGCTCCGATGGGAATCCGAGGCTGATCCCATCTTGTACAAAACCGATTAAGCGTTTGTTTTTATCTTCACATTCATCGATCGAACGACGCGCATGCCACCTGATATACTTTAGGGCGGCAGCCTTGGCCGTCAAGTTGCCCCGTGATCATACCAGCGTGAAGCGGAAACCACACATCGTCGCACGATGCTAATGCTATGTCATTGAAAGCATCGATTGGATGCGCCGAAGGTGACCGGTCATGAACGATTTTCAGGCAAAAGCGACGATACGCGGTGGCATCGTGATGGCCGTCGGGGTTTTTGCCGCCTGGGGGTTGTTGCCGGGATATTTCAAACTCTTGATTCCAACCCCGCCTCTCGAAGTCATGGCGCATCGGATCGTTTGGTCCTTTCTCTTCATGGCGTTGGTGGTGGCGGTCGGCGGTCGGCGGTTATGGGCCGATCTGGTCCTGGTCCTGCGTACGCCGAAATCCATGGGTCTTCTGGCCCTGTCGGCGGTGCTGATCGCCGTCAATTGGCTGATTTATGTCGGGGCCGTCGCCGACGGTCACGTGGTGGAAGCCAGTCTCGGCTATTTCATCTGTCCATTGACGAATGTCGGGTTGGGCTGCGTTTTTCTGGGCGAGCGTTTGGGGCCCATGCGTCGCAGCGCCTGCATCGTGGCCCTGTTGGCGGTGGCCGGTTTTGCCTATGCGGCCGATTGGCAGATTGGGCGGGCCTTGCTCATTGCCGCGAGTTTCGGGCTTTACGGGTTGGTGCGCAAGGCGGTTCGGGTCGATGCCTTGCCGGGTTTTGCGATTGAATCGGCCCTGTTGTTTCCGGTGGCCCTGCTCTATCTCGTGATCCTGGCAGAGGGGGGAAGCGGGAATTTCCATCCGATCTCGGCCCCGGTTTTATCGGCGCTTTTGGCGATAAGCGGGGTCATCACGGCCGTTCCTTTAATTTTCTACAGTGCCGCCGCCCGTCGCCTCAAACTTTCGACGTTGGGCATGTTGAATTATCTGGCACCGAGCCTGCAATTTCTGTGCGGGGTGTTTTTGTTTGCCGAACCGGTGACGCCGGGACGCCTCGTGGCGTTCGTCGTGCTGTGGGGGGCGCTTGGTTTGTTTACGGCCGGTGAATGGTGGGATCGCACCCGCATGGTGGCGGCCCGGTCATCCTGACCGACCGTTTACAGCGTGAAGGCACGAAAAAAGGGGTGTCGCCCTAGAACCGGCAACGCCCCTTTTTCAGATTGGAACAGGGGTTAGATCGATTGATTGACCCATTCGATCAGTTTGTTTTTGGGTTTCGCCCCCTGCAATTGAGCGATGGCCTGACCGTTTTTAAAGATAATCATCGTCGGAATCGCCTTGATGCCGAACTTCGACGGGGTCATCGGATTGTCGTCGATATTGATCTTGGCTACGGTTACTTTGCCAGCCATCGTGTCGGAGATTTCTTCCAAGGCCGGGGCGATCATCTTGCAGGGCGAACACCATTCTGCCCAGAAATCGACCAAAACCGGGCCACTCGACTTCAACACGTCGTTTTCAAACGAATCATCGGTCGTATTGATCGTGGGCATCGACGTAAGCTCCTGATAAATGTGAGGCCGTTTTCAGGTGGTCTGGATAAACGGTTATCGGCATAACCTATGTCGCTTATCCCGAAAGGGAAAGGGGCGACGCAAATTATCGCGTTTTAAAATACGCGTAAATCCGGTTTTTCAAAGAAAATCATTTTCAGGCTTCCGACACTGCGGCGGAAGGTGCCAACGAAAAAGGGGTGCGCCCCATGGGCACACCCCCCTCATGTTGGGTGTTTTGACGGTATTATTGACCGGTCAAACGCTTGATCATCGCATTGACCGCAGCCATCTGACGGCCATTCTTGGCATAGTAGTTGGCATCGTCATAGGCCCACCAATCCCAGCACCCGTTGTTGTTGGTCGGGAAACCCAGGGTCGTGGTCTGCGGATAGACCATGATGAAGTTGTTATTGTCGGCCCAGTTGTTATACCCGGCATGGGCATAGACCGCGTCTTTGACCGCCGTGGCATTTTGTTGGCAGCCATGGAAGACGACGTGAACGCGGCAGGCCGTGGTCCCAGCACTGCATTGGCTCGGAATATAGGCATAGCCGGTGGTGGCAAGACCGTGGGTGGTTGCCGAGGCCAGGAATTCCGTTTGATCGAAAGCCAGCGTCTGACCGGTCGGCGTTGCGACGCGGGCATTCAGCGTGCCATAGATTCTGGTGAGAATGGCACCGGCTTGGTCGTAGTTGCAGTTATTCACATAAGGGGTTTGGCTCGTCCCGCAGCTATTGCCGAAGTTGGTCGTAATGAAGGCATGGCCGGACGCAATGTTCTTGACATAAGAGATATTGGCAGCAGGCACGCCGAGATTGACGTAGAATTGGTTGGTGAGATCGACGATCTTCGGATAGACCGTGAAATCTTGCGTGCCGGTATAGATATAGACTTTTTGATTGACGAGATTCGACAGCGGGTCGATTTGACCGGCGGCGGCCGCACTCTTAGCCTTGTTGACCGATGTCGTGACGGTCGGCACGGTCGGCAAGCCATACAGGCACGAGGTCGTCGCGTTGGTCAGGCTGCCTTGTGCGCAGTAATAGGGGCCACCGGCGACGATGCCGACGCCGATCAGGCTTGCGGAATAGGCGACATGGAATTGGCCGGCCATATAGGCACCGGACGACAGGCCCGAAACCGATGTTTGCGTCGCATCGGCATGCAGGTTCGGCAAGGGAACTGCCTGGGCCGGGGCGGTGGCGGCGAGACCGGTGGCCAACAGGGCTGCTGTGATAATTGCTTTCATCGTTCCTCCAAGATTGCGGATGATTCGAGATCCGCCTTTTTACAATTTCCCCCGATGGAAAATTGATAAAACAAAAGTATTTTTGTTAATATTTTCAATATTATCAAAATCTATAAAATATTTGAACATTATTTGAATCTATATTCTGAATGGTTTGACGTGTTTTAATGATGGGTAAAGTACGCATCTTTAAAAAAAACTCAATTGATTCTAGGTTTATTGGGATAGTAATTTTTTTTTAAATATATTTATTATATTCACTTTTTTGTGCTTGCATGAATACTGGGTGATGAATATAGATTTTTAGATTTTTTTATAAGCTTTTGAAAAATAATGAAAATAATTATTTTGCAGTGCGGTTGCCCTGATAAATTGCACTCGTCTCACGCGATCGACTATTGCGTTGTAAACTATTCATACAACAATTTTTTCAGACAATAATTTTATTAAAAGAACAAAAAAAAATCATTTTTTAAAATTAAATAACTCATTAAATGACAATTTTATATCTAACGAATCTTTTTTATCGGCGAATCGCAAAGAAATATCAACTTGTCACTCGTCAAAATCGTGTGATGCGGATCACCGACGGGCTGATGCCAAAAAAGATGACGTCTTAAAATCTATACTTTAGGGCGAGATTTCGAGAATGAACGGCCCATCCGTCCACAGCAGGAACGCGCGGATGCGATGCACTGGATATATCGCTGCGAGGGCCCTGCGATAGGCCTCCATCTGGGCGAGATAGGGGGCAGGAACCGCACCCACCGTGCGTGGCGGCGGCCGGTTGGTTTTATAATCGATGATCCAGACGTCGCGATCCGTCACCAACAACCGATCGACCCGGCCAGCAAAAGCCTGATGGTCGACCAATCCAACCACATCCACTTCGGCTTTCGATTCCGGGCCGAACAAGGGGGCAAACTCCGGGTGGTTCAAGACGGCCAGGGTTTCCTCGGCGATCTCGTGTTGTTCGAGGGCCGATAAGCCGTGATGGGGTAAGGCCAGAAAGGCCCGGGCGGCGGCCGGTCGCACGCCAACCTGCAATTCCGGCAGGCTTTGGAGCAGACGATGAACGAGCGTGCCGCGCCGATAGCGGTTTTGAAGATCCGTGCCTGCGAGGGGGGATGCGGCTGGCGGTTCGTCATCGCCGAGTTTCGAGGGGACGAGGGGTTTGGGTGGACTGGGTTGCGGTGCCGGTGCCCGAAGCGCGAGATCCGGCAGGTGGTCGGGCAAGGTGGGGCCAGCATCGGGATCGGCGAGAGGCGGGGCGGAAAAG
>DAISJD010000187.1:0-4390 GCA_036821645.1 Aliidongia sp.
GGTTCATGGGGTGATCTTTCCCGAGGGACGGCTCAATTCCACGGGCGGGGCGATCATGAAGATCTATCCGGGGACCTGCCTCGTCGCCGATAAGGCGGATACCCCCCTCGTCCCCGTCAGGATCGACGGCACGGAACTCACACCCTTGGGCCGTCTTGCGGCCTGGGGCATCCTGCCGAAACAATGGTTTCCCGAGGTCACGATCACGATCCTGCCGCCCGTCAGCCTGGCACTGCCCGAGGGCGTGCGGGGGCGCCTGCGTCGCCAGATTGCGACCAGACAACTCTATGACATCATGAGCGGCATGATGGCAGGCCGTGCCCAGCGGGCCACCGTGTTCGGGGCCTTTCTCGAAGCTCGGCATCGCTATGGCGGCAAATCCCTGATCCTCGAAGATCAAAACCGTCAGCCGATTACCTATGACCGCACCCTGCAAGGGGCCATGGGGCTCGGCCGCAAACTCGAAGCCATGACGATGCCGGGCGATATCGTCGCCGTCCTTCTGCCGAATGCCATCGGCAATGCCGTCACTTTTCTGGCCCTGCATGCCTTTGGCCGGGTGCCTGCCATGTTGAACATCACGGCCGGTGCCGAAGGCATCGCCCTTGCCTGTCGCACGGCGGGGGTCAAAATCGTCTTGACCAGTGAGGCTTTCATCAAGGCCGCGCGCCTTGAAAGTGTCATCCTGCGCCTCGAACGAGACTATAAAGTCGTCCGCCTGGAGACGGTACGCGCGTCCATCGGCATTGGCGACAAGATCCGGGCCTTCTATGATACGCGCAGCACCGAACGCCTGCACCGATCGTTCGACGGTAAACCCGATGATCCGGCGGTGATCGTCTTTACCTCCGGGTCGGAGGGGACACCGCGCGGCGTCGTCCTGAGCCACGCCAATCTCTTGGCCAATCGTCGCCAAGTGGCAGCCCGTCTCGATTTCAGTCCGCGCGATGTCGCCTTGAACGCGTTGCCCATGTTCCATGCCTTCGGCTTGACGGGGGGGTTCCTCTTGCCGGTCCTATCGGGCGTGCGTTGCATCCTTTATCCATCGCCTTTGCATTACCGAATCATCCCAGAAATTGCCTACGATGCCGCCGCCACCATTATTTTCGGTACGGACACGTTTCTCGCCGGTTATGCCCGCACGGCTGATCCCTATGATTTCTATGCCGTGCGTTATATTGTGGCCGGGGCAGAGCGGGTTCAGGACTCTACCCGCCAGACCTATATGGAAAAGTTTGGCCTGCGCATTCTCGAAGGCTATGGGGCCACCGAATGCGCCCCCGTGATCGCCGTCAATACCCCCATGCATTATCGTGCCGGTACCGTCGGACGCATCCTGCCCGACATCACATGGCGGCTTGAGCCCGTACCCGGCATCGACGCCGATGGGCGGCTTTTCGTACGTGGCCCCAATGTCATGCTGGGTTATCTCAACCCCGACAATCCCGGCCGGATCGAACCGCTGACGGACGGATGGCACGATACCGGCGACATCGTCAATATCAGTCAGGACGGTTTTCTCAGTATCGAAGGACGCGCCCGGCGGTTCGCCAAAATTGCCGGTGAAATGATCAGTCTTGCCCTCAGCGAACGGATCGCCGATCTTGCCGCCCCGTCGGCAAACCATGCCGTGATCGCCGTCCCCGACGCGAAAAAGGGCGAGCGCCTCGTCCTTATCACCACGGCCACCGATCTCACCCCCGTCACCCTCGCGAAGGCCGCACGATCGGCCGCCCTGCCCGAATTTGCCATCCCGCGTGAGGTGGTGTGGATCGACGCGATACCGGTCCTCGGTACAGGAAAAACCGACTATCCCGCCATCAAACGGTTTTATGCCCATCAAAGACCAAGAGACCCGGAACCAAGGATTTAAACGGTCGCACGCGGTGAAAAACTAATAGCCGTACCAGTCGATAAAATGGTAAATTCATTGATCAGTATGCCGATCACGGCATCACACGGGGAGGAAAACATGACGATTGGGTTTTGGTGCATTCTGGCGGCAGCATTTCTGCCTTATCTCGGCGCGATTACGGCAAAGATCGGCGGACGCATGCCGCCAAAGGCCAATCACAATCCGAGGCAGTGGCTGGATACGCTCCATGGTTGGCCGCAACGGGCCAATTGGTACCAAAACAATGCGTTTGAGGCCTTTCCGCCCTTCGCCGCTGCCGTCATCGTGGCCCATTACCTCCACGCCAATCAAGGCATGATCGATCAGTTGGCCTTGGCTTTTATTGGCTTTCGGATCGCGCATTATATTTTTTACGTCGCCGATCTCGCCATTTTCCGCTCGCTCGCGTTTTTCGGGGGCGTTGCCTGCGTCGTGTGGCTCTTTACCCTCGGGGCTTAAGACGCACGTTCGGATCAAGGCGGGCGGTTTTAGAGCCATACCCTCGAAAACTCGCCCGCTTAGACGAGTCTTGACGTTTTACCAAGCAATTTCCAAAATTTCGACCCTTCTTTGACTGTAGACGGGATCGCCTATTGTTACGACGGCGTAATCATCGACAAAATCGTTATGCAATCGTGTAATCTGCTATTTTTTATATCAATTTGCTCATTAATATAAATATATATTCTAATATCATTTCAAAAAACAGAAATGAAACTTTATTAAACAAATAAAACAAAAAGCATGCCATTATTTTCAATAATTTTAATATTTTTTTTCATATCCGCCTTTTTTGCCACTGGATTAGAATTGACCCAAACAACGATCTCTCTTAATGAATATTTGTGGGGTTATCCTGATCACTTCTAGTCGGCTTTTCGTTCGGTATGAATCTGTCGAATGATTTAAAAACCGTCTGGATCAATATTTTAGAGACTGAGTCCGCGTCGAGATAGATCTGATCCCTCTCGGTCTCAATTTCAATCAGATATTCCCATAAGATGGAATCGTGTCTGTTGTGTGTCACATTGCACAAACAACGTAACCATCTTTAATAAAAACAATGCTTTAAGGGAGAACCTCGTGAGGAAAATTACTTTTGGGCATCAATCCTGGCGTGCCCTTGCCGGCGTCATCGCCAGTAGTGCCCTGACAATGAGCATCAGTACGTTCAACGTCGCCGCCCCTGCGCTTTTGCTCAATTTTGCCGCTACGACCCCAGCCGAGGCAATGAGCTGCGGTACATTCAGCGGCACCAATTGCAGCAATACCGGCTTTCAATATGCAGGCGGCTTCAAACCAAATGCTGGCGAATATGGTGGGTTTGGCGGCGGCAGCTGTACCGCGACCCACACGCCCGTTATTTTCGTTCACGGCAATGGTGATAATGCATCGAGTTGGGATTCACCGCCGACCCCGGTTCCAGGCTATGCGGCCCCCCCCAATTCCGACTATATGCAATTCAAGGCCGCCGGATATAACGACTGCGAACTCTTCGGTATGACCTACCTCGATTCGTCGGAACGGGGTGCCACGCAGATCAATTATCACCAAGAATCAAAATACCAAATCATCGAAAACTTCATCGCCGCCGTCAAAAAATATACCGGCAAAAGCCAAGTCGACATCGTCACCCATTCCTTGGGTGTTTCCATGTCCATGGCGACATTGACCTACTATAACGATTGGGGCAGCGTTCGCCGCTTCGTCAATATTGCGGGTGGTCTGCATGGCCTCGATTCATGCGAATATATTGGGTATGCCAATGCCCTGGCACCGACCTGCGGTTCGCAGAACATATTCGATGGCTATATTTTTGGCTTCTATCCCGACGGCGGCAGCGGAATCAACGCTTGGACGGGCACATCAGCCTCCTACAGCCTGTCGAATTCGGCCATCAGCCATCCAGGCACATCGTTCTATACGATTTATGCTGGCAACCAAGACCAATTCATGTGTGCCACCATCTCAGACTATTCGATTTGCGGCAGTAGCCCGTTGATCGCGTCGGCCTCCAATGTCAAGTCTCAGTTGAATGTCGGGGCCGGTCAAACCGCCCTTCAAGTCAACTGGGATTGGACCCTCGGTGCGCCAACCCTACTTACCGGCGGTGATAAGAACGGTGTCGGCCATTTCCATGCCCGCAATAATACCGGCAAGATTATCGTCAATATGCTGACGACCAACTGTACCGGTATCGCCTGTGCCTCCGGCTATACATACGGGCCCGTAAGCGCACACTAACCGATACTATCCCGCAAGCATGAGGGACTAAGCCATTTGCCTTGGCACCCGCTTGGTCTCTTATGCCCTCGGACAACGGGACACTCATCTGGGATGCTCCTCGCCTCTAGGCAGAAGCATTCCAGATTTTTTACGTATCAAAAACCTATGCGGCTTTGACTTTTTTAAGATACGCATCGACATTGCGACGCAGGAGTTCGGCCTGACTGCCGAGCCCGTCGGCCGAACTCTGCACCAAGGATGCCGCCTCGC
>DAISJD010000188.1:0-4307 GCA_036821645.1 Aliidongia sp.
CCCCCGCCCCGCTCACAAGGGAGACCGCCAAGACCAAACCGCCCACCGCCGCAAGCATGCCGGGCCAGAAAGAAAGCCGGAAAAAGGGCCATCGCCACCCCGGCGGGACAAGATCCATGACCGCCCCCCTTTCCTTTGGTTATGCCATCAAGAACACCGTGCTGCGCCCCAATTTGAACGGCGGGACGAGGTGCGATTTCGGCGTGCCGATGGCCTTGCCGCTGATGAAACTGGCCCCGGCCTCGACGCATTGTTTCGCATCGAGACTGATATCGACCCCGGAAATCCACACCTCGAACCCCAGTTTCGCCGCACTCTTGATCGCGTCGGCGACGAGCAGGATCATCCGTTCGCGTTTGAAGCCTAAGGAAAACACCTGACGCAGGTCGAGATGGAGGCACCGGCACCCAGCATCGAGCAACACGGGCAGGAACGGGTTTTCCAATTCCAATTCGCCCACCACCAGACCCGCAACCTTGGTCAGGGCGCGCAAGGTGCTGCGCACGGCCCCGGTCGGGATATCGGCGTCAAGCCCGATCAACCGAAAGCCGATTTCGACCCGATCGACCAACCCGCTGAGATCCACCACCGCCTGTTCCAACCGATGGCGATCCAACACCCCGAACAACCGCACATCGAGCGGCACCACCACCATGGTCGGGTTATGCCCATCGAGATTGCGCAGGCGCGAGGCCATGATTTCCGCCACCGCCGTGTCGATCAACCCGCATTGCGCGTCGAGACGGTCCTGGTCGCTTTCGCGGGGGACCGCGTGCGGATCGACCAACAGGCAGTGATCTACCCGTTGCATTTTGGGCTGCCAGATCGGATGCAGATCGTAACTCTTGGCCTTGACCAGGGTCACGAGCCCGTCCCCGGTTTTCTGATCGCCCGTCTCGGTCAAACCGGCCCAGGTCAACAGCGCGTCGAGTTTTTCCGCGATTTCGGGCGCGATGATCCCGTGCAAGAGACCATCCGCGTCGCCGTCTGGCATCTCTTCGCCCGGACCGCCGCCACCGCCCCGCCGGGTGAGTGCCCGCACGATATGGCTGCGCGCCTGAAAGCCGGTTTCGGCGCAGCGTTTGGGATCGGTACTTTTCGCCGCCAACAAGATGGTCCCCGCGCCCAAATCGACGATCAGATCCCCCGGTGCCGCCGCCAATTGGATCGCCTGGCGCATGGCGGTTGCGAGTTTCAGGCGCACGCTCGTCGAATGGGCCGCATAGTTCGGTACATACGTATCGGGAAAAAACAACGACAGACGCCCGGCAAAACTGTCCCCGGCAAGGGCGCGCAGCTTGTCCAATTCCTGGATCACGGGTTTTGCCGCCGGGTCGGTGGGCGGCGGGGCCGGGTTTTGCAAGGTCTTGAACAATTTGACCAATTGCTTTTGTTTCAGGCTATTGGCTTGTTCGGCGCGGGCAAGACGCGCCTCAAGCGTCGCCTTCAACAGGGCGTAATCGACGGGTTTTACCAGATAATCGTCGGCCCCCAAATGCCGCCCGGCCATCTCATCTTCACGCTCGCCAAGGGCGGTCAGAAAAATCACCGGCATATCGGCCAATTCCGGGTGACGATCGCGGATTTCCTTGACCAATTCATGGCCGTTCATGTTGGGCATGCCGATATCGGTAATCACCAGATCCGGCGGTTCTTTCAAGATTTGGGCCAGGGCCAACTTGCCGTCGGCCGCCGTCAAGACCCGATGCCCTGTATGTTGGAGCACGATCTCGATATTCTCGCGCAGATCTTCTTCGTCTTCGACCAATAACAACGTCGCCATGACCGCCTCGCTGTTTCGATGAGGGCGGACCCATCCTTGGGTTCAAGCACCTAGTGCGTGGGTAACGAAACGCTGACCCGCGTCCCCGCGCCCACTTTGCTGTCGATTGCCACACGACCGCCATGCAGATGGATGAATTGCCGAACGATATGCAATCCGATGCCCGATCCGGCGATGCCCGTCGCCGTCGAGGCCCGAAAAAATCGATCATAGAGTTTCGGGATTTCATCGGCGGGGATGCCGACCCCGAAATCGATCACCTGAACCGTAATATAATCACCATCCAATTGACCGCGAATGAAAATTTGCTCTTTTCCCGGTGAATATTTGATAGCATTTGAGATAATATTGCCGAAACAAGCATCCAATAATTTTGCATCGCCCAGAAACTGGGCCGGGACCATCTCCAAATCATAGCGGATCTGATGCGTGCCGCGTGCCGCCTGGATCTGACGGTCGCCGATTTTTTGCAAGAACGCCTTTAAATCGATCGGTTCCTTCTGCACCGTGACGGCCCCCGCTTCGAGGCGGCTGATGCTAAGCGTGCTATCCATCAACTCGGTCATGCGTTTGACCTGTTCGCGAATTTGGTTCAGCCGTTTGGCGATCTTGTCCGGGTCCAATTGATAGGGGCCGCACAGAATCTCGATCGCACTGTCGATAATGGCGAGCGGCGTGCGAAATTCGTGCGATACCATGGCGACGAAATCGCGTTGGGCCTTATGGGCTTGTTTTTCACGCTCCAATGCGGCGGCGGTGATCTTGGCGTGCCGGACCAATTCCCGTTCCGTTTGGACCAAGCGATATTGTTGCAGCCCGGATTCGATCACGGCACACAGTGCCTCGGCCGGGACGGGTTTGTTCAAAAACCGAAAGACATGCCCCGCATTGACCGCGGCCACGGCCGTTTCCTGATCGGAATTGCCGGTCAGCATGATCCGCACGACGTCGGGAAAGTGCCGTTCCATTTCGGCGAACAACTGGACCCCGGTCATACCCGGCATACGCATATCGGAAACGGCGACGGCGAACGGACCTTGTTCTGCCAGCATCTCCAAGGCTTCTACACCGCCGGTCGCCGTCGAAACCGCGAATTTCCGCCCGATCTGACGGCGCAGGGCGGACAAAAGGCTTGGATCATCGTCGACCAACAGAACCCTTTCATCCGCCATGATCGACCCCAATCCGGTTATCGGTCCGTATCCACACGATCGACGACCGGGATGGACAATAAAAGCCTAAATTATTCTTTCTAAATAAAATCGTAAGATCATCTCAGACTATAATGACTTCTAAGCCATTCTTTTCAGAAGCTAGGTCGGCCATTGTGAGCCATGGTGCCGTTCTCGCACAATCTGTGGGTGAGAGATGACGTACCGAATTTTGTTCGTGGATGACGAACCGCAATTGCTGAGCGCCTTGCGGCGGATGCTGTCGCCGATGCGCAGCCGCTGGGATATGCATTTTTGCAGCCGTCCGTCCGATGCCTTGGCCTTGTTGCATCATGCGCCGTTCGATGCGGTCGTGACCGACATGCGCATGCCGGAAATGGATGGGGCCGATTTTCTGACCGCCGTCAGCAGCAATTTTCCGGGGGCCTTGCGCGTCATCTTGACGGGGCATGCCGAAAAGGAATCCTTGCTGCGGTCGATCGATGTGGCGCATCTCTATCTCAGCAAACCTTGCGACGGCACGACCTTGGTCACGGCGATCACCCATGCCCTCGACATGCGGACATATCTGCAATCCGACACATTGCGCACGCTCATCAATGGGTTACGGTTTTTGCCAGTTTTGCCCGACCGTTGGCATGATTTGGTCAAACACATGGATTCCCCGACCGGATCGCTAAAACAAGCGGCAACCCTCATCGAACAAGACCCGTTCCTGTTGGCCAGCATCCTCCATGTCGCCAATTCCGTCTCGCTCAGCACGGACAAGCCCGTCGCCCGCGCCTTGCCCGCCTTGCAACATTTAGGCGTCGAGATCGTCAAACCGTTGATTTTAAAAAAATATCTCACGGATACGTTCAAGGGTACGGACGCCGTCAATCACGCCGTGCAACGCTTGTGGGATCACAGCGACCGTGTGGCGCACTATGCCTATCGTCAGGCCCACGACTATCACCTGTCACCGGCAAAATGCGATCGGGTCTTTGCCGCCGGTCTCCTCCATCTCATCGGGTCGGCCGTACTCATCGTCAATTACCCGCACGCGGTCGCCGCCGTCACGCACAGCCTGGAAGAAACCGGCGGCCCCCTCTGCGCGCGCGAACGCGCGATTTTCGGTGCGAGCGGCAACGATGTCGGGGCCTATCTTTTGGGGATTTGGTCCATGCCGTCATCCATCGTCGATGCCGTCGCCTTCAGCGACAACCCAACTTATACGGCCCCGCCCTTCTCGCTCGTCGCCTTATTGCGATCGGCAAAAGAAGCCTGCCGATAGCACCGCGCGCCGGGGCCGGGCACCTCGGGCGATCAGGCATGCGGCGAGGGTTCATCCCCTTGATCGACCGGCTCCACCC
>DAISJD010000189.1:0-3882 GCA_036821645.1 Aliidongia sp.
GGGGTGGGCGCACCTTGGCGATGCCGTTCGGTGCGCTGACGGGAATCGGGCTTGGCTGTCGGGCGGAAGTAACCCCGGTGCCGCCGGCGGTGTTCCCGACCCGCGCTTGGCTTGGTCGGGTGGTCAATGCCTTTGGCGAGCCGGTCGATGGTAAGGGGCCATTGCCGCAAGGCTTGGTGCCCTATCCCTTGCGTCAGGATCCGCCCCCGGCCCATAAACGCCATCGGGTCGAGGGTAAGCTCGATCTCGGGGTGCGGGCGCTCAATACGTTCCTGACCTGCTGTCGGGGTCAACGCATGGGGATTTTCGCCGGTTCCGGGGTCGGGAAATCGGTGCTGTTGTCGATGCTTGCCAAATATACCGCGAACGACTGCACGATCATCGGCCTGATCGGCGAGCGCGGCCGCGAAGTGCAGGAATTCATCCAAGAAGATCTGGGCGAGGCCGGTCTCGCGCGCAGCATCGTCGTGGTCGCGACCTCCGATGAATCGTCGCTCATGCGCCGTCAGGCGGCCTATCTCACCTTGGCCCTCAGCGAATTTTACCGGGACGAGGGGCTCGATGTGCTGTGCCTGATGGATTCGGTCACGCGCTTTGCCATGGCGCAACGGGAAATCGGTCTGTCGGCCGGCGAACCCCCGGCCAGCAAGGGCTATACCCCGACCGTGTTCGCCGAGTTGCCGCGCCTTTTGGAACGGGCGGGCCCTGGGACGGGCCGGGGCAGCATCACCGGGCTTTTCACCGTCCTCGTCGAAGGGGACGATCATAACGAACCGGTCGCCGACGCGGTGCGCGGGATCTTGGACGGGCATATCGTGTTGGACCGGCGCATCACGCAACGGGGCCGCTATCCCGCGATCGACATTACCCGCTCCGTCTCGCGCACCATGCCCGGCTGCAACAATGCCTGGGAAAACGGCCTCGTCTCGGGTGCCCGCACGATCATCGGCGCCTATGAAGATATGGCGGAACTCATCCGTCTCGGGGCCTATCGGCGCGGTACGGACCCGAAGATCGATCAGGCGATCGAATATTACCCCAAAATCGAGACGTTTTTGAAACAAGGCAAGACCGAACAATGCTCCCTTGCCGAAGGATACGACATGCTGGCTGAAATCTTGACGGGGGCGGTGCTGTGAAACCTTTTCAAAGCCAGATCCGTCTTCATAAATGGAATGTCGACGAGGCCCAGCGGCGCTTGAGCGATCTCGTCCAATTGGATGAGCGGCTGCGGGCCGATCTGCAACGGTTGGCCGATGAAACCCTGCGCGAACAGGAAGCCGCCAATCAATCGCCAGAGGCCCTTTATGCCTATGGCCGCTATGCCGAACAATTGGTCGAACGGCGCGCGCGTTTGGAACAATCGATCCTCGAAGTCGGTGACCAGATCACCCATGCCCAGGAAACCCTGCGCGATGCCTTTGCCGAGCTGAAAAAATACGAACTCGCCGCAGAGGCCGCCCAAGAACGCGCCAAACGCAAACGCGATCAGCGCGACCAAATCGAACAGGACGAAATCGCCATTGGCATCTTCAGACGACGGGAATGAAGGGGAATGCGATAATTGAAATTATAAAAAAACTAAAAATTTAAAATTGATAAATCGGGTTGAAAAATAAGCTTTGCGGGTTATTTTCCAGTATTGCATAGCATGTTGTTGGGATTGAGGTGCGGTATTATGAGCAAATTTCCATTTGAAGACTGTGCTGTTGCGTTTCTCGATATTCTTGGTTTTTTAAATATGATAAAGCAGGCTGAAAATGATAATAAAATTTCTCTTTTATTAAATATCAAAACTATTCTGGATAACCACACGCAATATAATAATAATCAACTGTCATAGACAGCACCTGATGCGATGAAACCAAAATATATCTTTATTTCGGATAGCATCATTCTGTCGGCATCATTGACGTATAATCAATATGACGGTCTTGCCATTGTTATCGCAAAAACAATTGAAATCGCACACAAACTCCTTGAGGTTGGATATTTACTGCGCGGTGGCATTAGCGTCGGGTCGGTTTGGCATGAGGACCGCAATATCTTCGGAACAGCCTATATCGAGGCGGTCGAGGCCGAGAAAAAGGCGGATCATCCTTGCATCGTGCTGACGCAAGCCGCACAGCAGCACTGGGATTCACAAAATTGCTACAGTCCGATGGTCATGGCTCGTCATGACGCACTGATTGTCGATATATTATTACCTGACTATTGTCGGAATACTGCTCAGCGCATTCCATTGGAAAGAACTTTCGGTCAATATCGTGCCCATATTATCGATCGGCTTACCAATCTGCGATCGGGCCGAGCACGGGCAAAGTGGGAATGGATGGCAAGCATGTTCAATGATCCTTTGAAGAAACATTTTGAAGGGCTTGATCTTATTAAGATCCCACCAGATTCTGAACATCGCTGAAAAGAAAAGGCTCAAAGCCCGGCCCAAGAAGCGGCGGCCTCATTTTGGGCTTGTAACAATTTTTGCTTTCTTTCATTGGCCCGTAGGTCGGTTTCCGGCTGGCCAGTGGGCTCGCCGCCTTTTTCGCCGGTACGCCGCGTGATCGCGTCCGGGTCCATGTCATCCAGATCGACCGGATCGACGGCGCAGGCCCCATCGGGGTTGGTGATCATCTGTTGGTTAGTTGACCAAGCACATCGTGCCGTCGTTTTTGAGACGCGTGCCCAAATCGAGGCCGAGATGGGTGCTGCGTCACAGCCCCTTTAAAGAAATCCTCACCCCCTCGGAGATCAGATTACAGCAAAGATCTGTACCGATCACAGCTCTTCTGGCGTTGGTTTGCGGGCAAGCCCAATCATCTCTTCACTGTAGGCACCGAATTTTTTGAAATTCTCCTGGCCTTCTCTCAGACTGGTCGAGCCATTCGGGCCGCCCCTGACCTGGTCGGCATCGGACTCATCCTGTCCGTCATCTTCCCAGCAGCAGACGGGGCACATACTATCATTGCCATGTCCAAATAATGTCTTATGAAAACAGCAAGGGCATCTGTGGGTCGGATGCAGAAAATCATCGCGTGATCGCGCTTCTGGTATTGGCGGCAGCCCCAAACGTTTGAGGATCTCATTGATGCGTGCATGCAGTTCTTTTGGGTCGGACATCGTACCTTAACTCCGATTATTTGGATTGACGATCATCAATATATTTCTTACCGGATCATCGTATTCAGCGTCTTTTCTCAAGATCCCGGTCAAGATTCCGTGCGGTACTGGGCGGTGGCCCCATGCGTTTCAGGATCTCGTTGAAAAAAACGGCACCCTCTTTCGGTTTGTACATTGTGCCGTAATCGTCGTCGTTTGGATTGACGATTACCAATATATTCTCTGCTGGATCATAGTATCCCGTGCGTCCCCTTTCCAAATCCCGAACCCTCGATGTGGGAGAGCGAAGTATGGATCGAACAATGTTGGCAAATTCAACGCGATTGGTCACACCTGGAAACTCGCCCCTTTTAAAAACATGCTTTTCAAAGGCATGTCCATTGGCGATGCGTTGTACAACCTCCTCTCGTCTCGTTTCGAGAGCCTCTCGCATAGCTTCAATGTCTTCCCGACTTGGGGTACTGTTCGGCGCGGTTAATACACCCCCGTTGACGCCGCCGGGATATAATCGCCCAATTTCCCGCGTGAGGGCGTTCATCGTTATGATACGATAGGGTGCGCCGGGGTTCAGAAATTCGCCGAGCAGATTATCCCGTTCACGGGCACGGGCTTCGGGATCGTTTTCCACCGCCTGGGCCAGCAAAAACCCGGCACGACGAGAAGAGGGCGGAGATGAAGACGGCGCAGAGGTCGCAGATCCCACCGCCACCCCATCCCGCACCCATTGCCCGCCGCCCGGCCCGGATGGGCGGCGCGGTTGGCCCG
>DAISJD010000190.1:0-3698 GCA_036821645.1 Aliidongia sp.
CGCATTGGCGACCGCCCGATTGACGAAATGCTCGCGGTTATTGGGTTCCACCGTAATCGCATTGGTAAAGGCCCCGACCGCATTTTCCGGCACGCCCGCCTCCCCCCACGCCTCGGCCGCCTGGGCGAACATCCCTGCCCGCAAGGCCGGGGCCTCGCTCACCATGCGTTTGCCGAGATCGTCGAGCCGCTTTGCCGCCTCGACCGGCTGCTTCAAGGCGATCAAGGACAAGGCGATGCAATGCTCGGCGGCAAACCCGCCCCCTTGCGCCTTCCACCGGGATGCCGTCTCGAAACCTTGTTCGGGATCTTTGCGAGCAAGCTCGAGACAGCGGCGATAGGTCTCGCCCTCTTTCGTTTCGGCCGTCTTCGGGGCTGCGGGAACCACGGTTTTCACTTCCGGGGGTCGGGCCAGCGGCACGGTCTTTTTTGCCGGGGCCTCATCAGCCGCAGCCCCGATCATGCCCAGCACCATCCCCCCAACCAACAGCACAGCAATCCGCATCATCACAGAGCAATCCAAACCATCGATAAGGCACGGCGGCCATCCTGCCATAAATTGCCCAAGACCGCATCGTCCATGATATGACAAGGCCCCGAACGCGGCCCATGCTCCCCGCATCCGCGTCAGCGCTTGTCATCGGAACGGACGGAACCCATGCCACAGCTTTTTTGTTTCGGTCTCGGCTATTGCGCGCTCCATCTGGCGCGCCGCCTGCGGGCCGACGGCTGGTCGATCGTCGGCACGACCCGGGATGGGGCCAAGGCCGAAGCACTGGCCCGCGATGAGGGGTTTCGCCTCTTGGTGCGCGGGTCCGACACGGCCCCTGTCGATCCCGATGCCGATCTTGCCCAGACCACCCATATCCTGATTTCCGCCGCCCCCGATGAAACCGGCGATCCGGTGCTGAAATTCTGGGCCGAGGCCATCGTCAGGGCACGTCCCGCCTGGGTCGGATATTTATCGACCACAGGGGTGTATGGCGATCGGGCGGGCGGCCTCGTCGATGAGACCAGTGCCTGCACCACCACGCAACCGCGCAGCCTGAACCGGCTTGCGGCGGAACAAGGTTGGCTTCGCCTCTGCCGGGATCACCAAATCCCCGTACATCTCTTCCGACTGGCGGGGATCTATGGGCCGGGCCGGTCCGCCCTCGACACAGTGCGCAGCGGCCGGGCCCAACGGATCGTGAAACCGGGTCAGGTCTTTTCCCGCATCCATGTCGATGATATCGCAACCACCCTCATCGCGTCGATGAACCGCCCGGATCCGGGGGCGATCTATAATCTCGCCGACGATCACCCGGCGCCCCCCGATGCGGTCATCGCCCATGCCTGTCATCTGCTGGGGATCGCACCGCCGCCGCCGATCCCGTTCGATGCCGCCACCCTTTCGCCGATGGCGGCGAGCTTTTATGCCGAAAATCGCCGGGTTGCCAACCACAAGATCAAAGAGTCCCTGGGCGTCGTCCTGCGCTATCCTGATTACGAGACCGGCCTTCAGGCCCTATTAGCGGGGGGATTTTAAGATGATCCGGGGACTCGCGCGTTTTTTTCTGATCCTCGTGACCTTGCCGCTCGTCGCTCTTGAAGATTTGGTGATCCGGCGGATCTTTCGCCTAGCCGCCCTGTTGCCGCGCTATATTCCGCCGATCCAACGGCTGGAAGCCTGGGCGGCCCGCCGCAGCCCGGCCCAGGCGGTGGCGTTATTGGCGCTGCCCGCTTTGTTGTTGGCGGGACTTGAGCTTTCGACCACCCTTTTCATGGTGACGGGGCATCTGGGTCTTGCCGGTCTCACCTGGGTCGCGGCCAAGGCGGGGCCTACCATCCTGGTCGGGCGCATCCTCGCCGTCTGTCATCCGGCCCTCAGCCATTATGCCTGGTTCCGCCGGGCTGAAGCCCTTTATCACCATCTGCACCAACGGCTGCATGATTTTCTGGAACGATTGGGCGTCATTGCCGTGTGGCATTGGCTGCGCCGGTGCTGGCGGCAGGTAAAACCGCTGATCGTGGGATTGTGGAAATAAGAAAGGACGGCCCCGCAAGGCCGTCCTCAATCCTGCACTTCTTCTATCTGTCCTTTACTTCCCGCCGACCACAACCCCGGACATTTTCACCACTTCAAAATTGCTGCCCACGACTTGGCGCAACTCATTGACCAGCTTGTCGTTGTTCCAGCGGGGATCGGGCGCACCGCTGATGAACCAATCGCTGCCATTATCGGCCAGGATCAGGCCGTAGGTCTTCATGGCGGTCAGGATGACCTTGGTTTCCGGGCTGAACGAGGCAGGGATCTGATAGGACGCCTTGAGCCGCACGCGCATGCCCATCGGGGGCAGGTTGGTTGCCGTGTTGCTGGACGCAAAATGGGTCGCCGGGGCGACATAGGCGCGGCGGGAATGGGCGACGGTAAACCGGATCGCATGGAGGATCTTGCCGGCCGCCACCTCGTCATAGCGCACGAGGCCGGGGAAAATCGGCAGGCCCGCCGCATCGGCACTGGTCCAGCCCATCCGGCCGGTCGGGCGGATATTGGTCGAGGCTAAGTTGAAAACCGCACCCGAATCGGCATTCCAACTGCCATTCGGCTGCTTGAAGGCATTGAAGAGTTCATAAAGCTTGTTGGCATCTTTATCGACCACCAAGACATGGCGATCGCCGTCGAACGTGCCGCCCGCCGGTTTTTGCCGTTCGATCGGGGCATCGCCGGGAATCGGATAAGGTCCGGCATCGCTTTCGGATCCATAGGCCGTGAATTTGATCGCAACCTTGGCCTGCTTGCCGCTGACCACGTCATAGGGGATGCCGATGATTGAGCCGTTATAGGTGCCGGAACCGAAATCGGGATGGATCGGCTTCGTCAAACCGATCGAGGCGATGATCGCCGCCGAGTTCGGATCGACCGGCAATTTCGAGATGTCTTGGTTGAAGGCATGGTCCGCCGGAAACGCGACGGCCCCATTCAAGGAGGCATTCACCCCGAGGGCGGCCCCGGCAAAATTGCCATAGACGGTCTTGGCAGGGATGGGTTCCATCTTCACCGGCGGCGGGGGCGTCGGCGTCTTCACCGGCGGTGGCGGGGTCGGCGTCTTCACCGGTTCGGCGGCAAAGGCGGCACCAGCACTCAGAACCACGAGCGACCCCAGCATCATCGCAATACGCATCATTTCATCCCCCGATTTGCCCGCATCGTTTAACGACGCACCAACAAAAACGAGACTATCTAAAGTATAGCTCTCAATCCAGGGGATAATATCTAAAATTTTTCTTATTAAGGCTGATTTTTATTAACAATCCTCAGTAATCAGTATTTTCATAAAATTTTATATTGTTTTTATCTTTCCCGTCATCAACCCTAAAACGACTAAAACCGGCACGATTGCCAGGACAAGGGCCGGAACCGGCATGGTTTGCGCCAGAACCGCAAGGCCGATCAGAGTGAGATCGCCGCCGATAATCCACCGGACCACCCGGTCATGGCCATGGCCGAGGCGGGTCGCCTGTTGATAGAAATGTTGGCGATGGGCCTGCCAGACCTTTTCGCCGCGCAGCAATCGGCGCAGCAACGTGACCGTGGCATCGGTCAAATAATAAAGCGGCAGGATCAAAGCCGCCGCCCACTGCCCGGACGCGGCCAGGCTCAAGAGCAGCCACCCGGTCACATACCCCAACGGAATCGACCCGACATCGCCCAAGAAC
>DAISJD010000191.1:0-3675 GCA_036821645.1 Aliidongia sp.
CGGCATCACCTACAAATATATCGGCGATCAATTGGACGAGGCAATCCGCCTTGCCGGTGAACATTGCCGCCGCTTCACGCGCAAGGCCCGGTTCAAGATGGATGAAACCTTCGACGAAGGGCGCGGCCATAAGGTCTTTTTTGCCTGCGAACCGGCCGAAGGCAAAGTCTCCGCCTTCCGGCACGATCAACCGGAAACACCGGAAAAAGCGCAATAACCACGGTATGAAAGCCGGATCGGTAACACCCATGCCGATCCGGCCACCACCTTAAAACTCGCTGCTGGCGATCCGCCAGGGTTCAGCCTTGGCGTCGGATACCCATGTCTGCATGGCGGGATGGGCCATGAGGGCGGCACAATAGGCCGCACTGACCGGATCGAGGGCAACCCCATAAGTCAAACACCGGGTGACGACCGGCGCATAGAAGGCATCGGCGATACCGAACGTCCCGAACAGGAACGGACCCGCATCCGGGGCGACGGCGGCGCGTGCCGTGCGCCAAATCTCTTGAATCCGGGCGAGATCCGCCTCGACTTCGGGCGTCAAGACGCGATCGGGAAATGACCCCCGGATATTCATCGGACAATGATTGCGCAGGGCCGCAAAACCAGCATGCATTTCGGCCACGATCGCCCGCGCCCGCGCCCGTTCGGTCCGATCGTTCGGCCATAACCGGGCATCAGGGGCCAATTCCGCGACATATTCCGCAATCGCGAGGCTATCGGCGATCACAAGCCCATCACTGATGAGTGCCGGTAGTTTACCGGCCGGATTGATCGCCAAAATCTTGGCTTTCGTATCGGGTTCGTAAAGCCGCACGAACCGTTCCTGAAACGAAAGGCCGGCGGCCTTCAAAACCAACCAGGGTCGCAACGACCAACTCGAATAGTTTTTATTGCCGATGACCAATTCCAACTGCGCCATGATCGATCCGTCTGCTTGCGGGTGATTTCGCGGCCGCCACCATAGAGTAATTATCGTGACGCACCAAGCCTCTTGGCAAACCCCGTACCGGCGGGCCATGCTGCACCATCGGTGTTGGTTGTTCCACACCCCCTGACGTTCTTCTTCATGAGTATCAAATCGATGATCACATCCCTCATTGACGCCTCGGACCAGGCCCATCTCGTCATCCCCGTAACGGCATCGGGTTTCGCCGCTTGGCTCGAAACCCAGAGCGAGGCGTCTCGGACATGGCTGAAGGCGGCGGGCTTTACCCCGTCGGTCGGCAAAAGCATCCTGCTGCCGCGTGAGGGGGGCGGGCTTCTGGCCGTTCTCGTCATCGTCGACGATCAAGAACCGCTCTGGGCGCTCGCCGGTCTGCCCGATACGCTACCCGAAGGGGACTATCGACTGGCCGAGGGCCCCGCCCTCGCCGACACTGGTGCGCTGCAACAGGCCTGCCTCGGCTGGGCGCTCGGTGCCTATCAGTTTACAAAATATAAAGCCGCCAAGCGCGCCTTTGCCCGCCTCGTCTGGCCCGATTGCGTCGACCGGGCCGAAATCTCGGCACTCGCCGATGCCATTCATCTGGCCCGCGATCTGATCAACACCCCGGCAGAGGCCATGGGACCGGCCGAATTGGCCGCCGCCGCCGCCGATGTCGCAGCGCGCCATGGGGCAAGCCTAACGGTGATCGAGGGCGACGCGCTTTTGCCTGCGAACTACCCTCTCATCCACGCCGTCGGACGGGGTAGTGCGCGGGCCCCGCGCCTGATCGATCTCGTCTGGGGCCCGGCCGATGCGCCGAAAGTCACCCTGGTCGGCAAGGGCGTGTGCTTCGATTCGGGCGGGCTCGACATCAAGCCGTCCAGTTCGATGAAATTGATGAAAAAGGATATGGGCGGGGCCGCCACGGTCCTTGCCTTGGCCCAATGTCTGATGGCGATGCACACACCGATCCGGCTGCGCGTGTTGATCCCCGCCGTCGAAAATTTCGTTTCTTCCACCGCTTTTCGCCCGATGGATATTTTCAAGAGCCGCAAGGGCCTGACGGTCGAAATCGGCAATACCGATGCCGAGGGGCGTTTGGTGCTGTGCGATGCGCTGGCCGAAGCTTGCACCGAAAATCCGGCCATTTTGATCGATATGGCGACCCTGACCGGGGCGGCCCGCGTCGCTCTTGGACCCGACCTTCCGGTCCTACTGTCCCAGGACGAGGCCCTGGCGAACGATCTCTTGGCGGCAGGGACTAAAACCCAAGATCCGCTCTGGCGTTTGCCCTTATGGCAACCCTATCGCAAATGGCTCGACAGCAAGATCGCCGATCTCAACAGCGCACCGGACGGCGGCATGGCGGGGGCGATTACTGCCGCACTTTACTTGCAAGCCTTTGTCGAGCCGGGCATTGCCTGGGCCCATATCGATACGTTCGCCTGGAACAGCACAACGCGGGCGGGCCGGATTGAAGGGGGCGAAGCCCTGGCCCTGCGCGCGGTCTATCGGATGATCCGTACCCGATTCGCTGCCTGACCCACCGGTCCGAACGGCCTATCGGTGCCCGATCCGTGAGATCGGGCACCGACCCTACCCCAGGCGGTGCCGCCGGTGCCGCCGCGACATCAATAACCGCGTGCCGGATCGACTGCCTGCGCAACGGGAAGACCGGCTGCGAATCGGTCGAGATTGCCTAAGATGATGGCGGCGGCCGTGGCTGGATTCGTAATGGCCGCCACATGGGGGGTCAGGCTGATCCTCGGATGAGCCCAGAACGGGTGGGCTTCGGGCAAGGGTTCGATTCCCGTGACATCCAGAATCGCCTCTGCAATCTGCCCCGTCCCCAACGCCGTCAAAAGATCGTCTTCGACCAAATGGCCACCCCGCGCAGCATTCACCACCATGGCACCTTGTGGCATGTGCGCGAAGAGATCGGCATTCATGATCCCCCGCGTCTCGTCGGTGAGGGGGAGCAGACAGATCAGGATATCCGTTTCGCGCGCCATCTGGACGAGACCGTCCGCCCCCTGGAAACACCGGATCCCGGCAATCGATTTTGCGGTGCGCGACCACCCCGATACGCTGAACCCATGGGCCGCCAACCGGGCGGCACACGCAGCCCCCAAAGTGCCGAGTCCCAGAATCGACACGCGACGATCGCAATGGGCCACGCCCGGCAGGATCGGATGCCAAAGCCGTTCGGCCTGCTGACGCCGATAGGCCGGGTCGTTCAGATGCAAGCGTAAAACCTGGGCCAAACAATAATCGACCATCGCCCCGGTCAGATCGGGATCGGCAAGCCGCAGGACCGCAATCCCCCGATCGCGCAGAAGCCCCATGGGCAAATGATCGACGCCAGCCCCCAGGGAATGCACGACGCGAAGTGCCGGCAACCCATCGAACCATGCCGCAGGTGCTGCCCAAACGATCGCCGCCTCAATCAAGGTGGGATCGCCAAGGTTGGGCGCAAACCGAAGATCGACACCCTCGCAGGCCGCCAAGAAGGCTTGGCGCCAGGGCCCGAACCCGCGATTCTCCGGGGCGTAAAATGCGATGATCATCCGATCCTCCACGGGTGCTGAAGCCGCCCTTCAACTGGAATATGCAGCGAAAAAAGCAGGCACGTCACAGGGCAAGGAGGTCGTAAAGCGTGTCGGCAAGGTCGGGATTGCCCATTGCAACGATACGGCCGTGGGTAACGAGACCGGCCCGCCCGCCCCGCCAATCGGTCACAAGGC
>DAISJD010000192.1:0-3667 GCA_036821645.1 Aliidongia sp.
AAAGCCCGAATGTTATTTCTTTATCTCGGATGGTGTGGCCGCCCGCAATCACTGCTCCTGCAGCCATGTATCTTTCCGCCCCACCTGCTAAGAGATTTCCCAACCCTGCATATCGTCGGCAGCCTCAAATGTGTAAAGGAGGCGGCCCCAAGCCCGACCACGGCACCGGGATAATCCGCCGCCGGATCGTTATTGCAGATCGATCCGCCGATGGTCCCGCGATGGCGGACCTGGGCATCGCCGATATTGCCAGCCAACCCCGCCAAGGCGGGGATCGTCTCGGCCACCAGGGGGTCGGCGGCGACCGTTGCATGGGTGGTCATGGCCCCGATGACGAGCGTGTCGCCCGCCCGCCGGATGCCTTTCAAGACGGCGATCTTGCCGAGATCGACAAGATCGCTCGGCTGGGCCAAGCGTTGTTTTAAGGTCGGGATGAGGGTCATCCCACCGGCGAGATATTTGCCGTCCTCGGCGGCCCGTAGGCGATCGAGGGCGCTGTTGAGATCCTGGGGTGCGGTATAGTCGAACTGATACATGATGATTTCCCTGATGGAAGGCGATGAACCCGGACCGGTCGTCACGCGCGATGAAGGGCGCGCCATACGCGGTCGGGGGTGGCCGGCATATCGAGACGGGTGACGCCATCGGCGCTAAGGGCATCGAGGATCGCATTGATGACGGCAGGCGGAGAGCCGATGGCCCCGGCCTCGCCGCAGCCCTTGACCCCAAGCGGGTTGTGGGTGCAGAGCGTCACATGGTTTTCCACATGGAAGTTGGGCAACATATCCGCACGCGGCATGCCGTAATCCATGAAGGAACCGGTCAGCAACTGTCCTGAATCGGGGTCGTAGACGGCCCCTTCCAACAGGGCTTGCCCGATGCCCTGGGCAATGCCGCCATGGACTTGCCCATCGACGATCATCGGATTGATGATCCGGCCGAAATCGTCGGCGGCGGTAAACCGTTCGATCGTCACCACGCCGGTTTCGGGATCGACCTCGACCTCGCAGACATGGGTGCCGCCGGGATAGGTGAAGTTGGTCGGATCGTAGAACGCCGTCTCGTCGAGACCGGGTTCCAGCGTTTCGAGCGGGTAATTGTGCGGCACATAGGCCGCCAGCGCCACCTGGGCGAAGGGGAGGCCCCGATCCGTGCCGATTACGGAAAATTGCCCGTCGTGAAACGCGATATCGGCCTCGGCCGCTTCCAAGAGGTGGGCCGCGATTTTCCGACCCTTGGCGATGACTTTGTCCATGGCCCGGATGATCGCGGAACCGCCGACCGACAGGGACCGCGATCCGTAGGTGCCCATGCCGAACGGAATCCGGTTGGTATCGCCATGGACGATCTCGACCGAATCAGCCGGGACGCCGAGGCCCGAGGCGACCAATTGCGCAAAGGTCGTCTCATGGCCTTGACCGTGGCTGTGCGCCCCGGTGAAGACCGTGATACTGCCGGTTGGATTGACCCGGATTTCCGCACATTCGTAAAGCCCGGCACGGGCCCCCAAGGCCCCGGCAACCCGCGACGGGGCGAGGCCGCAGGCTTCGATATAGCTGGACAGGCCGATGCCGCGCCGTTTGCCCTTGGCAACGGATGCCGCCCGGCGCGCGGCGAAACCGGCATAATCCGCCGCCTTCAACGCCATCTCCAACGTGGCATGGAAGTCGCCCGAATCATATTGCAGGGCAACGGGGGTTTGATAGGGAAAGGCATCGCGGTCGATGAAATTACGCCGACGCAATTCCGCCGGATCGAGGTTGATCTGACGGGCGGCCTGATCGACGATCCGTTCCAGAAGATAGGTTGCCTCGGGACGACCGGCCCCGCGATAGGCATCGACGGGGATCGTGTGGGTGAAGGCGGCACGGACCCGGCAATGGATGGCGGGCGTCTTGTACGGCCCGGCCAAGAGGGTCGCATAAAGGATGGTCGGGATGGCCGGGGCGAAGGTCGACAGATAGGCCCCGAGATTGGCGATCGTGTCGACGCGCAAAGCCAGGAAATGGCCGTCCGGGTCGAGGGCGAGTTCGGCCACGCTTTCATGGTCGCGCCCTTGGGCATCTGACATGAAGGCTTCGGAACGATCCGCCGTCCATTTCACCGGGCGCTTCAATTTGCCTGCCGCCCATGTCACCAGGGCTTCTTCGGCATAATGATAGATTTTGCAGCCGAATCCGCCGCCGACATCGGGGGCCACGACCCGCAATTTATGTTCGGGGATATTGAGGACGTAGGTCCCCATCAACAGGCGGATCACATGGGGGTTTTGGCTCGTCGTGCTCAGCGTATATTGGCCGGTGCCCGGATCGAACTCGCCCAGTGCCGCACGCGGTTCCATCGGGTTGGCGACGAGGCGATTGTTGACGAGGTCGAGCCGCACGATATGGGCCGCCCGATCGAAGGCGGCGGCCACGGCGGCGGCATCGCCTATTTCCCAATCGTAGCAGAGATTATGGCCGATCTCGTCATGAACGAGGACGGCCCCGTCTTCAAGGGCGCGGGCTGCACGCGGCACGGCTGGCAATTCTTCGAAATCGATCGCGATCGCCTCGGCTGCATCGCGGGCCGCGAGTTTGCTGCGGGCGATGACGAGGGCGACCGGGTCGCCGACATGTCGGACCTTGCCGATGGCGAGAATGGGATGGCCCGGCTCGGCCATGGGTTTGCCGAATTTATCGACGATGCCCCAACCGCAGGGCAGGCCGCCGAGCTTGTCGCGGGCGACATCCTCGCCGGTATAGATTGCCTCGACCTCCGGCATGGACCGGGCGGCGTCGAGATCATAGGACACAATCCGCGCATGGGCATGGGGACTGCGCAGGATATAGGCATAGAGCTGTCCGGCGCGGTTGAGGTCGTCGGTATAGACGCCGGTGCCGGTCAAAAACCGCAGATCTTCGCGTCTGCGGACGGGGGCGCCGATCCCATCGGGGCGGCCCGTTCCCAGTTTATCTCCAAGTTCGTCCGGCATCACGCACGCTCCGTCTGCATGGTTTCGGCCCCGGCGGATACCGCCTTGACGATATTGTGATAGCCGGTGCAGCGACAGAGATTGCCCTCAAGCCAATGGCGGATTTCCGCCTCGCTCGGGCTTGGGTTGGTCCGCACGAGGTCGACGGCACTCATGACCATGCCGGGGGTGCAGAACCCGCATTGCAGGCCGTGATGTTCGCGAAACGCCGCTTGCATCGGGTGCAGCGTGCCGTCGGCACCAGCCAAGCCCTCGATCGTGGTAATTGCACTGCCGTCGGCCTGAACGGCCAGAATCGAACAGCTTTTCACGGAAACCCCGTCGAGATGCACGACGCAGGCACCGCATTGGCTGGTATCGCAGCCGACATGAGTGCCGGTCAGGCCCAAATGGTCGCGCAGAACCTGAACCAAAAGAGCGCGCGGCTCGACCGTAACCTCGGTCGCCTTACCGTTCACATGCAGCGTGATGACTGATGACATGCAGTGTCTCCCCGATCTTTATCATTGGCAAGCCGATCCCGGCCTTGCGGTGGTTTTACGAGAATAAGTGCCCGTCGAATAACCGATCAAGATCGGCGATGCGGCGCACGCTCAGGACGCGTATAGAAGATACCAAGCCACGAACAAAATCGCGATGCCGCCTGCGATCAGCCAGGGATAGGGCAACCCGCCGGTAACCCCGGCATCGGCG
>DAISJD010000193.1:0-3654 GCA_036821645.1 Aliidongia sp.
GGGTTCCGGGGGTGGTGGCCCGGTCGACATGTCTTGGCGAACGGGTGCATGATGGACGCAGCGGGTTCGTGGTGGATGACGACGACAAGGCCGCCTTTGCGGCCCGTGCCGTGCAGCTTTTGACCGACGACGGCTTGTGGCTCCGCCACCATCAGACCTGTCTTGCCGAACAACGGGGCCTTTCCTGGGACGATGCGGCGCAGCTGTGGGAAGCCCTGCTGCCGTGATCCGTCTGATGCAGGTGATGGCGGGGGCGGCCCATGGCGGGGCGGAAGCGTTTTTTACCCGCCTTGCCATCGCCTTTGCCAAGAGTGGCGTCGATCAAACCGTGGCGATCCGGCGCGACCCCGATCGGGCGCGCCTGTTGCGGGCCGGCGGGGTCGATGTGATGGAACTGCCCTTCGGCGGCCTGTTCGATATCACGACGCGACCGGCCTTGCGCCGCCTTGCCGCATCGTGGCGACCCACCGTGGTCATGAGTTGGATGAACAGGGCCAGTCGCGCGATGCCGCCCGGACCCTACCGACGGGTGGCGCGGCTCGGCGGCTATTACGATGTGAAATATTACCGGGGTTACGATCATCTCATCGGCAATACGCCCGATATCGTGGCCTATCTGCGCCGGGCTGGGTGGCCGGAAGACCGCACCCATTACCTACCGAATTTCGTTGCGGCGACACCGTCCCCGGCGATCGATCGGGCCTTGTTCGACACGCCGCTCGAAGCCCCGCTGCTGCTGGCGATGGGGCGTCTGCATCCGGTCAAGGGGTTCGACATTCTGATCGACGCCTTAACCCGATTGCCCGGCGTCTATCTTTGGCTGGCCGGTGAAGGCGACGAACGCCGTGCCCTTGAGGCGGCGGTCGAGCGGCTTGATCTTGCCGGGCGGGTGCGGTTCTTAGGTTGGCGCACCGATGGCCCGGCCTTGCTGGCGGCGGCGGATTGTCTCGTCTGTCCATCGCGCCACGAACCGCTGGGCAATGTCGTGCTCGAAGCCTGGGCGATGCGGGTTCCCGTGGTCGCGAGTTTCAGCGAGGGCCCGCGTTTTTTGATTACGCCGGGCGAGACGGGCGACCTTGCCCCCATTGGCGATGCGGCCGCACTCGCCCTTGCTGTGGGTCGGGTGCTGCAAGATCCTGCTTACGGGCGGCATCTGGCGGCGGGCGGCTATGGTGCCTATATGGCGGGTTTTTCCGAGGCTGCGGTGGTTCGAGCCTATCGTGATTTTTTACAGAAGGTGGCGGGCTGATGTGCGGGATCGGCGGGATCATGATGGTGGATGGGTCGATCCCGCCCGCCCTGCTGATCGATCGGCTGGAAGCGGGGCTGGCCCATCGCGGCCCCGACGGCAGCGGTCGGCATGTGGGGCCGGGGATCGCCTTGATCCAGACGCGGCTTGCCATCATCGATCTGGTGAGCGGCGATCAACCGCTTTATGAAGAGGGCGGGGCGGTTCTCGTCGGCAATGGCGAGATCTATAATTACCTGGAACTGAAAGCCCATTTGCCGACAGCCCCGTTTAAAACCAATTCCGATTGTGAGGTGCCGCTTATTCTTTATCGGCAATTGGGATTGGATTTTATTCGCCATCTGCGCGGGATGTATGCCCTGGCGATTTACGACCCGGTGACGGATCGCCTGATTCTGAGCCGCGACCCGTTCGGTATCAAGCCGCTTTATTATTGCGAAACGTCAGGTGCGTTTCTCTTTGCCTCCGAACCCGAAGCCCTGCTTGCAACCGGCCTTATCGCCCCCGATCTCAGCCGACAGGTGCGCAATGAATTGCTGCAGTTGCAATTCACCACCGGGTCCGAGACGATTTATGCCGGGATCCGCCGGGTGATGCCGGGTGAAACCTTGGTGATCGCACAGGGGCGTGTGATCGAAACCCAAACGCGTGCGGCCCTGCCCGAAGGCCCCACGCGTCCCTACACCGAGCAGCAAGCGCTCTTGGAACTCGATGAGCTGTTGCGGGACACAATGCGGGTTCATCTGCGCTCGGATGTTCCTTATGGGTTGTTTTTATCGGGGGGCATCGATTCCGCCAGTTTACTGGCCTTGATGCGCGGCCTCAGCGATCGTCCGGTCGAGGCCTTTACCATTGGATTTCCAGGAACCGATGCGGCCGACGAACGCATGGTCGCGCGCAAGATCGCGGCGGCCTGTGGTGCGCACCATCATGAAGTTGACCTGCGCGAGGCGGATTTCTGGCATTTATTGCCAAAGATTGCGCAAGTAATGGATGACCCGGCGGCGGATTACGCCATCCTGCCGACTTACAAGCTCGCAGCGACGGCGCAGCAGGCAGGGTTGAAGGTGATTTTGAGCGGCGAGGGCGGGGACGAATTGTTCGGCGGCTACGGCCGCTATCGCAGTGCCATGCGCCCCTGGTGGGCTGGGCGCAAGAAATTGCGCGCGCGCGGCAATCTCGATGGGCTCGGGATTTTGCGCGGGCATTTGACCGGGTGGCGCAACGGCATGGTGGCGGCTGAGGGTGTCTCGGCCACACCCGGGCGATCGCGCCTGCAAATCGCCCAGGCGATCGATTGCGCCGATTGGTTGCCGAACGATCTTTTAACGAAACTCGACCGATGCCTGATGGCCCATGGCATCGAAGGCCGCACGCCGTTTCTCGACCCCCGGGTGGCCGATTTCGCGATGCGCCTGCCCGACGATCTGAAAGTGCGCGAGCGGGTCGGCAAATGGATCTTGCGCCGATGGGTTCACGACCGCCTGCCAGAACTCAACGCCTTTGGCAAAAAACAGGGTCTGACCGTGCCGGTCGGGGCCTGGATGAAAAAACGTGGCGGCTTGCTGGGCCCGTTGGTCGCCCGTCAGCCCGGTATCCGGGAAATCTGCCTGCCCGATCGGGTCGAAACCCTGTTTCGGACCATGGATGAAAAACGTCACGGTTTTGCGGCCTGGACGCTGTTGTTTTATGCCCTGTGGCATCGGGCCCATATCCGACACCTGCCGCCGGAACGGGACGTGTTTCAGACCCTATCGCTTCAGGATTGATCGTCCTCAGGGTTAAATATGACGGCATGAGCATGATTAATGACGTGCTGAACCGGATTTATAATCTATTTTTATCACCAAGCGCCGGGCGAGTGGGGCGGTCTTGACCTGTTCCCCGCAAATGTACCCGCTTTGAGGTCGAGTCCGTTCCATCGGTGAGACGGACTTATGAAGCGCAGTCGGTTTAAGGAAGTGCAGATCATCGGCATTTTGAAGGCGCAGGAAGCTGGTGCGAAGACGGCGGATGTTTGCCGTAAGCACGGGGTTTGCGAGGCGACGTACTACAAATGGAAGGCGAAGTACGGGGCATGGAGGTGTCGGAGGCCAAGCGGCTAAAAGCCCTTGAGGCGGAGAAAGAGGTGGCCCCGGAAAATCGGGCAGGGTGATAAGCTAATCCCGACCGATAGAAGGACGGGGTTTTATGGGCAAGGTTACGAGGCAGCGGTATTCGGCTGAGTTCAAGTCGAAGGTGGCGCTTGAGGCGATCAAGGGCAAGCAGACATTGGCGGAACTGGCTGCCAAGTACGCGATTCACCACACGATGATCGCGCAGTGGAAGCGCCAGGCGATCGAGGGTATGGCGGCGATCATGGACTGGGCGACACGCAAGGTCCTGGCATGGCGGCTGTCGAACAC
>DAISJD010000194.1:0-3636 GCA_036821645.1 Aliidongia sp.
CGCCCCCGATCCCCGCCCGGCGCGCCAGGGGACCGCAGGAACGGGCGCAGGTGATGGCCGTTCTCGACCATTACGCCGCCCGCGACGTCGATCCCGGTTACGAGGGCGTGTTCGAACGCGCATATTGCGCGGCCTTTGCCGCCTATATGGGCGGCGGTTATGCGGATTCCGTGGCGACCGGCACCGCCTCGGTCTATGTCGCCTTGGCGGCCTGCGGCCTGCCGCCCGGTGCCGAGGTGATCATCGGCCCGATCACCGATGCGGGGCCGGTCAATTCGATCATTCTGCAAGGTTATGTCCCGGTTCTGGCCGATGCCGCCCCCGGACGCTACAACATGTCGGCCGAGACGTTCGCCGCCCGGATCACACCCAAGACCAAGGCCCTCATCCTCGTCCATTGCATCGGCGAGCCGATCGATATGGATGCGGTCATGGCCGTCGCCGACCGCCACGGCATTCTCGTCATCGAAGATTGCTCCCAATCCCACGGGGCGCGGTGGAACGGTCGGAAAATCGGCACCTTCGGCGAGATTGCGGCTTTTTCCACCATGTTCAAGAAAACTCATGTCAGCGGGTCGAGCGGCGGCATCGTCTATAGCAAAACCGAAGATCGCTATCACTTGGCGCTCGCCCATGCCGACCGGGGCAAGCCGCGCTGGCGCACGGATTTCGACGATCGTTCGCCCATGACCAACCTGTTCCCGGCCTTGAATTGGAACACGGACGAGATATCGTGTGCGATCGGGCAGGCCTCGCTTGCCCGGCTCGACGAGACCATCGCCGCCCGGCTTGCCTATATCGATGCCGTGGCAACCCTGCTGCCGGGTGCTAGCCGGTTTTGCCGCCCTTACGGCCATAGTCCGGATTTTTCGCCCTTCATCTATCCGATCTTCGTCGAGACCGAGGGGCTATCCTGCACGAAACGGGAATTTGCCGAGGCGGTGCGCGCCGAAGGCATCGATCTCAATCCCCATTACGGCTTCGTCGTGTGGGATTGGCCCTGGGTCCGCCCCTATCTCAGCGACGATTTTTCCACCCCGAATGCCCGAGATGCCCGCGATCGATCGTTCTGCCTTTATCTGAACGAACGCTATGGCCGCCAAGAAGCCGAGGATACGGTGGCCGCCATCGCCAAAGTCGAAGCCTGGTTCGCCCGATGACCAATCCCAATCCCAATCCCAATCCGACCCGACACCCCGTCCGCCGCTGGTCGAAGGCGGCCTTGGATGCCGCCACCGCCGCCAGCATCGCCGAGACAGAGGCGGCCTCCAACAGCCTCCGCGCCGATCCGAGCCATTATGCGGCCCTTGCCGACGATTTGGATCGACGCTGGGCCGGACCGCGCGATCTCGACCGGGTGCGCCGCCACCTTGCCGCCCATGCCCCGCGCGGGCGGGTCCTGCTCTATCCCGGCGGGACCCACACCGAGGCGGTGATCGGCACCCTATCGGCATTGCCGGAAACCCAGATCGTCGGCATCATCGACCAGAGTGCCACTGACGGGGCCCGGCGCTTCGGCCAACCGCTCGTCACCCCTGAGGCCGCCCTCGGCCTATCGTTCGACGCGGTCCTTCTGTCCCATCAGGAATACGAGCTGGAATTTACCGAAATCCTGCGGGATCTGGGCTATCCCGCCGACAAGATCGTCCCGATCTACAACCACCCGGCCTATCGCGCGGCAACCGAGGATCTGCCGCCCGACATCGCCGCCCAACTGCCCGACGGGATCGAAACGATCCTCCTCAGTTTTCAAACCGGCCCGCACCAGCTTTTGTCGGATCGGGAACTGGCGGCGTTTTTTCCGCCGGAAACCACGCTGCGCCTGTTTATGGGCCGCCCCCATCTCGCCGGTGAGAGTCCGGTCTATCGCACGATCGATCTCAAACAATCGACCCGCTGGCTGGAACAGGTCGTCCGCCGCCTGAACCCGCGCCAGGCCTATGTCATGACCATGTTCCAATATTGTTCCGCCCGATGGTCGCCGTGGCTGCGCCGGTGCCTGCCCGGTCTGCGGCTTTATCATGAACTCTATGACTGGCTCTTCACCTTGCCGCCCGCCGTCCTCGATCGGCAGTTTTTCATCAACCCGGCGGCCCGCAAACGGGAAATTCTGGCGGAAATGGCCGCCATCCATCTGGCCGATGCGGTGATCCACAAATATGGCGGTCCCCATTGGCGGGCCTTCGATCGGTCGTTCTATCACAAAACCATCCATATCTTCCCCGTCGTCGGCACGGATGCCACGGTGCAAGCCCCCCTGCCGGTGCGGGATGCCGCCATCCCGCGCATCGTGTTTGCGGGCGGCCTTACCACCCAAGCGATCGCCGACACGATCGCACCCGAACAACAGATTTTAGGCCATGCCCAGGCCCTGACCGCAGGCGGCAGGGTCCATCTCGATATTTTCAACGGGCTCGACCGACCGCCCATGCCGCCTGCGGCCTATGATTCCTATCGCCGGGCCTGCCCTGCCCCGCCCTTGCACTATCACGGGGCGGTGCCGTTCGATACGATGCAGCGCCTGTTGTCGGATTACGATTTCGGGCTGTTGGCGCTCAATTTCGATATGCCTGAAATCCGGCACATGGATCTCGTCTCTCTCGGCAACAAGTTTCTGTCCTATGTCAATCGCGGCCTGCCGGTCCTCGCCAGTCCCGACGATCTCTATACCAGTCTTTTGGTGCGCCATTTCGGGGCCGGTCTCATCACGGATCGCCACGATGCCGAACGGTTGATCGATCGGCTGATCACGGCGGATCGCGCCCGCCTGCATCGGGGGGTGGCTGCACTGTGCCGCTATTGCCGGGCGGTCAATCGCCGGTCGATGCGGCGACTTTCCGAGATCGTCGCAACCAACCGACAGGGGCCGGGAGCACCGGGCTCCCAGAATCTGTGATAGCAGAACGATACACGCAAAAAGAACATTACTAGAATTTTATCGGAAAATCTCTTGACGTCGCAGAAAAACCTCTTATGTTCTTATTTGTTCCACGAACAAAGAAGGATATGGGGTGATGGCGCGGCTTGCGGATGACCTGAACCAGATCTGGCATGAGAAGGTGCGGCACCGAACGTATGACTATAGCCCGCGCTTTACCGAGGCGGGCCTGTGCTGCGGGGCCGGGACGGTGCTGGTGAAGGCGGCCCCTGACGGTCGGGTCCGCCTTGACGATGGGTCGCGGATGCGCGTGGTGGCGTTGCTCGGGGCCGCCTATGACGCGGCTGTGTCCGAAGATGTGCTGCCCCATATCGACCGGGCGGCACGGGCCTGGAACGAGAGGGACGAGACGCGAGCCTTGATCCATCTGGCCTTCGCCCGCCTGCCGCCCCTGCCCGATCGGGCCGCCGTCCATCGCTTGTTCTTGGCGGGTGGCTTGCTCGATGCCGGGGTTAAGCCCGAGGCGTTGGGGCGGGATGTCGCGATCACCGAGACGGGCGATATCCTCTGGAAACGGGGCTACGATCCGGGTCAGCCGCGCCGCCCATCCGGGCCGGGCGGCGGGCAATGGGTGCGGGATGGCGGGGCCGGTGCTGGATCAGCGGACGGGATGGGTGACCCTGGGGGCGATGGGCGCGCGCGCTATCTCAGAAACCCCGACGATGACCGGCTGGCTGGCGATGGCGCGCCCCCGGCCT
>DAISJD010000195.1:0-3632 GCA_036821645.1 Aliidongia sp.
GATCAAGGATCAAGCCCACCTGCCCGAGGTTCCGATCGTCGAAGAGCCGGCAACGCAAACCCCGGTCCAAGCAGCCCCCCAAAGCAATCCGGCAAAACGCGCCGAACGCCCCATCTTATCTGCCGATGCCGATGCCGCGACTAAGACGGCCCGCCGTGCCGTGCAACCATTGCCCGCCGCAGCGCGTCCTCCCCGCAAAAAAGCGTCGGAAAAGCAGAAAAAACCGGTTAAAAACCTCGGTAAAATTCGCACGCCCCCCCTTGAGAAACCATCGGACGGGACTGGTGGCGACGGCCCATGGCGCATCTTGATGGGCACATTCAAAAGCCGTGACCATGCAAGTCTGCTCGTCCATAGTCTTGCCACCCATGGCATCTCTGCCGACATGCTGCCTCAGCGGGCTGCCGACGGGACGGACTGGTATCTCGTGGCCAGCAGCGGTTTTGCCACGCGGGAGAAGGCTGTGCGGATCGCAAAACTGGCCCGTGCCCGCGACGGCGTCCCGATCCTGATCCGCCGTGTGGGACAAAAGGGATAATAAAAAAAGAAAAGGTGTGATCCAGCGCCGACCGCCAGGATCACACCTCAAGTTTGTCCGACGATGCGTACTGCACGCTCAATCGGACAGGGGGAAACCATTATGAAGAAACCAGAAATTCTGTGTTATATTTAATTTTTTGCTAAAATACTGATCGATCATACTATTTTGATTACTCGTTCATGTCTTTCTATCGTCTCGATGATTTAACAGTAGGCCCAATTCATTAACAAGAATTTGAAGATGAAGCAGGGTCGATCATTTTGTTGTCTAAATTGTCTGATAATTTTATGCCGCATTCATCCATACCTGTACCTGTTCGGAGTATCGCCCCATGACAATCCCGCCATCTCCCGACCCCCGTGCTCTCTTCGGCCCGCCATCGGACGGGGCCCCCTATTTTCTGGCTCTGTTGAAGCCCAGTCCGGGTCTGTTTGCGCGTATGAATGCCGAGGACGAAGCCGCAATCGCAGCGCATTTCGCCTATCTCAAGGCTTTGCTCGATTTAGGGCGTCTCGTCATTGCCGGTCCTGCGGGACAGCCCCCAGCCTTCGGCATCATCGTTTTTCGCGCCGATACACCGGCAGAAGCCCGCGCGATTGCCGAACAAGATCCCGCCATCACGACGAAAACTCTGCTGCTCGATCAGGTGTTGCCCTTCTCGCTGGCACTGGAACGGGGAGATCCTGTATGACTGAGATCACGATCCGCCCGCTTGGCATCGAACAGGTCGAAGATTTTAAGACCATCCGCTTCGTTGGGCTGCAACGAGATCCCGACGCGTTCGGTTCGACCTACGAGACCGAAATTCTCCGTCCGCTGCAGGCGTTCCAAGATCGGCTCGCGGGCTCGCTGGTTTTAGGCGCTTATCAGGGGGATACGATCGTCGGCATGGTCGGCCTGCACCCGAATGACGGTCCACGCGAACGGCACAAAGCCTATATTTGGGGTCTCTATGTCCGCGCCGAGGCCCGCCGCCAAGGGGTTGCCGCCCGGCTTGTGGCAAAGCTCATCCAGGAAACCCCCGCCACCGTTACGCAGATCACCCTCGCCGCCGTTGCGGATAACGAAGCGGCCATCGCCCTCTATACCCGACTGGGTTTCACGATCTACGGCACGGAGCCCAAGGCCCTCCAACGGGGGACGGGGTATATCGATGAAGTCTTGATGGTGCTGTTGCGGGAGTAAGGGGAGATGACCCTGTCCGCAGGCACCGGCCCCGATCGTCATCTTGGCAAGGCCACAAGGTTTCCCACAGGTGCGTCAACCATCGGTCTAAGGGGCGACGCATCCCCGGCAAATCGGCGTCGGGGTGCCGCAAACCCCATCGCAAAAAATCGATCGCCCCACCATGGATCAGCCATGAGGGACTTGACAAGAACTCACCATTTTGTCTTCCATACCGATAAAAATAAAAAAAATATGTTATATATCAATATGTTAAATAAATTCGTCGCCATAAAAACCACCCGCCGCTCGCAATAAAGGGGCCCGGTTTCTTGTCCCTTTCCAATGGAAACCAACCACCATTGAGCAGTCGGCGGTATTCAGTAAGCATCCATTGAAAAACCCGATATTCCTCAAAATGATGTGCGCTTATCCATGGGTTGTCTCTAGATTGTTCACAGACTTATCCACAGACCCTGACTGCCAACCGCCCGCGACCAAGAGGGCATGGGTGGCCGATTCGATACGCTGTTCCAATTGCGCCATGATCGCCCGGCGATCCTGTCCCGGCTCAAGCGGCGGCAGAATTTCCACGATGACGCGCCCTGGTCGTTTTTCCCACAGGCCGCGCCAATAAAGGCCGGAATTCAACGCCACGGGCACAAGCGGCAGGTCAAGATCGCGATAGAGTGCCATGACACCCGTATGATACGGCTCGTATGTGCCCAGCGGGGCACGGGTGCCTTCGGGATAAATGATCACCGACCGCCCCGCCGCCACGGCATCCCTGGCCCCTTGAACCATATGGCGCAGGGCCGCACTGCCTGCCTTGCGATCGATCGCAATCATCGCGGTCCGCCCGAGATACCAGCCAAACACCGGAATTTTCAGAAGTTCCTGTTTCAAGACGATGGCCGGATCCTGGAACATCAAGGGCAGGATCAGAGTTTCGAGGGCCGATTGATGTTTCATCGCTACGAGACAAGGCCCAGACGGTACATGGTGACGCCCTTTGATTTCAAATCGGATACCCGTCGTGACCCGCAACCAGCCCAGCACCCCGCGCACCCAAACCCGCGACAGCGCCACGATACCGCCCCGCCGCCCCATCAATAGGGGCAGCGCCACAAGGCCCAGCACAAGGGTCCAGAGCGCAAAACCAAGATTAAACACGCCGGAGCGCAGGCCGATCATCAGCGAACCTCTTCACACAGAAAACCAGGGCCGAAGAAGGGCACCCAATAATTTAAGATATTCCCAACCGGCCAAACTCAGAAACGACCAGGTCAGGCGATGACCGGATAAATCGGCCCGGTCAGGGGCAACCGGATGGGGGATGATCACGAGATCGGGCGGCATGACGCGCGCAAACTCCAACCGGGCTCGGCGCATATGGTAATGGGAGGTCACAAGCCTGATCGAATGGACCCCCGCCTTTTGAACGAAGGCCGCTACCTCCTCGGCATTGCCCACCGTATCGCGCGCCTGATAGCCAAGCGTAATACAGCACGGCACCCAGACGGCCCCCCCCTCCATACGCTGGACCATTTGGGCGGCATCGACCCCAGGATAGACCCCGGAAATGAACAGATACGGGCTATGCGCAAGCGCAAGCTGCGCCAACCCTTCATGAACCCGATTGCTGCCCCCCGTCAACACGACGGCGAGATCCGTCGTCTCGGTCGGTGCCGGATCGGTTTGTTGAAGATCGTAGAGAAACCACAAAAACCCGGAAATAAAACAGACACCGAGCGTCAAGATCCCAAGCGCCAGAAACCGCAGGATCGGGGCCAGCCTCATGGCTTTTGCGCCAAAACCGCGAGCACCGTGCGCCGCGCCGTCAGGCGGGCGATCAACCCCAACAAAAGGGGCAGGATCGCAACAAAAACCCAACTGACCACTGGCACGGCAAGAGGCGGCACGGCCC
>DAISJD010000196.1:0-3625 GCA_036821645.1 Aliidongia sp.
CCCCTGGCCCTGCGCCCGCGCCGTTTGTCGGTCACCGAAATCGAAACTTGGATGCGCGATCCTTATGCGATCTATGCCCGTCATGTCCTGAAATTGCGCCCGCTTGATCCCATCGACGCCGATCCGGGGCTTGCCGAACGGGGTCAGTTCATTCATGCGGCCCTCGACGCCTTCATCCGACTTTACCCCAAGGGCCCCTTGCCGGATCAGGCCTTGGATGCCCTCATCACGGCCGGTCGGGATGCCTTTGGATCCGCCTTGGCGCGACCCGGCGTCTGGGCCTTTTGGTGGCCACGGTTCTTGCGCATCGCCCAATGGTTCGTCACGCAAGAAACCGCGCGTCGGCCGACGCTTGCAGTATCAATGAGCGAACTTGGCGGGCGTCTTGTGATCGAGACGCCGGGTGGCCCCTTCACCCTAACCGCCAAAGCCGACCGGATCGACCTGTTGCACACAGGGGGTCTTGCGATCATCGACTATAAAACGGGTTCCGTGCCGAAGGTGGGTCATGTGCAGCTTGGCTTTTCGCCGCAAATGCCGCTGGAAGCCGTGATCGCCGAGGCGGGCGGCTTTGCCGGGATCGAGGCGGGCCGATCGGTCGAAGAATTATCGTTTTGGAAATTATCGGGCGGTGCCGTGCCCGGTACGGTCGGGGCGGCCGGGGGTAAGGAAACACCCCAGGATCTGGCCCGTGCCGCCATGGCGGGATTGATCGATCTCATCGCTGCATTCGACGACCCGACCACAGCCTATCGCCCGGAACCGCGCCCCGACTATGCCCCGCGCTATGGCGATTATCGCCATCTCGCCCGGCTTGAAGAATGGGGGCAAGATCAGGAATGACCGACGAAACCGCCGCCCTCATTGCCGACGCGATCGGCCGGGCCGCCACCCAGAGCCAACGCGAGGCCGCCGATGGCACCGCCTCGGTCTGGGTTGCGGCCTCTGCCGGAACCGGCAAAACAAAGGTTCTGACCGACCGGCTCTTGGCGCTGCTCTTGGCGGGCAATGCGCCGAGCCGCATCTTGTGCCTCACCTTCACCAAGGCGGCGGCGGCGGAAATGGCGATCCGCCTGAACGGGCGTCTCGCCCGTTGGGCCGTTGCCGACGATATGGCCCTGCGCACCGACATTGCCACCATCTTGGGAACTTTGCCCGACGGGGATGTCGGGACCCTCCTCGATCGGGCCCGGCGTCTCTTCGCCCTTGTCCTTGATGTACCGGGGGGAATGCGGATCCTCACACTCCATGCGTTTTGCCAATCGATCTTGCGCCGCTTTCCGCTTGAGGCGGGCCTGCCGCCGCAATTCGAGGTGATGGATGACCGCACGGCGCAAGAATTGCTGCATGCAGCCCAGACCAGGATCCTGAACCATGCCCGTTTGCAGGCGGATGACGCGGTTGCGGCCGCCTTACGCCATGTGACGGGGTTGGTAAATGACGAGCAATTCGCCGAGTTGCTGTTGATCCTCACCCAAGAACGGGGCAAATTGGCCCGCCTGTTTGGGGCGGCGGGGGGCCTTCCCCCTTATCTCACACGCCTTGCCCGGGTCCTTGGGGTCAATCCAGCGGACGATGCGGCATCCGTGATCGCGCATGCGTGCCATGAGGCGATGTTTCAAGGTGCGGCCTTGCGCCGGGCGGCGGATCTGTTGCTCAGCGGCGAAAAATCCGATCAGGGGCGCGGAATCGCGATGGCCGATTGGCTGGCCGCCGACCCGGACGCACGGGCCGCCGGGTTCGACGCTTATTGCAGCGCCTTTCTGACGAAAGAAGGGACGGTGCGCGCCATCCTTGCCACCAAGAAACTGAAAACGGCCAATCCCGATCTCGAACCCTGCCTTTCCGCCGAGGCGGATCGCCTCATTCGGGTTCGGCAAAAACGCGCATCCCTCATCGTCTATGGGGCGAGTGCGGCCTTGGCTCATTTAGCGGCGGCCTTTCTCGATGCGTATGAAACGGAAAAGCGCCTGCACCATCTGCTCGATTACGACGATCTGATCCTCATCACCCGAACCCTCTTGGCAAGGCCCGGCGTCGCCCCGTGGGTCTTGTTCAAATTGGATGGCGGGCTCGACCATATTCTGATTGACGAAGCGCAGGATACGAACCCCGATCAATGGTCGGTCGTAGCGGCCCTGGCCGAGGAGTTTTTCACCGGCGAGAGTGCGCGACCATCGCCCCGGACGGTGTTTGCGGTCGGCGATGCCAAACAATCGATTTTCAGCTTTCAACGGGCCGATCCCGAAGAATTCCTGAAGATGCAGCGTCATTTTCAGACGAAGGCAGAGGCGGCACGGCAATTCCTGCGCGCGGTCCCGCTCGACGTGTCGTTTCGGTCCACCGACGCGATCTTGACGCTCGTCGATACGGTCTTCAGCGCGGACGATGCCCGCGACGGCGTCGCCTTGGACGGCAGCCCGATCCAGCATCGCGCCCACCGCGTGGGGCAGTCCGGGCGGGTCGAATTATGGCCGTTGGAACGCCCGGACGACCAAGAAGAACCTTCCCCATGGTCGCCCCCTTTGGATCATGCGCCCAAGACGGCACCGCCCGCCCGGCTTGCCCGCAAAATTGCCGAGACCATCGCCCGTTGGTGCCGATCGGGTGCAATCTTGACGGCACGGGATCGCCCGATCCAACCTGGCGACATCATGATCCTGGTGCGCCGACGCGGCGTATTCGTCACCGAACTGCTGCGGGCCTTGAAACGATTGGGCGTGCCGGTCGCCGGGGCTGATCGCATGGTCTTGAGCCGCCAATTGCCGGTGATGGATCTTATCGCACTCGGCCATTTTCTCTTGATGCCCGAAGATGATTTGGCCCTTGCCACCGTGTTGAAAGGCCCCCTCATCGGCTTTGACGACGGGATGCTCGAAACGGTGGCGGTTGGTCGGCCCGGCACGCTGTGGCGTGCCTTGAAGGCTGCAGATGCCCCTTGGGCCGTGGCAGCGCGCACCCAATTGTCCCGGTGGCTTGCACGGGTCGATTATCAGCCGCCCTATGAACTCTACGGTGAAATTCTGGGGGCCGATCGGGGACGGGAAAAATTGCTGGGGCGGCTTGGCACCGATGCGGCCGATGCCATCGATGAGTTTTTAGCCCAATGCCTCGTCTATGAACGGACCCATGTGCCCGCGTTGCAGGGGTTTCTCTCTTGGCTTGAAACCGGCGCGGAAGAGGTCAAGCGCGATTTCGAACAATCGGGCCGCAACGAAGTCAGGATCATGACAGTGCACGGTTCGAAAGGGTTGCAGGCCCCGATCGTGTTCCTGCCCGATACAACCACGGCCCCGATCAAAGCGCCCCTGGTCCTATGGTCGTCGGCCCATCAGGATTCCTGTCTTTTATGGGCACCTTCGGGGGGCGATGGCGAACCGATCAGCACCCTTGCCAAGGCGGCAGCCCGACAAAAACAGGACCAGGAATATCGCCGCCTGCTCTATGTCGCCCTGACCCGTGCCGAGGATCGGCTCTATATCGCAGGCTGGACGGGAAAAAAAGAACCCGCCGCGCTCTGTTGGTATAATTTGGTTGGAACAGCCCTCTTTGCCATGACCGGGGGCGATCTCGTACCCATCGATGGCGCTGAAAAACCGGGCTTGATCTATGAAACCGCCCAAAC
>DAISJD010000197.1:0-3422 GCA_036821645.1 Aliidongia sp.
CGGGGGGGCCTTCGGCGGCGGCTTGGTGTCGGCCGCGCGCGGTTCGGGCCGTTCGGGGCGTTGGCGCAGATAATCGCTATAGCCGCCGACATATTCGGCGACATCCCCGTCGCCTTCGACCGCGATGGTACTGGTGACGAGCCGGTCGAGAAAGTCGCGATCGTGGCTGACCAGGAACAGGGTGCCTTCGTAATCGGCCAAAATCTCTTCCAGAAGGTCGAGCGTATCCATATCGAGATCGTTGGTCGGTTCGTCCAGGATCAAGAGATTGGAGGGTTGGGCCAGGATCTTGGCCAAGAGCAGGCGATTGCGCTCGCCGCCCGAGAGGCTTGCGACCGGTTGGAGGGCCTGGCGATCGTCGAACAGAAATTCGCGCATATAGGTATTGACGTGTTTCGGCACCCCTTGCACGAAAATCGTATCGCCCCCGCCGGTCAGGTTGTCCCGCACCGACCAATCGGCACGCAGGCCCGCGCGATGTTGATCGAAATAGGCGGGCAAGAGATTGGTGCCGAGCCGCACGCGCCCTTGGTCGGGTTTCAGATCCCCGGTCAGAATTTTCAACAGGGTCGATTTGCCGGCCCCGTTCGGCCCGACGATCCCGACCCGATCCCGGCGCAGTACCTTGGTGGAAAAGCCCGTGAGAATCCGTTTCGTTTCCACCCGCCCGGTCTCGGGGTCGGTTCGAGTGAATTGATGGGTGATCCCGTCCAACTCGACCACGAGTTGGCCGCCCGCCTGCACCCCGGCCTGACCGAATTTGACCGACCCGATCGACACCCGTTCGGCCCGTTCCTTGCGCAGATCCTGCAAGGCGCGCACCCGGCCCATATTGCGCGTGCGTCGGGCGGAAATCCCTTGGCGCAGCCAGACGGTTTCGCTGGCCAGTTTTTTGTCGAGACGCGCCTCTTCGGCGGCTTCGGCGGCCAATATCCCTTCGGACCAGGCGTCGAACTGGGCAAACCCCTGTTCGGTCGATCGCAAGCGTCCTCGGTCCAGCCACAAGGTGCGTTTGGCGAGCCGATTGAGAAATTCCCGATCGTGGCTGATCAATAAAATGGCACCGCGAAACGCGGCGAGCTTGGCTTCGAGCCATTCGATCGCCGGTATGTCGAGATGGTTGGTCGGCTCGTCCAACAACAGGACATCGGGTTCGCCCACGAAAATCTGGGCGAGGGTGACGCGCCGTCCTTCGCCGCCCGACAGGCCGCTCAAGAGACGATCCGGGTCGAGGCCGACCTCCCCCAGGGCGGTTTCGACCTTGTAACGGTGATGGTCCAGGGTTTCATCGGGGCCGAGGCCGGTTGCGACATAATCGGCAATGGTTGCCTGAGGGTCGAAACTCGGTTCCTGGGGCATATAGGCGACCCTGGCCCCCGGTTGCAGGAACCGTTCGCCCGAATCGAGGTCCATCAGGCCCGCGATGCATTTCAGCAAGGTCGATTTGCCGGAACCGTTGCGTCCGACGAGGCAGATCCGTTCGCCCCGCGCGATGGCGACGGTGATGTCCTGAAAGGTCGGGCGGCCGCCGAAGGTCAAGGTGGCATCGCGCAGGACGACGAGGGGGGGCTGTGCGGACATTAAGACGTTCCCAAAGTCGGTTTGGCCCGGATCCGGTCATAGGCATCGTTGATCCGGGCGAGTTTTTCGGTGGCAAGGGCAATGAATTCGGCGGGTAAGCCGCGCGCGATCGCGAGATCGGGATGATTGTCCCGGACATGGGTGCGCCACAAGGCGGCGATCTCGTCGAGGCTCATCGACGGATCGGCCCCCAGAATGACGTAGGGGTCGTCGTCGATCCGGCGGTTTTCGGCGTCGCGCCCTTCGGTCGTGCCGAGATGTCGGGCGCGGATCCGGCGATATGTCGCGGCATCGAAACCGAAACAGTGGGCGATCCGCGCCAAAAACGCATCTTCCTCGGCGGCAAAATGGCGATCGGCGGTCGCGATCTGAAACAAGGCCCCCAAGAGATCGGCCAAAAGATCGGCGTCGTGATTGAGGATCTTCGCCGCCTGACGCGCATAGGATTCGGCCCCATGGACCGAGCGACGGGCCAGATTGAAGAAGGCGGCGACATTGGCCCGCTCAGTCTCGGCCACCTTGAACAATTGGTGGAACCGGGCGATTTCATCGTCGGTCACGACGCCGTCGGCCTTTGCCATCTTGGCGCTAAGGGCGATGACCGCAATCGTGAAATTGACCGATCGGCTTGCCGAATGCCCGATCGAGGGATCGTGTTTGCGGGGTGTGGCGGCCCCGAAGAACGGCCACCATCCCCCCGTAGCCACGGTCTCGCGGATGCAGGTCCAGATGCTCATGCCCAGCCAAAGCCCCCATCGCCCGAGCCCGCTGCCCAAGGCTATGGCATCGCGATAAGCCCTTGTCGGATCCGCGTCAAGGGGATGGCCATGCATGGGTTCTGGTCGAAACCGCCGCAAGAGGGTATGAAGAAACCCGAAAACAAGGGGGGGCGATCATGACGGACGGGGCGGCGACGGATCGGGACGGGCAAACGGGGCGGTGGTCTTTCTGGATCGATCGGGGCGGCACCTTTACCGACATCGTGGCGCGCCGCCCCGACGGTGCTCTCGTCGATCGCAAATATCTCTCGCACGATCCCGAACGCTATCAGGATGCCGCCCTCGCGGGCATGCGCGACATTCTGGGGCTTGCGCCCGATGCGCCGCTCGATCCCGCCCGGATCGAGGCGGTCAAAATGGGGACAACCGTTGCGACCAACGCGCTGTTGGAACGCAAAGGGGCTCCCACGGTCCTGGCGATCACCCGGGGCTTTGGCGATTTGTTGCGGATCGGGACCCAACATCGCCCGGATCTGTTCGCGCGCCGCATCGTCTTGCCGTCGATGCTGTACGATCCTGTGGTCGAAATCGACGAACGCCTTTTCGCCGACGGCACGGTGTGTCGCCCGCTTGATCGGGATGCCGCACGCACGGCCTTGGAAGCCGCCTATGGCGCGGGGTTTCGGGCGATCGCGATCGCCTTCATGCATGGCTATCGCAATCCGGTGCACGAGCGGGCCGTCGCCGATTTGGCCCGTGCCGTGGGTTTCACGCAGATTTCCGTTTCCCACGATGTCTCGGCCCTCGTCAAATTGGTCGGGCGCGGCGATACCACCGTGGCCGACGCTTATCTGTCGCCCGTCTTGCGCCGCTACGTCGATGCGATGGCCGAAGAACTCGGTCCCGTCCGGCTCATGTTCATGCAATCCCATGGCGGGCTGACCGAGGCCGGGCGGTTTCAGGGGCGCGATGCGATCCTGTCGGGCCCTGCCGGCGGCATCATCGGTGGGGTCGCCACGGCCCGCGCCGCCGGTGCCGACCACATCATCGGGTTCGATATGGGCGGCACCTCGACGGATGTCTGGCATTATGCCGGGGATTATGAACGCACCCTCGATGGGG
>DAISJD010000198.1:0-3339 GCA_036821645.1 Aliidongia sp.
CTTCTATCTCAGTCTGATCGTGCTGCTGCCCCTTGCAGCCTTGGTCGTGCGCGCCTCGGGCATCGGCATGAACGATATCGTCGCCAATGTGACGAGCGTGCGGGTGCTCGGGGCGTTTCGCACCACCTTCGGCCTGTCGATCGTCGCCGCCTCGATCGATGCCGTGCTTGGCCTGCTGATCGCGTGGGTTCTCATTCGCTACGATTTTCCGGGCAAACGGCTTTTCGATGCCTTGGTCGATCTGCCGATCGCCCTGCCGACCGCCGTTGCCGGGATCGCCCTTACGGAACTTTATGCCGAAACCGGCTGGATCGGCAGTCTCTTGGCGGCGATCGGGGTGAAGGTCGCCTTTACCCCCCTCGGCATTCTCGTCGCCCTTTCCTTCGTCGGCCTGCCCTTCGTCGTGCGCACCCTTGAACCGGTGCTGGAGGATCTCGACCGGGATATGGAGCAAGCGGCCGCCACCTTGGGTGCCACCTCGCCGCAAATCTTTCGCCACGTCATCCTGCCGCCCCTGTTCCCGGCCCTCATCACCGGCTTTACCTTGGCGCTTGGGCGTGGGATCGGTGAATATGGCTCGGTGATCTTCATTGCCGGTAATCTGCCGGGGATCAGTGAAATCGTGCCGCTGCTGATCGTCGTCAGACTGGAACAATTCGATTATGCCGGTGCCGCATTTTTGGGGGCCGCCATGCTGCTGGTTTCTTTCTGCATCATGTTGATCATCAACGGTCTTCATGCCTGGAGCAAACGTCGCCTTGGCCAATAGAATGCACACAGAGTCCCGCTTGCGCCCGGGTCGTCTCGCCTTGATCGGGGCTGCGGTGGCGGTCATTGTCGTTTTTCTCCTGGTGCCGATCGCCCTCATCTTCATGCGGGCACTCGAACGCGGCTTTGCCATGGCACTGGGGGCCCTTGGCGAACCCGACGCACAAAGCGCCATTCAGTTGACGCTGACAGTGGCCGCGATCGCAGTGCCGCTCAATATGGTCTTCGGGATCGCCGCCTCCTGGGCGATTGCCAAATTTACGTTTCCAGGCAAAAGCCTGCTGATTACCCTGATCGACCTGCCCCTATCGGTTTCCCCGGTGGTTTCGGGCCTGATCTATGTCTTGCTGTTCGGCCTGCAAGGGTTTTTCGGCCCGTTTTTGGCCGCACACGGGTTGAAACTGATTTTCGCCGTACCGGGCATTGTGCTCGCCACCCTGTTCGTCACTTTGCCGTTCGTTGCCCGCGAACTCATCCCCCTGATGGAAGCCCAAGGCAAACAAGAAGAAGAAGCCGCACTGATCTTGGGGGCGAGCGGCTTTCAAACCTTCTGGTATGTCACCTTGCCCAATATCCGCTGGGGCCTGCTTTATGGCGTGTTACTCTGCAACGCGAGGGCTATGGGGGAATTTGGTGCGGTTTCCGTCGTGTCCGGTCATATCAGGGGCCTCACCAACACGATGCCGCTTCATGTCGAAGTCCTTTATAACGAATATAATCTGCCTGCTGCGTTTGCTGTTGCCGCACTCCTGGCACTGCTGGCCTTGGTGACGCTCGTTGCCAAGACCATCCTCGAATTGCTCCTCGCTGATGAACGACAGGCACGGCGGTCCCCATGATCGCCCCTCTGTTCTGCGGATGCCCCGACCATGCCTATTGAGATACAAAATTTGGTTTGCCGGTACGGCCAGACACCGGCGGTCGACGGTGTCGATCTCACCATTGAGGATGGCGAGTTTTTGGCCCTGTTAGGGCCGTCAGGGTCCGGCAAGACCACGTTGCTGCGCCTGCTGGCCGGGCTTGAAACCCCGGAATCCGGTGCCCTGCTGTTCGATGGGCGCGATGCCGCGACTATTGCGCCCAACCGGCGCAATATCGGTTTCGTCTTTCAGCATTACGCCCTGTTCAAACATATGACGGTGGCGCGCAATATCGGGTTCGGCCTTGCCATTCGCCCGCGCGCCGCACGCCCCACCAAACAGCAAATCGCCAAAAAGGTCGACGAACTCTTGGATTTGGTTCAATTGCCGGGGTTGGGCGGTCGCTATCCGAATGCCCTTTCCGGCGGGCAGCGCCAGCGGGTCGCCCTGGCCCGCGCCCTGGCCATCGAACCGAAACTGCTGCTGCTGGACGAACCGTTCGGGGCCTTGGACGCCCAGGTCCGCACCGAATTGCGCCTGTGGTTGAAGGACCTGCACCGCAGGCTCGGCATTACCAGCGTGTTCGTCACCCACGACCAAGAAGAAGCCCTGGAACTTGCCGATCGGGTGATCGTCTTGCGCAAGGGGAAAATCGAACAGATCGGCACGCCCCAGGCGGTCTATCGCGATCCGAAAACGGCCTTCGTCTATGGGTTTTTGGGTCAGGCAAACCAACTTCCCTGTACCGTTGCGAACGGGGTTGCCCGGACCGGCGACGGCTGCATTCTGGCCCAGGATCTGGCGGTCCCCGACGGGCCGGCCGATGCGTGGTTTCGCCCCCATGAAATCGACCTGGTGGCCCCCGATCTTGCCAAGACAACCCTGTCGGGCCGGGTGGCGGACGTGACGACCGTCGGTCCACGCACACGGCTTGCCTTTCATCACGGCACGACCCTGCTGATGGCGGAATTGTCCCCCGATCAGGGCCACGGGCTCGAACCGGGCAAACCGCTTTATTGGCGGCCAACCCGGGTCCATATCTTTGCCCGGTAACGTTTTTACCCGGTGGCGGCGCGTTAGGGGGCGATCCCCATCTCGCGCAGCAAGGCGGGCGTGATCGCGCCGTCTTTCGTCAGGCCCTTTGACGCCTGATAGGCCTTCACAGCATTTTCCGTGTCCGGGCCGGGGGTGCCGGTTTCCTCGACATCGAAGCCTTGGCGTTTCAGATAATCCTGCACTGCCTTCACCTGGGTGGGGCTGGCCGCTGCCGGTGCCGCAGCCGGTATCGGAGCCGGGGACAGGGCGGCTTGCTTCGCGGGGGCTTGATTCGCGGGAGCGAGGGCGACCGGGGATGTCACCGTGCGGGCATTGGCCGGTTTCGGCACGGGGCCTTTCGGTTTACCGGGCGGCGGCGGTTTCGCCGAGGCGATCGGGGCTTCCGGTCGGGCATAGACGGGCGGTTTTGCGAAACTCACATGGTCCAGGGCCTTTTTCAGACTGCCGACCGTGATCGTATCGATATTGAGCCCGGCATCCCGTTCATAAGCGGCGATGGCCAGTTCGGTTTGCGCGTCCAACGTGCCCGTCGGCGGTCCCGGACGATAGCCATGGGTCGGCAGGGCCTTTTGCAGACCCATGATATAAGCCTTGGCGACGGGGCTTTGTTGATCGACCTGCACCGGCAGGCGGCCGATCGGCCGGACCAGTGGGG
>DAISJD010000199.1:0-3155 GCA_036821645.1 Aliidongia sp.
TATTTGTAGGTGATGCCGAGGGGGCTCGGGGCCAACGGGCGGGGAACGGCCTGGGCCGGCACGGTGCCGATCCCGATCAGAAGGGCGGCGGAAACCGCAAGGGACAAAAACAAGCGCATGATGAGGCATCCTGTGGCGAGGAAATAGCGAAAGCGTGCACCATTATAGGGGAAAATCGCCATAAATGCGCGTTTCATGCGGTGATTTGCCCTGCGTCAAGGGGGCGCATTCTCAACAATCTCGTCATCGCGGGCGTAGAGACGGCATGGGCTGCCATCGGCTTGGCATTGGGCCAGGGCCTCTGCCGGGTCTCGGGCGATCGCAAGGCCGGGGCGGTTGAGGCGCAGGGCCAAGGCTTTGGGACGCGGCTGCGCCAGATACGTTCGGATTGCGTCTTGATCTTTGATCAGAATGAAGGGGGTGTCCTCGGCGCGTACGGGCCCCTTTAGGCGCAGGATTTGCGGATGGAACGGGATGGCCCCATGGGGCAAAAGCCCGCTCATACGATCGCCGATCGCCATGAGATAACAGGCCCCGCCCGACAGATATTCGCACCGTTGCAGGGCAAGGCGGGCCGTATCTTTAAGGGTGAGGCCCGTGGGGGTGCCGAGGGAGTCCTCGGTCACGGCGACGATAAACCCTTCCGGGGTTCCTGCCAGCGATTTGACACCTTTTGCCACCTGATAAAGCCGTAGCGGTCGCTGAAGCGTCAATGCGATCGGTCTCGGTAGGTCGAGGGCGGTTTCGATCAGTTTGGGATTGAAGGGCAAGGAATTGGGCGTGAAGAAGAGCCCGTCGCCTTGCGCGGTCGTCCTGGCCGACACGGCGAGGGTCGACAAAGGGGCGGCCAATTCTGTGACGGCGGACCCGATGAAAATTTGCGGTTCGGACGGCACGAGATGGCTTAGAGCCTCACGCGCGCCAACGCAGAAGAGGGTGCGCTCAATCGCAGTTACCCAATCGTCAGCCCCCGCGAGGGCTCCCAGAAAGCAGGCATCGAAAGTGGTATAGGCCGCATTGGCCGAACAGCCGAAAGAGGCCCGATCGGCCCGTGCCGCCGTGATGATGATCCGATTTGGGCGGCGCATCGGGGGCTCGGTGAAGAGACCGGCATAACAGGCCGAGACGATGACGACGGTGGGGGCGGCCGCACAGCCCTGGTCTAGCGCCCGATCGAGCGCCTGCGGTGTCAAGGTGCGGTCGGAGACGGGCAGATAGAGGCCCTGGTCGGGGGTCCCGTGGGAGACGAGATAGACGAGGCAGCCGCCATCGGGGGCGGGGTTCAGGTGGGCCAAACCTTGCTCAAGGTCGATGAGACTGGCGAGGCCCGCCCCACTGTCTCGGCTCGCCGCCGCACTCAGGGTTTTGACGGGTTGAATACCGCTTTTTTCCAGAAGATCGGCCAGATGGTTGATCGCGTGATCAAAGGCGGGGACGCCGCCGTCTCCGGCCAGAAGCAGCGTCGCCCAGTGCTTGGGATTGCGGTAGACCGTGTTTGCCCCAGAATGAGACGGGGCTGTACGCGGTGCCACATCCGCTGCTTCGACGACGGAGGGCGGCATGGGTGCCGCGCATCGGCATAAGAACAGCACAAGCGCAACCAGAAGGCCATGACTGAGGAAACGCAAAAACCTAGTCATCAATCGCATGCTTTCGAGGACTTGGCTTCACAGGGGCCAAGGCGAGAGGATGGGATGGCGGTTCTTGTCCAGTCACCGCAGGTTCAAAAAAGGTTTATGCAACGGGGCAAGCCCGGAATCGCCCGGTGCCGCAATCGAGTCGTTGCGGGCGAACAGGACGCAGGCACCGCCGCTTTCCCGTTCGCATTGGATAAGGGCCGTGCGGCTGACATCGTCCAGTGTTTCGCGCCCCGAATCGTCGGCGGCAATCGTGACGGTTCCGGCATAGGTGAGCGCCATGGCCTTCGGCGCGGGTGCCTTCAGATAGGCATCGACCGTGGCCTGATTGCGTTGGCGCAAGGTCGGGAAAAAGGGCATGGCATCGGCGGTAAACCGCCCGACGCCCCGGCGAAAGGCAACGGCAGGTGCCTTATCGGATGCGGGCACGGGGCTTGGCAAATCTGCAACCAACGCACCGATCGCGATTTTGGGACTGACGCCGGACTGGCCGACAAGGGCTTGGCGGCGCGCGACGCAGGATTGGGTGGCGGCAAAAAGGGTCTTCCAAGGCCCCCCGGCATCGAAGGCCCCCAGAAAACATTCGTCGAACGTGGTAAACCCGACATTGGGGCCGCAGCCGAAACCGCGTTCCGCGTCGCCTGCCGCGACCATGACGAGACGGTTCGGGGCGGCAAGGCTCTGAAACCCTCCCGATTGGCAGGCGGAAATCACGATCACGGTCGGTGCATTGGCACACCCGCCGAAAAGCGCCCGGTTCAGAGAATCGACCTTAATCGCACCCGTCCCCATGGCAAGTCCGTCACCGGTTGCCGAAGAGGCGAGATAGACGAAACAGGCCCCCGACTGACCGGGGTCGAGAGACAGAACCCGGCGCAGCAATTGAGCTTCGGTCGCGGGATCGATACCGCCGGGCAGTTTGCGTACGCGATCCTCGTCGCGTGACCGGGCTTCGCGTCGGCGGGCATCGGGTGTGTCGACCGGAACGGCCGAAACGAAGAAATCGCCGGTGAACCGGCTTCGATCCGCGCTTAAAAGATGCAGCCGATCCGCCCCATAGCCAAGGGCGAGCAGCCGGGCGCGCATTTCCTGAATGGCATTGTCCGACGTCTTCAACACGGTGTCGCCTGCCGCCAGGACCGAATCATAGCGCGGGTTGGCAAGCGAGAGCGGATCGATCGAACGGGGCCCGGGCCCAATCTCCGGCAGGGTCGGCAAGGCCGGATCGAGCACGGTATCGGCAGGACCCCGGCAGCCGACCATATTGATCAACACGATAATGGCGATAAAACGGCCCAGGCTTCGGATCATGATCGCGTGGAACTTTCAGTTGGGGGGCAGGGTGGATCTGCTTTGCGCATCATCGAGCGAGAATATTGCTTTTGTCGCCCGATCGGTTCCAGGGTTATGTGATCGGTTTTGGTCGTGGCATGCCAATGATCGGATTGGCGGCGAGGATAGCGTGTCGGAAAACGAAGAGACGTTGTTTTTATTGGAAGAGGACGATCCCGCCCGTCC
>DAISJD010000200.1:0-3045 GCA_036821645.1 Aliidongia sp.
CGCTCAATACTAAATACCTTCGGATCCAGATCCTCCAAAACCTTGGTCGTTTTGGCGAGGCACTCTCGGCAGTCGAAGACTTAGTGCCACTCTATAACCGCATCAGGGGTGCAGAGCATCCAAATACGCTCAATACTAAATACCTTCGGATCCAGATCCTCCAAAACCTTGGCCGTTTTGGCGAGGCACTCTCAGCAGTTGAAGAGATGCGTCCTCTCAAAGTATCACAGCATCTAGAAACGCACATTATGGAATATTATGCCGCCTTGATTGACTATTCACTAGGTCAATTTGAACGGGCTGCGCTAAAAGTTGAAAAATTATTGCCAATATTAATCCAGGAGTTGGGCCAACAAGATTATTGGTGTTTTGTAGTTCGGTCCCTGCACATCGAAATGCGGGGCCGAACCGAAGACCCGGCCCCCCTGATTTCTGAGATGGAGGCGGTCGTCGCTCGTTTGCGTGCCGCCACCGGGCCCGGCCATGTGGAAACCCTGCGTGCGCAATGTCGTCTTGCGGCCCTCTATGCTAAGGTCGGGCGGAACGATGCGGTGCGGGCGACGGTGCGGGATTTGTTGGATGCCGTCGATCCGGCGGTGGTGCCGGATCACCCGGTCTTGGTCGAGGCCCGCGCCCTGTTGGAGCGGGTATCAACCATACCCGGTTCATGACGCAACCACCGTAAAAGACGCCACCTCACCGCCGGAACCGGCAAAAACCGTTCGCGTTTTTGGCCGGTTTCGTTAAGATGCGCCTCACCATCGCATGCGGCCCTTGATCATCGATCGGGGCATGATGGGGTGTTTGATGAGGGATGCGCATGATCCGACGCAGATGCGGCCCTTGGGGTGCGCTTGTTCTTTCAGTCCTGATAATGGGGGGTGCCATGACGGGGTCATCGGGGGCCGAGACGGCTGGTCATATTACGGGGATCGGGGGCATCTTCATCAAGAGCCCCGATCCGAAGGCGCTTGCCGCCTGGTATAAAGACGTTCTGGGTCTTGCCGTCGCCCCGTGGGGCGGGGCGAAATTGCCCTATGACGCGCCCGGTCATCCGCCCGCCGCCGTCTGGAGCGCGTTTGCGGCCGATAGCGATTACACGGCCCCATCGACGCGGGAGGTCATGATCAATTTCGCGGTCGATGATATGGACGCCATCATCGCCCGGATCACGGCCAAGGGGGTTGCGATCCTGAAACGCGACGACACGGACGGCTTTGGTCGTTTCGCCTGGATCCTCGACCCGGACGGCACGAAAATCGAGTTGTGGGAGCCGAAAAAACCGGCATAGAGCGGCTGTCGCGCTCTTAAAACAAGGCTGAAACCCGCTCATAGGCAGCATCCAACACCGACGCAGGGTCGGCGTCGGCGGTGATTACCGCGTGGCGGTCCGGGGATGCTGCGGCTTGGGCGAGGAACCCCGCGCGGACCCGTTCGTGAAAATCGAGGTCGAGGGCTTCGAACTTGCCCTCGTTCGAGCCTGCCGCCGCCAAGCGCCGCTTGCTGCGGGCGAGGCCGGTTGCAGGGTCGAGATCGAGGATCAAGGTAAGGTCCGGCCAAAAATCATCGAGGGCGAGGCGGTGCAATGCCGCGATCGTAGCGGTGCCGAGGGCGCGCCCGGCCCCCTGATAAGCGAGGCTGGACCCGGCATAACGGTCGCAGAGCACGATGGCGCCCTCCGCCAAGGCTGGCCGGATGCGGCGGGTCACATGTTCGATCCGGGCCGCGTTCAACAGCAACAATTCCGCCATCGGCGTCCAGGCATAACCGCCATCGGCGATCAACAGGCGGCGGATTTCGTCGCCCCCCGCCGTCCCGCCGGGTTCCCGCGTGGTGACAACCCTGTGCCCGTCCGCCGTCAGCCGGGCCGCCAATTGGGTCAGCAGGGTCGATTTCCCCGCCCCTTCCACCCCTTCAAGGGCGATGAAACGACCACGCGATGGGATCACCGACCGGGCGGCATCGGCCCCGGTCATTTCTTTTTCGGGAAAATGAGATAATCGAGACCCGCCATCACCCGACCGAACCCGGACAGTGCCTTGACATCGGCCCCAGCCACGAGCGGCACCTTTTTCGGGGCGATATCCGGGCCGGACACGATGATTTCGCCGATCGGGCTGCCCTTGGCGATGGGGGCCTTGACGGGGCCGTCATAGCTCACCGTCACGACCATCTGGCTGCGCTGGGCGCGGGCGAGGGTGACGGCGAGATCGGCCCCGGCGACGAGCGGCACCTTGGTTTGTTCGCCGAACCACACGTCGGCCTCGACCTGATCGACGGTTTGACCGGCCTTGAACAAGGGATAATTCTGAAACTCGTGGAAGGCCCATTCCACGATCCGTTCCGCCTCTTGGCTGCGGCCTTTCATGCTTTTCATGCCGGTCGCCACCACGATCAAATGGCGATCGCCACGCTTGACCGAGGCGGTGAGGCCGAAACCCGCCTCGTCCGTGTGGCCGGTCTTGATACCGTCGGCACCGATATTCTTATAAAGCAGGGGGTTACGGTTGCCTTGCTTGATTTTATTATAGGTAAAGTCAAGTTCGGAAAAGAAATGGTAATATTCCGGGAAATCCTTGATGAGATGGGTGCCGAGCAGGGCCAAATCATGGGCGGTCATGTAATGGTCGGGACTGGGCAGGCCCGAGACATCGGCAAAATGACTGTCTTTGAGGCCAAGGGTTGGGGCGACCTCGTTCATCTCGCGCACGAACGCGTCTTCGGACCCGAACAACCCTTCGGCCAGCACGACGCAGGCATCATTGCCCGACTGGATCACCATCCCCCGGATCAAATCATCGACCCGAACCCGGCCATTCACAGGGACGAACATTTTGGAACCGCCGGTGCGCCACGCACGCTCGCTCACCGGCAATTCGTCTTCCATCGCGATCTTGCCCTTGCGCAATTGCTGAAAGACGACATAGGCCGTCATCATCTTGCTCATCGAGGCGGTCGGGATGTGCTGATCGCTGTTTTTCGAGAACAGCACCGCACCGGTATTGTAATCCGTGATGAAGACGGTTTGCGCCTCGGTATCGAACG
>DAISJD010000201.1:0-3038 GCA_036821645.1 Aliidongia sp.
GCCACCCACCCGACCGCCCCCGCCGTCAGGGCTTCATAAGCGAGATTATCGACCCCGGTGAACACGGCATAACGATCGCCCAGGCGATTGAATATCTCGGTCGTGCGCCGGATATCGTCGGACGATTCCTTGATCGCCACGAACCGGGCATCGTCGGCTAAGTCTTCCATGATGGCCGGGGTGACATCGACCCGATAGGCGACCCGGTTGGAATAGATCATGATCGGCAGGTCGGCGGCTTCGGCCACCGCGCGCAAGGTCGCCGCCGTTTCGCGCGGATCGGTGTGATAGATCGGGCTCGGCACGACCATCAACCCATCGGCCCCCGCCTTCGCCGCCCGTTGGCCCAGGGCCGCCGCATCCCGCGTCGCCGCCTCGGCGATCGTCAAAAGGACGGGACGATGGCCCGCCGCCTCCTTTGCGATCGCAACCAACATCAACCGTTCATCAGGCGACAGCATCGAGCCTTCGCCCAAAGAACCGGCGACGATGATCCCGTCGCACCCGGCCTCGACCTGACGCACCATGCTGCGCAGGGTTTCGGCCCGGTCGATCGTGTCCGTCTCGGTGAATTTGGTGGTAACGGCCGGAAAGATCCCTGACCACATGACATGCCTCCCGATTTCTGGCCGATTTTCTGACCCTGAGGGCATTAGTATGCCAAAATTGGATCCAAAATACAATATCCGCCCGACCGAAGTCCGGGATTGAGTACGCCCTTCTCATTCGATAGAATGCAGGCCAAGACCCGGCCCCTGGGGAGTGTGCGATGAAAATAAAGGCCCAGGACATTGCGCAAATGGCATCGCCCGCCGATGTGATCTTCGACGCCCTGCGCCAGGCAATCACCAACGGCACGTTGGTCGAAGGCGCGGTTTTGCGCCAGGATGCGATCGCCAAACTCTTCAATGTCAGCCGCATTCCCGTGCGCGAGGCGCTTACCCGTCTCGAAGAACAGGGGCTCATCAGCACCAAACGCTATCGCGGTGCCATCGTCGCCCCCTTATCCTTCGCCGAAATCGAAGAGATTTTCGAGTTTCGGGCATTGGTCGAATCCCAACTGATCCGGTTTGCCGTACCCCATCTGACCGAGGCGTCGCGTCACGATGCCCGGCGTTTTGCCGAAGCGTTTGCCGCGACCGGCGATCCGACCCAATGGGGCGAATTGAACCGGATGTTCCATTACACCCTCTATCGCGACAGCCATCGCCCCTATACCCTTCAGGTGGTGGATACGGCCCTCATTCGGATCGAACGCTATCAACGGGTGCAACTGACCTTGACCGACGGCATGGCGCGCGCAAAACGCGAGCATGACGGAATCCTGCAAGCCTGTCTCGATGGCGACCCGGATGGGGCAGCATCCCGCACCCGCGATCATCTGTTGGGGGCCTGCAAATCGCTGATCGACATTCTGAAGGAAACCCGCCCCATTCAAGCATCCGCCACCTGAAACCCGGCCCAAAACGGGTCGCGATCATCGACGAAGATCGTGTTCAACCCGGTCATCCGCGCCCATCCGGCGATCGACGGGATAATGGCCGTGAGACCGCCCAACGTGGTCTCGGCCGCGACCCGGCCCGTGAAGGTCGATCCGATGATGCTTTCATGGATGAAATCCACCCCGATACCAAGACGCCCGGTCGCGTGGAGTTGCGCCATCCGGGCGGACGTGCCCGTGCCGCAGGGACTGCGATCGATCGCCTTATCGCCGTAAAAGACCGCGTTGCGGGCACTGCCCCCCGGCGTGCGGGGCGTACCCGTCCACAGAACGTGGGTCAGACGATCCAGGGACGGATTGGTTGGATGCACGATGCGGTGGCGCGCATTGAACGCATCGCGCAGACGCGGCGATAGACGCAGAATATCCGACGGTTTGAGATCGGCGAGATCGCCATAACCGGGCTGCGGCTCGACGATGGCATAGAAATTCCCCCCGAAGGCGATATCGACCAGGAGCGGGCCAAACCCATCGACATCGACCGGATAGTCACGCCCCAAGAGAAAGGACGGCACATTGGTCAAGGTGACCCGTTCGACATAAGGCCCCACCTGATCATAGCGCGCCTCGACCACACCGGCGGGCGTGTCCAGGCGCAACAGGCCGGGCACGCGCGGCGTGACCAACCCCTGTTCCACCGCCATCGTCACGGTCCCGATCGTGCCATGGCCGCACATGGGCAGGCACCCGGATGTTTCGATGAACAGAATGGCGACATCGCAATCGTCGCGGGTGGGTGGATAGAGGATCGACCCGGACATCATGTCGTGACCGCGCGGCTCGAAGCACAGGCTGCGCCGGATCCAATCGTAATCGCGCAGGAAATGCAGCCGCCGTTCCGCCATGCTTGCCCCGACCAGGGTCGGGATCGATCCGCCGGTCACGAGGCGCACGGGATTGCCGCAGGTATGGCCGTCGATACAGAAAAAACTATGGCGCGTCATGGGCAATCCTCGATGATCCGCACGGGCGGCACGCGGTTAGAAACGTTGCGCGGAATAAGGGGTCATGTCCAGCATCGGGTCGCGCTCGGCGACGAGGGCGGCCACCAGATCCGCCGTGACGGCGGCCTGGGTCAGGCCGTAATGCCCATGGCCGAAGGCATGGATGACCCGGTGATCGGCCCGCGCCCGCCCGATCACCGGCAGACTGTCGGGCAGGGACGGGCGACACCCCATCCACCGGACCCCATCGCCGGGACGAAAGTCGGGCAGGACCCGCTGCAACTGCGCCACCATCGCCGCGATCCGCCGCCACTGGGGCGGGGCCGCAAGCCCGGCAAATTCGACGCTGCCCCCGATCCGATCGCCGGTGTCGAGCGGCGTCGTCACAAACCCCATGCCTTCATACATAATGGGCCGGGAAAGCCCCAAACTGTGCGGCGGCAGGGTGATATTATAGCCCCGCTCCGTATCGAGCGGGACGGCATCGCCCGCCATCGCCGCGAGCCGCTTCGACCACGCCCCCGCCGCCACGACGACCCGGTCCGCAAGAAGAGGCGCCCGGTCCGCCATCTGGACCGAAATCGGCCCGTCCC
>DAISJD010000202.1:0-2953 GCA_036821645.1 Aliidongia sp.
CCCGGCGGCAGGGCCAGTTCGACCCGAAGCCGCAAGAGCCGCGCCAAAACCGGCGATGCCCCGCCGGTCGAAATCGCCGCGACGACCGATCCACGATCAACCAAAGCCGGCATCAAAAAGCTGCACAGTTCAGGGTCGTCGACCACATTGACCGGGATCTGCCGGGCCTGCGCCAGATCCGAGACATGGCGATTGACCGTACGATCATTGGTGGCCGCAATCGCCGCCACGACCCCATCGAGATCCGACGGTGCAAAGGGGCGGGCCAGATGGCTGATCGCCGGATCGCAGCGCACGCGGTCGCTCAGATCCGGCGAAAGGGAGGGTGCAACCAATCGAACGCGCCCATGGGCCCGACGCACGAGATGGATTTTACGCGCCGCAACCGATCCCCCACCCACCACCAGAACTGTTCGGTCGCGGAGTTTGAGACAGATCGGCAAAACCTCCATCGTCGCCTACGCCGCCACGGTGGCCGCATCGGCACCGCGCAAGCGTTGAAGCCCGATGCGATGACAGAAATCCCCGAAGCCCTCGCCCGGTTGGCGATCGACGGCCCAGTGGGCGATGAGGGGGTCGAGCGTATCGGCCAACTCGTCGATATGCACCTTCTCGAACGCTTTCACATTCAACCGGGTGCAGGCGAAATCGCCGCCCAGATAGATTGCATACGTATCGGGGGTGCGCCCGACCAGCCCGATATCGCCGACATAGGGCCTGGCACAGCCATTGGGGCAGCCGGTGATCCGCAAGGAGAGCGCCTCGCGATCCAAACCATGGCGTTCGAGAACCCCCTCGACGGCACCGACGATGCGATCCAAGACCCGTTCGGCCTCATTCAAGGCAAGCCCGCAGGTCGGCAGTGCCGGGCAGGCAAGCGCCCAGCGCCGGACCCCGCTTTGCCCCAGGGGCAGCGCAACCCCATGGGTGCGCAAGATCGTCTCGACCCGGTCGCGATCGTCTGGGGCGATATCGGCGAACAAAACATCCTGGGTCGGGGTAAAGACGAAGTGGAGGGGGATATCGGCGGCGAGCTGGCGCAGGGCCGAGGCGAGATTCACACCGTCCCGATCGACGATCCGTCCGCTGGGCACGGTCAGGCCGAAATACCACCGCCCGTCGCCTTGCGGGTGCCAGCCCGTATGATCCTTGATCGCAAACGGTGCCATGGGCCGCGGATCTTCCAACGGGCGGCCGAGGCGCCGTTCAAGATCGGCCTTCACGGCGGCGAGGCCCATCGCATCCACGACATATTTCAAACGCGCATGTTTACGGTCGCTGCGATCGCCGAAATCCCGGTGCAGGCCGATCACGGCCCGGGCCAGGGCAAGCAGCGAATCAGGGCCGATAAAGGCAACGAAACTCGCCAAACGGGGATAGGTATGGGCCTTCGTATGGGTCATCCCGAGACCGCCACCCACGGCGATATTGTACCCGATGAGGGTCTCGCCCTCGAACAAGGGCACGATGGCGAGATCGTTGGTCAGAACATCGACATGATTATCGTCGCTCGTGGCGATGCCGATCTTGAATTTGCGCGGCAGATAATGGGTACCATAGAGCGGATCGGGCGTCGCCGGTTCGGCGGGTTCTGCCCCGACCTCGGCACCATCCACCCAGATTTCATGATAGGCCCGGGTCTGCGGCAACAGGGATGTCGACAACAAGACCGCATCGGCGCGGATCCGGTCATGAACCGCATCCTTGATCGGGGCCGCCGTCGCTGTCACATTGCGCACGACATCGCCGCAGGCCGCGAAGGTCGTCATCAAGGCGCGATTGACCCCGGCGATCACCGGCTTCAAAGCACCCTTGGCCAAACCATGGAATTGGAGACCCTGGCGGCTGGAAATCCGCACGGCCCCGCCACTATAGTCTCTCGCCAATGCATCCACGGCGCGATATTGTTCAGCCTGCATGATCCCGCCGGGGGCACGGATGCGGACCATGAATTCGGTTTGTTTTTCCTCCCCGCGCTGTTTCAGGGCGGTGGCGCTGTCCCGGTCATACCCTTGGTAAATGCCATGAAACTTGATCAAATTCTTATCGGCTTCGGAAAATCCGGTAGCCTCGCTCGAAAGCTCCGACCCGATCGTCCCCCGCAAATGCCGACTTTCCTGCTTGATCGCTTCGACCTTGGATGGTTTACCCTGAAACATCCACTCTCTCCCATGGGCAAAGCCGGACCCGATCCAGCATTCCTGATTTGTGGAAAGAGACTACACTAAACAAAAAAAATTTGTATATTTAAAAATATACCAACTGATATGTGTCCTTTAGATTTATTATCCACAATCTGAACAAAACATCGCGCCGTCACACGAAGCCTTTTTTCAAACAAAGCGTTAGCGATAGTTTTCAAGCCTCTAATCTCGAAAGCCGCTTTCGAGCCAGACCCACCCGGCCAGACCGGCAAAGCGCCGGGCACCACGGTGCACAGAAGGAAGTGACCAATGGATTTCACGATCAACCCCCTGACGAAAAGCGGTTTTGCGGCTGAAATTGTGGGTCTGAAAAATCCACATTTGCTTTGCGACGAGTCGTTTGACCTTTTGCGCCGCACTTGGGCAGAGGTCGGTGTCCTGGTCTTGCGCGATCAACAGGCGCTGACACCGACCGACCATGTCGCCTTCAGTCGGCGCTTTGGTCCACTCGAAATCCACGTTCAGCGCCGGTTTCAACACAAAAGCGAACCTGAAATTTTGATCATCAGCACGGTGATGGAGGCGGGTGAACCGATCGGTCTTACCGATGCCGGTCATTATTGGCATTCCGATCTCTCTTATTTGGCAAAACCCAGTCTGGGCTCGTTGCTGCATAGCCAGGAATTGCCCCACATCGGCGGCGATACGGTGTTTGCCGATATGGTGGCGGCGTTCGAGGCCCTCGATCCCACCCTGCAACAGCGTCTCGCGACGAGCCGGGCCGAACATTCCTACCCCTATCGCAATGC
>DAISJD010000203.1:0-2917 GCA_036821645.1 Aliidongia sp.
GAAATCGCCGACCTGTTGGCTGGGTTGGATGCGATCGGGGCGAGCGACGGTCTCTCGGCACTCTTAACCGGGTATATCGGCAATGCTGCGACGGGGGCCGTCATTCTGCGGGCGGTGCAGGACCTGAAGCGGCGCAATCCGGATCTTTTCTGGTGTTGTGATCCGGTGATGGGTGATGTCGGTCGCGGGTTTTTCGTCAGCCCCGAGATTGTCCGGTTTTTTTCTGATCAGGCGATCGGGGTGGCCGATCTCATCACCCCCAATCAGTTCGAACTGGAAAGCCTGACGGGGATGGTCGTGCGAACCGAGGCGGATGCGCTGAGGGCGCTGGCGCATCTGCATGACCGGGGGCCGGGGACGATCCTCGTCACCAGTATCGTTCCGCCTGATATCGGGGGGGTGGGACTTGACACGCTTGTGTCGGATCGTCGTCAGGGGGAATGGCGGGTATTCCGGGCCCGTACGCCGCGTCTCGATTACCGCCCGAACGGGGCGGGGGACATGATAGCGGCCTGCTTTCTGGCTCATTGGTTGATGTCGGATAAGGATCCCGAGACGGCATTGCGACGGGCGGTCGCCGGTCTTTACGGATTGTTGCGCCAATCCTGTGCGGCGGGACTACCCGATCCCGACCCGGTGCGGTTTCAGGATGAACTGATCAGCCCATCCTGGCCGGTTGAGACGGTGCGTCTCTGTTAACGTCAGTCAAAACGTCAACGTGGTTTGAAACTCGCGGTGATTTCCCGGAATTCCGGCAGGTAATCTGCAAATTTGTCCTCGGGTGCCGCCCCCAGCACCAGAAAAACCTGGGTTTGGGTAAAGACCAGGGTCGCCAAAATCTGGCGTGCCTTCGGGCTGTTGGGATAGCCGCCGACGGCCCGGATTTCAATGGCGGGCAGATCGCCGATTTTGGCCGATTTTGCCTCCAAAACATCCTTGACCATCAGGCCGTCCAAGGCTTTGACGGCACCCCGGGCAAAGGCTTCATATTGATCGGGCGGGACGGTTTGGGTAATGGCCGTGACGATGAGGCCGATGGGATCGGTCGAGTCGGTGATCGGGGCAGATTTGTCGCTGAATTGCAGGGTGGTGCCGGCCAGAACGGCAATTTCGCCGAGCCGTTTCGACGGTTGAGCGGTAAAGGGCAGGTTGGCAAGCGGGTCGCCTTCGGGTTTATCCAAGATCTGCAAGGTTTTGAGCAGGCCAACCGCGTCTTGATCGCTGAGACTGGCGGGGGTGCGATGCTCAGCCGTGAGCGTGATGGCCGCAGAGAAGGTGCCGGCATCCACGAGCAGAATCCAACGATCGAACGAGATGGTCCGAATCTGCTGCGTCGCGCGCACGATCACCGCCCGTTTGCCCAGTTTTTCAACCTTGTCCTGTGCGCCCAGGACCATGCCTTGTTTCGCCGCCTCCGTCGGGGTCAAGGTGGCGAGGGCTTGATCGTATTTAGCGCCGGGCAATTCGACTACGGTCACGGAAATATTGCGTGGCCGGTCGAGGAAGCCCGCAAACTCCGTCGCAGGGGCAAAGCTCGCTGGTAATTCGAGCGATAGGCGTGTCCCCGGTGTGACGAGGCGGCGCGGCGGCTGCGGCGGAACAGGGGCCGGCAGCGGGGCGGGTTCGGCGGCTTTGCCCGGTTCGGCGGGTTTGGTCAGACGATCGAGATCGGTCTTGCGGCCGGTCTCGCCGGGTTGGGTCAGGCGATTGAGATCGGTCGGTTTTGCCGGTTCGGCAGGCTTGGTCAGCCGTTGCAGGTCGGTTTCCGCCGAGGCCAGTGGTGCCATCGCAAGGGTGACGGACAGAAGGGCAACCGCAACAGGCAAAACGCGCATCACATTCTTTCTCCGGCCATAGTCCTGAGTGCACCCCGCCTCAATCTGTGGCGGGCGGGTTATTCGCCGCTAATTCAGCAATCCCTTACCAGCATCTCGTCTCGGGCCCTCTATAGCACAGACCAGGGGCTCTGACGAGTTGGGCGTCGTCATTCTTTGCGTGTCCGTTTTGCATTGTATGCGTCGATCGCGGCATCGATTTCGGCCCCTGGAATTTTGATCACGTTGGTTTCAAATCCTGCATTGAAAAAACCATGTCCCTTGATCCGTAAACATACGCTTTCATTGTTTTTTTTATCCAAAAAAACCTGGACATGTTCACCGGGTTTATAACCGATTAAAAATAAATAATATTTGAAGGGGGACATGCTGTAATTTTTTGAATTATTATCATTGTAGAAACTATTTTTATCTTCATCATAAATTGTATAGTCTGGTTTATAAGTGAATAATGGTTCTGGATCTAAATATTTAGTAAATACTCCTTCGTGAGGTGGTTCAAAGATATGAGCATTTATTATATTTTCATTGTCACATAGAACATGTTCTATTCTGTACGATGTTCCACTGATACTATCATATAATTTTTTGATGTTGATCGGGCTTTTAATGCCGATCCTTATGGTTGGTACTGGTGGGCCAGATCTGACCGTGCTGTTCGTGTTATTAGAATATGCATCTTCATATTCGCGTTGATCGACAATTTTGATGCTATCCTTTTCGATTTCGAACTTTGCAGGAAAAACAAGAGAGCAACCGGTTAAAGAGAGGAGGGCGATTATCAAAATGACTGGATAAATTTTCATGATTTAATCCTTTTATTGAGGTGGTTTTTTTGGTTTGGGCGGGATTAGCAAATTTCCTTTGATCTTTGTTCCAAATAATTCCTCCATCATTTTGGAGAATTCATTGTGGTTATGATGTGATTCAAGATAATAATGCGCATAGGGTTTGGGTTTATCGTTATAGGGACGTTTCCCAATCAAAAATGCCGATCCCGAGATGACGTTACTGAAACTGCCCTCGCCGCCGCCGACGGCATTGACGGCGGTAAATTGTTTTACATTGTTTCTGATTTGCTG
>DAISJD010000204.1:0-2914 GCA_036821645.1 Aliidongia sp.
AGAAAGGGCCGTGTGGACAGAAGACCGTGGCATGGGAGAGGGCGATGCGGATGTGTCGGGGCGGGGTCGGGTCGGGTCTGATCATGGTGGGTCTCGTCGCGGCACTGCGGGCCTCGGCAGCCCCCGTCGCACCGGCACCGGGGCAAAATCCGGCCGATCTCTGCGGCGCAGAGCCGACCCTTGCCTTTTGCGCCGACGGACAACGCCCGACCAATGTTGCGGCGGCCCGCGATTTTTTGACCCGTGCCAGCGATCGTGCCGCCCTAGCTGGCGATTATGCCGAGCTTGCCCGTCTTGCCAAGGACGGGGTCGCGTTGGAACGGGGGATCGGGGCGGATGCCGTCCCCCTCGTCCAGGCGGAGGTGCGGTTGGCCTTGGCCCTGCGTCGGGCCGGGCGGCTGACGGAGGCGCGCAGCATTCTCGATCAGGCGACGGCCCGCCCCTTGCCCGATACGCCGGAGGGCCGTGCCGTCCGTGCCGCCTTGCTTTCTGCCGATGGGGTCGTGGCGCGGTTTGAAGGCCGGTACGCGCGCGGCGAGACGGCCTTGCGCGCGGCCCTTGCCCTCGAAGACGGCATGGCCGAGGCGCGCGTCGAAGTGCAAGCGGCCTTGGCCGATCTGTTGGGCAATGCGGGCAAGCTTGAAGAAGCCGAGACCCTTGCCCGCGCGGTTTTGGCACGGCGTCCTCCCCAGGATCCGCTTTGGGCCGAAACGGCGGTCACGCTTGCCTTGCTGCGCCGGGCGCGCGGCGGCTTTGCCGAGGCGGAAACTTTGCTGGCCGAGGCCGAAACGCTGGTGAAGGCGGCGCGCGGCACCAATCATCCGGCCTATGCCGAGGTCTTGAATGCCCAAGGACTGGTCTATCGGTCCATGGGCAAGATCCCAGAGGCCGAAGCCGCATCGCGCCAGGCTTTCGAGATCCGGTTGGCGCGGTTCGGCCGGGTCCATCCCGATGTCGCGACCTCGGCCAACAATCTCGCGATCCTCTATCAACGGGCGGGACGTCTCGATCAGGCGGAAACCCTGCTGCGCGGCGTGATCGAGGTCCGGCGTACCACCTTGGGGGCGGAGCATCCCGATATCGGCAGTGCCCTTAACAATCTGGCCGGTATTTTGCGCACGCAAAACCGCCTGGACGAGGCCGAAACCCTCTATCGCGAGGCGGTCGGCATCAGTGTGGCCGCCCTTGGTGCCGATCATCCCGATGTCGCGACGGGGCTTGCCAATCTGGCGCTCGTCCATCGCCAACAAGGCAAACTCGCCTTGGCCGAGGCCAGCCTGCGCCGGGCGCTTGCGATCAGGGAAAAGGCCCTGCCCGCCGATCACCCGGATATTGGCGCGACCCTCACCAACCTCGGCGAGGTTTATAGCGGCGAGGGCCGCACGGCTGAGGCGGAATCCAGTTACGAGCGCGCGCTCAAAATCCAAGAGGCGGCTCTCGGGCCCCGTCATCCCGATCTCGCCGTCACCATCAACAATCTTGCCGCCCTCTATCGGGCGGATCGTCGCTTTGCCGAGGCCGAAACCCTTTATCGGCGCTCGCTCGAGATCCGGGTTGCCAGTTTTCCGGCCGGTCATCCCGAGATCGCCAACAGCCTCGGCAATCTTGCCGATCTTTTCACGGCGGAAGGCAAGTTGGACGAGGCTGAAAAGGTTCAGAGCGAGGCTCTTGCCCTGCGGGAAAAATTCTTTGGCCCCGCCCATCCCGATGTGGCGACCAGCCTCAACAACCTTGCCATCCTCCATCGGATCGGCGGCCACCCGGATAAGGCCATTGCCCTCTTGCAGCGGGTGATCGAGATCCGTACCGACACGTTCGGCGACAATCACCCCGATGTGGCCGGGGCCTATAACAATCTGGCCGAAGTGCTGAGTGCCGCGGGCGACGGCAAGGCGGGTCTCGAGGCGATCCGCAAGGCGACCGCCGTGTTTCGCCGTCGTGCGGCCCGCGGTCAAGAGGCGAACGCCGCAGCGGCGGAGGCGGAACGCAAGGCGGCGCGCTATGCCTTCATCAATCATATCGTGTTTCTCGACCGCGAGGCGGCCCATGAAACCGGGCCTCTGCGCGATGCCCTCATCGCCGAGGCGTTCGAGATCATGCAATTGGCCCAAGGATCGACGGTCGGTGCGGTCGTCTCGCGCATGGCGGCGCGCTTTGCCGCCGGTGACGACGGGCTCGCAGCCTTGGTGCGCGCCCAGCAAGACGCGCAGGAGCAATGGCGCAAACGCGATGCGCAATTGGTGAAGGCGGCCCTCTTGCCCGATGCGGCGCGCGACCGGGCGGGCGAAGTGGCGATCCGGGCCGAACGCGCGGAACTGGCGGCGACGGTGCGCGGGTTCGATGCGCAAATCCGGCGGGATTTTCCGGCCTATGCCGATGCGATCAGCCTCGATCCGGTGCCGTTGGCGCAGATCCAGGGCTTGTTGCGACCGGGCGAGGCCCTGATCTCGTATCTGGTGGCCGAGGATAGCAGCTTCATTCTGGTGGCGAAACCGGATGGCATCAGTCTCGCCCGCACCGATGCCGGTCGCGATGCCTTGGAACAGGCGATTCGCCGCCTGCGCCAGGGGCTCGACCCGTCCCAGATGCCGCGCGATATGGCCCCCGGTACCTTGCCGCCCTACGATACGGGATTGGCGGCAAGCCTTTATGGCGGGTTGATAAAACCGGTCGAATCCGCGATCGCGGGGTCGGCGCGCCTGTTGGTGGTGCCGGACGGTCCGTTGCAGGCCCTGCCGCTCTCGGTCTTGGTGGTGACACCCCCGGCGGCACAGCCGACCGATTTTGCCGCCTATCGTGGGGTCGATTGGTTGGTACGGCATTACGCGATCTCGTACCTGCCCTCCGCCTCGTCCTTGCGGGCCTTGCGGCTCTTCGCTCGGGGGGCCGGTGCGCCCCAGGCCTTCATGGGGGT
>DAISJD010000205.1:0-2889 GCA_036821645.1 Aliidongia sp.
GATGTGATCCTGTTCGATGCCGGGGGCGGTACGGTCGAGATCACGGAATTTGCCAGCGACGACATGGCCCAAAATATCTTGCGCCTGGGCGGCGGGTTGGTGGCGGCGATGCTGCGCGTCACGGTGGACGGGGCGGACTTGTTGCTGGATTTCGGCAATGGCGATGTCGTGCGGCTCGACCAGGCGGCGCTTGGGACCGGCGGGGTTGCCATGATCGAATTTGCCGACGGGACGATCCTGACCCAAGATCAGGTTCGTCTTTTGGCGATGCGGCCGGATCCGGCGGCGGTATTTTCCGCCGATGGCGGGATGTTCGCGACGGGCGGCGGGGTTACGGATCTCACGGTGTCGGGCTCGGACGACACGCTTACGGGGTATGGGGCGGGCGATCGTTTGACGGTCGAAGGCGATCGCAACCTGTTGATTGCGGGGGATGGCGGCAATAGTCTTTCGGCCAATGGATCGAATAATCGTCTGATGGGGGGCAATGGCGACGATACCCTGACGGCGATCAATGGATCGGGCAATGTCCTGGTGGCGGGGGCCGGATCGGCCACTCTGATCGCCAGCGGTACCGGCAATCTGCTTCAGGCGGGCAGCGGGATCGACCGGTTGATCGCGTCCGGTTCCGGCAATCGTCTCATCGGCGGCACCGGGATGGTCAGCCTCACGGTCGAGGGTGACGGCAATATTCTGGTCGCAGGGTCGGGGGATGCCGACTTGGTGGCCCACGGGTCGAACAATCGCCTGACGGCGGGATCGGGCCATGACACCCTGACCGTGACGGGCGGGTCGGGCAATGTGTTGACGGGGGGCAGCGGGGATGCCGTTCTGTCGGCGGACGGCACGAACAATACCCTCGTCGCGGGCACGGGCACGACCCGGTTGGTGGCCAATGACGGGCAAAACCACTTTGTGTTCGGCGGCGGCGGCGGCGTTGCCGAGATCGTTTCAGGGGCGGCCCCAACAGGCAGCAGCACCAACGATCTGACCCTGACCAATGGCCTCACCCGGATGGATTTGAGTTTCTTGCGCACGGGCGACGATCTGGTGATCGACACGTTGGATCATCAGGGCCATGTCACGATCGATCATTATTTCGGCGGTACCGGCGACGGCTTGGCCGCGATCGTGACGGCCGATCATGAGGTCTTGACCGGCACGGCCATTACGCAATTGGTGCAATCCATGGCCGCTTTCGGTGCCAATCAACAGGGCTTCGGTGCGATGATGACCGCATCCTCCTTCTCCCCCGCCAATGATCCGACCCTGCATGGTATGCTGGCGATGGGGGGACGGTAGGGGGGCTTACCCCGCCGAGACCATGCCGTGACCTTGTTGATCTTGGGACAGGCCAAAGGGGGCGAGAGTGGCGATGAATTGGGTGGCGGCATAGGTACTGCGCCCGGCGTCGCGGGGCAGGGATTGATAGAATGGGTCGCGGCTGAGGCGTGCCGCAAGGGCACCGGTTGCCATCGGCGTTGCCATGGAGGTGCCGCTCATTTCGCAATAGGGGGCGGGAAATCCGTCGCTTGCGGGCATGGTCGACAGAATGCCGTTGCCTGGTGCGGTGGCGGTCAAGGTAGCACCCCGATTGCTGAACGATGGGCGATAGAGGCCCCCCAACCCCCAACTGCCGGGATCGGTTGGGATATTGGCGGCGGCGACGGCGTTCTGCGGAACCGTATTGGCAAGGCCGAGGGCCCCGATCGACAGGGTTTCGGGATAATCGGCCGGATATGAAACGGCCTCGGCTCCGTCGTTGCCGCTGGCGGCGAGGGTCAGGGTGCCGTGGGCGAATGCCAGTTGAATGGCATCGCGCTCAATCTCGGATGCCTCGCCTGCGATGCTGAGATTGACGAGATCGACCCGGTTCGACAGGCAAAGCGTTTCGAGGGCAAGGGCAATGTCGCCTTGGCCGATCGGGTCGGTTTCGCCATGTGTGACGCAGGCCATGACCAGGGTGGCCCCCGGTGCCAACCCGCCGAACCCCGGGATCGAGAAAGGGGGGCGCGCCCCGATGATGCCGCAGACATGACTGCCGTGACCGGCCCGATCCAAAGAGGCATCGGGACCCGGTGTGTGACTGCCCGCAATGAAGGCCCCGGCCGTCATGACGTGATCGAGTGCAGGATGTGGCCCGACCCCGGAATCGATGACCCCAACCGTAATGCCGCCGCCCGTTAAGGGCGACCAGACCCGTTGCCCGGTCAGGAGATGCCACCAACCAAGGCGGTTGTACAGGGGTAAGGGCTCAATCTCGATTACCTGTCCCGGTTTGGGATCGAACAGGCTCATCGTCCAGCCGTTCGCCAGGGTTTCGAGGATTGCCAAGGCGGGGATCCATCGGGTCGGATCATAGGCAAGCACCACGGTTCCAGTCGCATCGCTCACCCCGGACACGGTTGCGGTCGTCTGCGCGCCGTCCGCTTGGTGCGCCAAGAAGCTGAGATCGACCCGACCGCCCGGATAGGGCGCCCCGCCCATGACGAGACGCAGGGTGAAGAAGGCGCCGTCCCCCGCAGGCTCGGGCGTGCGACTTTGATGAAAGACCCGATGGGCGGCCGGACGCGCCCGCGCCAGGTATCGCGGGCGCGACGGTTCGATCAACAGATCGTCCGGCATGGCATCGCGATGGGCGATGAGGGCGTCGTGATCGGCCATGCCGGTGAAGATATGGCGTCCCGACGGTGAGGGAACGACCGTCCCCGTCCGGGCATGGGGTGTGAGATGGGGGGCGAGATGGCGATGAAACGCGCTCTGAAACCGATCGGCGGCCTCAAGACGGGCGGCCCGATGGCCGAGTGGGGCCATGCGGTGGGAAATCACGACCGGCCCGTAGGTGCCTTCGGTGAGGGGGGTGGGGGTTGGCCGTTTGGTCATCGTGCG
>DAISJD010000206.1:0-2873 GCA_036821645.1 Aliidongia sp.
CGCAGAACCGGCCCCTCTCTATCGGCGCAATGTGGCGTTGCTGGTTCTCAACCGGGAGGGCCTCGTCTGGGTCGGTCGGCGGATCGATACGCAGGATGCGGCGTGGCAGGTACCCCAGGGCGGCATCGATGCGGGCGAACGCCCCGATCAAGCGGCCTTGCGCGAATTGACCGAAGAAACCAGCATGGTGAGCGCCACGATCATCGCCGCCACTGACGGCTGGTTGCATTACGACCTGCCCCCCGAAATTGCGGGGCGGATTTGGGGCGGCAAGTGGCGCGGTCAGGCACAAATCTGGTTTGCCCTGCGCTTTACCGGGCCGGACAGCGAAATCGATCTTGCGACAAAACACCCGGAATTCGACCAATGGCGTTGGGTGCCGCGCGACCAATTGGTCGCACTTGCCATCCCCTTCAAACGCCCGGTTTACGCCGCAGCACTCGCCGAGCTTGAACCAAAATTGGGCCTCTCTTCCGCGCATCCGTAAGATCTTGCGCGGACTTGTCGCCTCAAATCGGCGGCGCGCCAAGCCGGACGCACCAGTCGCGGCGTTTTTGTGCCAAGAGTGTGGCCCGACGATAAGGCGGTTCATCCGGGTCGATTTCTTCCAAAATCTCATAGGTAAATCCCGCTTCACCCGCACGCACCCAGGCCGCCTGCATCTCAGGGTTCTGGTGACTACCATGCCTTAGGGCAAACCAATGCCGGTTTTGCACCGTCGCCAAGGTCAGGGTATCGCCTACCCATATCTGATTGCCGGGCACGCACCGCACGGCATAGACCCCCATGCTGGATTTGCGTTCCCGGTAAGCCGCAATGGCCGATTGGCGGGTTTTCTGATCCATAATATCGCTCCCAATGATCTATCCTCAAGAATATTACCCGGATGATATTGACTTTTCCATTTATTTATCCGGATAATAAAAAATAATCATCAGGGATCACCGCAATGTCCGCCTTTCTCACCAAACCGATCACGGCTTTTCAGGGACACCGCCTCTTGGCCGAGGGGGCCTTGATCGCGGTGGCATCGGCCGTCAAGGCGGCGTCGGACCACGATCCGACCGTTCCGATCCTCGTCTTCGACGATGAGACCGGGGCCGTGATCGATTTCGATTTACGGGGCAGTCCCGATAGCGTCATTGCCCGCCTGACGGCGGCAAATCCGACAGACACAACGAATGCCCCGGCACAGCACGGGATCGATGCCAACCGGGGCCGAGGACGGCCCAAACTGGGCGTGGTTCCGCGTGAAGTGACCTTATTGCCGCGCCATTGGGATTGGCTGGCGGGTCAGCCGGGCGGAACCTCCGTCACCCTGCGCAAACTGGTCGAGGCCGCACGCCGCCTCAGTACACCCGATGACCGGGATCGGCGAGCCCGAGACGTGACATATCGGGTGATGGCGGCCATTGCAGGAGATTTTCCGGGCTTTGAGGCGGCGAGCCGTGCCTTGTTTGCGCGCGATCGGGCTGACTTTGCCGCCCAATGCCGCCAATGGCCGAGCGATATTCAAGCCTATCTTATCCGCCTTGGGTTCCCCACGATCCCCGATCAGGCGGGCCTGTGCGGCCATCTTGACCCGACGGCGGCGGCGGGGCGCGCCTTTTTTTCTCGACCGATCGCCGGGCCCATCGTGATGCTCAATCTTCTGCGGTTCCGTCCGATCGCAGACTATCGCGCGGCACCGGAGCTCGCCCCCGATCACCCGATCACCGGGCGCGCCGCCTACGATCGCTATATCGCCCATACAGCACCTTTTTTGACGGCAAGCGGTGGGCGCTTATTGTTTCAAGGAGAATGCAGCACAGGGTTCTTCATCGGTCCCGCCGACGAAATCTGGGATTACGGTCTGTTGGTCGAACATCGCGATCAGGCCAGTTTCCTCGGTTTTGCCACCCACCCCGGTTATCTGGCCGGGCTCGGCCACCGCCGGGCAGCGGTCGTCGATTCTCGGTTACTACCCTTTCACGCGAAGCAATAAGTTAATATTCTTCAATGGGTTGGCCTAATTTTTAAGAAAACCCCCCACATGAATTTTATGTGATGACACCTTTAAGAGCTTCTTTATCAGTTCGCCCTAGAAGTCATCCCTCTTGCGCGCAATTAGAATTAAGAATCAGAATGGGTGGGGTCATGCGAATCGGCACGCGGTTGATGATCGGTTTCAGTATCCTGTGTCTTTTGATGACCGTCATCACTGGTTTCACGGCCTTTGAGGCGGCACGGGTGTCGCATTCTGTGACCCAGATGATCGAAACTGAGATGCCGATCGCACAGAATACCCTCTCGCTCAGCAAACAAATCGCCTCTGGCTTAGCCGCCTTGCGGGGCTACCTCTTGACCGGTAAAGAAGTCTTCAAACAAGAACGTCGCGAAGCCTGGCAGGAAATCGACGCGCTCGGCAAAAAATTGGACGCGGCCAGCCTGTCCTTTGCCAACGATGAGGGGCGCCGGGTTTGGCGCGACACCAAACAAACCTTGACCGAGTTGAAGGCCGCCCAAGATAAAGCGGAAAATATCGGCCCCGGCGAAAATGCCGTGAAGACCCTGGCCGAAGAGGCGGTCCCCCGTGCCCAGAAAATCGTGGCAGCCCTGGATGGGGTCTTGGGCGGGGACGGCAAGCGTATGGGCGGGCTCCTTGTGACCCAGCAAGCCGCCCTTGCCCAAAGTGCGGCGGATCCCCGTTAGGAAACCACCCAATTAAAACGCGGCTCCATCGCAACCTTGGTCGTCGGTCTCGTCCTTCGCATCCCGATCGTCCCCCGCCCCCGCCCCTCGATCGGCCTCCCTCTGTCTGCCATTTCCCCCCTGATTTATAAAATTACTCACGGTTGCTTGGATTGTACCGTTCCCGGTTCCGGGGCAGTCGA
>DAISJD010000207.1:0-2775 GCA_036821645.1 Aliidongia sp.
CGCCGGGATGACCCGCCCATTGCCGAACCCGTCGCGGCGGGTCTGGCGCGCGCCCATGGGGTGATCGTGATCGGCCCGGACGCCCATGGCGCGATCCCGCAGCTTGGCGATCTGCCGCTTGCCCGGATGCGGGCGCGCCTTGAACCCGGCACCCCCTCGCAACCGGTGCGCCATCAACGCTATCTCGCCTTTGCCGGGATCGGGCGTCCGCAAAAATTCTACGACAGTCTAAAGGCGGCAGAAGCCCTCGTCGTTGCGACCCGGGATTTTCCCGACCATTATCCCTATCGCTTCGATGAGATGATGGCGTTGGAGGACGAGGCCGTGCGCCGTCAGGCGCGCCTTGCCACCACGGAAAAGGATTGGGTGCGCCTGCCGGTCGAGTTCCAGGCCAATGTCGCGGTCCTGCCCGTCCATCTCGTCTGGTCGGGACCGGAAGATCGCAGTGCCATTGAGACGTTGCTGTATCAAACCTGCGGGATCGAATGATGGGAGAAGCCGCCATGACGGGCGAGCGCACCCGCCCGCCGACGCTGCTCGAACGGCTCGAAACCCTGGCCGTGCGCGCGATTTGGCATGGGGCGGGGGCCTTGCCGCTCGATTACGCCTCGGCCCTGGGCGGGTTCGTCGCCCGCACCATCGGCCCCTCCCTGCCCGTGACGGCGCGGGCACGCCAGCAGATGCGCCGCGCGCTCCCCACCCTTACCCGCGCCGAGGAAGATCGGGCGGTCCGATCCATGTGGGACAATCTCGGGCGGACCTTGGCCGAATATCCCCACCTGCCCCGGCTGAAGGTCTTTGCACCCGACACCATCATCGCCTGTGTCGGGATGGACCATGTCGCAGAAGCCCTGGCGCGCGGCAAACCGATCATTTTCTTTTCCGGTCATTTCGGCAATTGGGAAATGTCCAGCATCTGCGCCGTACAATTCGGGTGCGATGTGGTTCAGGTCTATCGGGCCGCCAACAATCCTGGGGTCGAGGCCATCCTGGCCGCGTTTCGCCGATCTCTCAAGGTCGAACCGGTCAAGAAGGGGGCCGCCGGTGCTCGGCGCATCCTGGCCGCAATGAAGCATAACAAGGCGCTGGCCTTGCTGGTCGATCAAAAACTCAATGACGGGATCGCCGTCCCCTTCTTCGGACGCCCCGCCATGACCGCCCCTGCCGTGGCCGAATTGGGCCTGCGCTACGATGCCACGATTCTACCCGCCCGGATCGACCGTTTGGGCTCGTCAGCCCGCTTCCGCCTGACGGTCTATCCGCCCCTGGCCCACCCGGACACGGGCGATAAGCAAGCCGATATTCTCGCCCTCATGACCACGATCAATCAACAGATGGAAAACTGGATCAAGGCGGATCCCGGCTGCTGGTTCTGGCTGCATCGCCGCTGGCCCAAAGATTAGGTCGGACGGACCAAGCAGGCTCGGCGCAAAACCGGACCGAGAGAGGGCTTGCCCCGCCGTACAATTAATGCGATACAGCAAGAATTCATGGTTAAGGCTTCCCCCATGGCGGGATGCCGACATCTTGTGGGGGGATGAAATGCGGCGGTTTTTACTCACTGCTCTGATCGCAACCCTTGCCGGATGCGGCACGGCACCGGACATCGCCTATACCGGCGACGACGCGGGTCAGGTTCTGCTGTCTCTGTCGGAATTCGGTGCCCCACGCCATGCGGTCTACGATCTTGCCATCCGCCGCATCGATGGACCGGGCGAAACCCATATCCGCTTGGTTCAACTGACCGGCCAATTCGATTCGACCCTCGATTACGCAACCCCGGAAGATCACGGGGTCGTCCGCACCGCCCGCCTCGCCCCCGGTGCCTATGAACTCTATAATTTTCAGATCGAAGATCGCGGCCTGATCGCCAAAACCTATGGACCGAACAAGCCGTTCTCGATCCCCTTTACCGTGAAAGCACGCGAAACGGTTTATCTCGGCAATTTCCGGGCATATCCGATCAAGCGGCCTAATCTCGTGGGCCTGCCCACCCCGGCCGGGGCGTTTTTCCTGATGAGCGATGCCGCCCGGCGCGACCTTCTCGTGGCCCAGAAACGCGATGCGAAATTGGGCGCAATCAACACCCAAATCCCCGATGCAGCCAGCATCGCAAGTCCCGATTTCACCAATGCGGTAACCGACCCCACCTCGATCAACCCGGAACCGGTCACTTCGAGCCCGAAATCTTAAGACAACCGGTTCAATGGTGGGCGCGCGCAAGAAGCCCCGCATCCGCCGGACGGTAGCCCATCCCAGGTTGGCTCGAAACCCCTTTGTCGATCGGGGTTGCCACGGTTCCTTGCGGCAGTAAGACCAAAACCGTGCGATCGGCCGCCAACCCGGCGAGCGTGGTCTCAAGCGGCCCGCTCAAGACATGGCGGGTCGCATCCCGGCGGGCGAGATCGAGGATCAGTGCCGGAATATCCGGGCTATGCACGATGTCATCGGCCCGCTGCAACGCACGCACGACGCGCAAACTGACCGATTCCGGGTCATCGATCGGCACGAACAGGACGTCGCGTCCGACGGCGGCCGGGTCCATATCGGCCCGCGCGATCAGGGGGGCGAGATCCGGTTCCAGCTCACCGGCCTCGATCCGAGCGGCAAGCGGACCCGTCAAAAAACTTTCCCAAAACCGCCGACGTTTCGTCTCTTCCGGGAGTGCTGCCTGCACGCGCGCGCGCCAGAGTGCGGCAAACCGCGCCAGACGCTCGATCCCCGGCGGCAGGGCCAGTTCGACCCGAAGCCGCAAGAGCCGCGCCAAAACCGGCG
>DAISJD010000208.1:0-2754 GCA_036821645.1 Aliidongia sp.
CTCGTCAGGCTCATAACCTGAAGGTCGTCAGTTCAAATCTGGCCCCCGCATCCAATCCCAATCCCGCCTCAGACTTCTAGACCGAGGCGGGTTTTTTATTGCAAAAAAAACTATAATGCGATATCGACATTAATCAGCCGGGCTAAGGCTTCGCCCATTGTTTCATTTTTATCTTTTTTATTTTTGATATACTCATGAACTTGTGGTGGAACATTAATAGTTAATCGCGTCTTGCTATCTCTACGCGTTCTTAGATTGGCGGCTGCTAATTTAGCTTGTTCGTTTGTGATACCTAATCTCTTTTCAATATAATCAAATTCATGACCATCCTTTCTCATTCTCCTCACATTGTCTATTTGTTCATTTGTTAGGTCAATATCTGGTCTTAATGCTTTGGTTTTTTCCGAGGCGTCAAATTTTTTACTTGAAGAATGATCAGATCCCATCTCATTATCTCCCGTTGCAATGGATAGTTCTAGATAAGAGGAAATACAATTTTTTCAAGGCATGAATTTTAATTATAATGATAAAATTTTATTAAATTACTTAGATAGATAATCAAATTCTATTTGGTGTAACTCAAATTCTGTTTTTTTGTTTTAACTCTTAGGATGTTTTTTTATACTCCTATTAAAAATCTGAGACTGTGTGCGCGTCGATAAAAGCAGGATCTCACTGTGTCGCTTAGAATGCCTCAAAATCTCGCAAGTTCGCCCCAGTTCGAAACAGGCCTGAGCGTACTCGCGGTCGAAATTGCGCAGGAGCGGGCGCTTGCACTCGGTCGGCTTGGGCGTGACGTTGAGGCCGCGATGAAAAGACTAAGAACCGTCCAGTCGACAGCGCCAGAGCGATCGCAACTTGTCGATTCCGCAGCGGATGCGGCGTGGAAATTTTTTGTCCAGCGGGAGATCTGCGGCGTATTCGACCATCACCAGGCCATCGCGGACTATGAAATTACCCCCGAAGTGCTTGCCCGTATCGGGGCTCGTTAGGCGCGCTTGCCGTCACCTACCCCAAGGAATATCGCCTGTGAGCTGCTGTCGATTGCGCCCGAAACCGGATTTGGCGTGTATCACTGAGCAGCCTGATGGTCGCCTCATTCTCGGTGTCATGACGCGCATGGAAGAGGCTTTCGACGCAATCTGTGTCACGTGGTATTTGTCAGCGACGACCGATCATGCGGAGGCGCTTAACCAGTTGAAGGCAGACATTGTCCGGTTGCAGAAAAGGCTCGGGTGATGGCGGGCGTCTGCGAAACCGATGCTGAGATAACGATCGCGGGCATCTCCATCGCCGGGAGCCAGTCATTCTGTCCTCTCAGGGACTGCACGTCCTCGCATCCAACTCTAAAAAAACCTAACGACACACATCCACAATACAGCCCCGCATCCAGATATGGGCCAGATCCGCCTGATGACGCGGATGCCAAAAAAGGCTGATCGCAAGTGCCGGCAACGGGATCGGCAAATCAAAGCTGAAGAGATTTGCCCGGCCCGAAACCGTGACCCGTTCCGGTACCGTTGCGATGAGATCCGATCCCCGCACCACGGCCAAAGCCTCGGAAAAACCGCCGACCACGGCACCAATCTGCCGGGTGAGCCCGTCGGTTGCAAGGGCCGCATCGATGGGTCCCCGCTCCAATCCCCGCCGCGAAACCGGCACATGCAAGCCTGCGGCATAGCGCTCGCGCGTGATCGCCCCTTCGCACAGGGGATGGTCATGGCGAACGACCCCGACGAAGCGGTCGCGAAACAGCGGCGACATGCGTATTTCCGGCCCCATGCCATCGCCTAACACGCCGGTTTCAAGATCGATCCGTCCATCGCGCAGGCCCCCACTATCCTTATCCGGTTTCGGCACGAAGCAAAGCCGCACCCCCGGTGCCGCGTGGGCGACCCGCGCGATCAGGGCCGGGCCGAACGTCTCGACGAAGCCGTCGCGGGCGCGGATCGTGAAAGTCCGTGACAGGGTCGCAAGATCGAGCGTCGCTGCCGGGCTGAGGGCTGCCGTTGCGGCCTCGACCAAGCTTGCAACCTCGGCGGCGAGGGCCTCTGCACGCGGTGTCGGCACCAGACCGCGCCCGGCCCGCACCAACAACGGATCGCCCGTGGCGGCCCGCAACCGGGCGAGGGTCCTGCTCATGGCCGAGGGGCTGAGACGCAGGCGTTTTGCCGCCTTGGCGACGCTGCCCTCTCTCAGCAAGACATCGAGCGTGATCAATAAGTTCAAATCCGGCACCCGTATTCTCCCGCCTTGCCTGGGTTGGAGGCCCCATCCGCGCGCCCCAGCTAAGAGAGGGCGTTTCATGCACCTATATACTGTATAGAGGGCGTGTTCCGCCGCATCAAAAGCCCGCCTATTCTGTTGGTCTCGCCGATTTCGGCCCCTTTTGCGCGGTGTCTTCGATGTCCGATCCGACCGATCTTCCCCCGTCACAGACCCCATCCCTGCCATGGGCGCTTGCCGGTCTCGCCCTATCGATGGTGATGCCATCCTTGGATACCAGCATCGCCAATGCCGGCCTGCCCACCATTGCCGCAGCCTTTGCCGCCCGGTTTCAGGATGCGCAATGGGTTATTCTGGCCTATCTGCTTAGCATCACCACCCTGATCGTCGGTGCCGGACGCCTGGGCGATCTGATCGGGCGGCGGCGGCTGTTGTTGATCGGGATCGCCCTGTTCACGCTGGCCTCGCTTGGCTGTGGGGTCGCACCGACGCTTGGCTGGTTGATGGTGGCGCGGGGGGTGCAGGGGG
>DAISJD010000209.1:0-2704 GCA_036821645.1 Aliidongia sp.
CTTGGGCGCAGGCCAGCGCCGCCTCCCGCTGCCCAACCCCTGACAAAAAGCTGGCAAGGTTGTTGAGGGACAGTGCCAGGGGCCGGTCTGCGGCCAATCTGCGGTAAATGTCAGCGGCCTCTTGGGCGCAGGCCAGCGCCGCCTCCCGCTGCCCAACCTCTGATAAACGGATGGCGAGATTGTTGAGGGAAGCTGCCAGATCTGGCGAAAAGGCTTCGGGCTGGTCTGCGGCCAATCTGCGGTAAATATCGACGGCTTCTTGGGCACAGGCCAGCGCCAGCTCGTGCTTTCCAGTGCTGCCGAGATAGTTAGAGGCATTGGTTAAATAACCAGCCACCTTATCGTGTTCCTGACCTTGTAACCGCGCCAGAGCCAAGGCTACAGTCGTAGCAAAACCGGCGGCGGTGTAAGAAACGTCACTTTGTGCCAGCAGCTCAAACCGCTCTGCCCGTGCCGAATCTCCCTCGATCATCCGGGTGAGGCAGCATTCCAGGCTTTTACCGCCCGCCGTCAGTCCCAAGGTATCGAGATCGAAAAGCAAACGGCCCAACCGATCGCCGAAGCCGGATTCGGCCCCGTTGAGGGCGATTGCGATCCACGTCGGCAGGCGGTCATCCCCGTCCGGGTGGGCGGCAGGGAAGAGGGCGCGGTGCAGGAACCCGGCGGCCAGCCGGTCCGGTTGCAGGCGGATGAGGAACCCGGCCCGCCACCAGGGGGATTGAGCGATGATCGCCAAATATGCTTCCGGCGTGTGGCCCTCGCCCCCCTGTGCCACCAATTCCTTGACTCGGGCGGTGTTCAAGCCCCGATCGGTCAGAATGGCCAGCGCCAGGAGCCTGCCCAAGAGGTCCTTACCGAGACCCAATTTCTTGGACGCCTGACGCACGCGGTTCCATTCGCGCGTCACCAGATCCCCGATGATCGCCGTGCCGTCGATGCCGAAGGCGGCTTTCGGGGCGAGGACCGCGTGAATCCCGGCGGCGGCGGCAAAAAGCGGCAAGCGATGGTGTGATCGTTCTCTCACCCAATCTCGTGCGCGATCGAGGGCCGGTGCGCCCAAACCCGCCGCCTCGGCAAAGCGGGTTGCGGCTGCGCGGATTACGTGCACCGCATCCTCGGGGGTAAGTTCGCCGGGTGTGGCGATCGGGTGTTGGCCGAACCGCCCGGCGAGCGGCTGCATTTCTTCTTCCCAATGATTGAAATCCCGGCGCGACAGCAACAACAGGCGGATCTTGCAGGGGGGTGTTTCGACCCGGCCCAATTCGTCGATGATCCGGCGGGTGAGGTCGAGATTTTCTTCGGGATAATCCAGGATCAGAAACACGCCGATGGCCCGGCTGAGATCAAGGCGCATCGGCGTGCCCGGTTTCAAGAACCCGGCGACCCACCCCCTGCCCCGCAGCGTGTCGGCCACGGTGGCGGCAAGGCGGGTCTTGCCCGATCCGCCCACCCCACAGATGAGCCGTGCGGTCGGGCGCATCGCCGCGTGTTCGGCCCATTCGATCATCTTTTTTTCATCTTCATCCCGACCATAGAGCGTGTCGGTCAGGCGGAAATTCCAGCGCAGCGCATCGAACAGATTGAAACCACCATCCCCCGGTTGCACCGCCTCGGTTAAGGCGTGCCAGGGCAGGTCCAGATCCGTGCGCCATTGTGGGGCCGATGGGGTTGGAAAATTGACGCGGATCTGTCGATCGTCGATCTCGACAGAAATCCTGTCTGTTTTCGTATAGGGCACGGGTGTGGGATCGATCGGCGCGACGGGGCGGTGCACGAAATCCTGGACAAAGTGGTAGACGTTATCTTCTCGGCTCGACGGTTTGGCGATCGAAATATGATCTTCATCGACCGGATACGGCGTGACGCCAGGAAGACCGGGATTGGCACTATCCGGCTCTACGATCATGACAGCGCCATAGGTCGGTTTTGTTTCGCACAAGACCAGATGGGCGATCCCCTGGTCGGGGGCAAAATTCCGATACCATTGATTAAGATCGCGCAGGTTCGGATCATTGCGCAATAAGGCTTGGGTGGCAGGTGTCGGACGGCAGATGAATCTCAGGCGATTAACCACCCATTGGGCGAGATCGGCCCCGGCATGGGGGGTGGCCAGAAACGCGACCTTGCGCACGCGATCCAGAAACCGCTTGGCGGTGGGATCGTTTCTTGCCTGACTGTCCAAGGTGCGCAGCATCTGTTTGATGACGAGACCGCCCAAACTGTGACCGATCAGGATGAGGGAACCCTCATTCAATGCCGTCGTTGTCCGCAGAATGGCCAGGATATTGGCTGCCCGATCGGCAAGCGCCATGGCATGACCCCGCCAGGACGTACGGGCCGCATCGTATCCGACCGACCAGATGGCAAGACCCGGATCGTCCTCGGACAGCCAGACGGGCCAAAGACTGTCGGCATTCTTCTCATCCGCCATCCAGGTGCGATAGGCGGACCCATCCAAGCCGTGCAGGAAAATCACATGGGCCGTCACCGGACCTTGTGCTTGTGCCAGGGATTCTAATCGTGCCACGCTGCCACCCCTGGATTGGAAAGAAAGAATATGCGGGTGGGATTACAGCTTAATAGTGATTAAATTTGGATAAAATGCACGTACCCCTCCCCATCCGGTCAGCCATGCAGGTGCGATAAAGGTTGAAGAGCACGCCGCCTGCAAGGCATGCTCTCGGGCACGGGCACGGGCGGGGCG
>DAISJD010000210.1:0-2691 GCA_036821645.1 Aliidongia sp.
CGGTGGGATGGGCAGAAATGACGGGGGCGTAAAAATTCCTATTCCGGCGGACGCAAGGTCCCGGTAGCAAAAGCAAGAGACGTTGCGGCGATGAAAACGGCGGCATGGGCATCTTCCCGGTCGGATCTAGCCTCATCCAAGCGCGTGGCCCGCGCGACGAGATCGGTATAGGTGCCAACCCCTTGGCGATACGCATCGAAGGCGGCATCGTAGGCGGTTTGGGCCGCCTCGGTCAGGACTTGGCTTGCCCGATATTCGGCAAAGCCGCTCGACAGCGCCTCATAGGCGGTCGTGACCTGTTGCGCGATGCCGTCTTCGATCTTGTCGCGAAAATTGCGGGCGGCGGCCAGTTCCGATCGGGCGATGTCGACGCCGGTTTGTCGCGTACCGCCATCAAAAAGCGGCAGGTTCAACCAGAAAAAAACCCCAAAGCCCGGCTCGTCGACCGAAAAGGTCCCGTTTTTATCCGTGCTGACGCTGCCGATATTCTTATAGAGCTGTCCCTCGACGCCGATCGTCGGATAAAACCGGGCACGCGCCGCATCGACCATAGCCTCGGCACGGCGGATTTTCCCGCTTGCCGCCTGGAGATCCGGTCGCTGCTGGATGGCCTCGTCGATCAAAGCGGTAAGGGAAGTCGAGAGCCGTTCCGGCACGGGGAGGTCGGCACTCTCGACCACGGTCAAGAGAGGGGGCGCATGAGCACCCAAACTGGCGATCAAGTTGGCATAGGCCGTGCGTTCCGCCCCGCGCGCCCGTTCCAGGGTCAGGGCTGCCTTTGCCGTTTGGCGATGGGCATCGGCAAGATCGAGCGTTGTTGCAAAGCCCCGGACTTTGCGCAGGGCCGTCGCCGCTTCGATGGTTTCGGCAGTTTTAAGCGCGGCCTCGCCGACACGAAGACGACCGCGGGCGGCCCCCAACAGAAAATAATCCCGACTGACCGCCAGGATCACCGCCTGATGGGCGGCGGTAAACCCGACATTGGCGACGAACGCATCGGCGCGGGCCGCCTGTTCGGCACCAGCGCGCTGACCGAAATCGAACAGCAGCCATTTCGCGACTAAGGTTGGTAGGATCTCGCGGGTATCACTGGTAAAAAACCCGCGTTTGATCAAGCTTTTGGGGATCGGCAAGGGGGTGTGTTGTACCCCGCCGATCACTTCCGCCGATAATTGCGGCAGATAGGTCGCCTCGACCAAACCGACCGCCAGGGCCGCTTGACGCGCCTTTTCCCATGCCTCACGCGTTTCCGGATTGTTCGCGAGGGCATAGTCGATCAACCCCGCAAGATCATAGGTCCGGGTCGGGTCGAGCGGCCTGCGATCGGCCAAAACCGGGATCGGCCCCGATGTTGATGGCGAGACTGATGCCCCCGACGCCACCATTGTCGGCGGTAAATCGAGCGCGCGTCCAAGCGGGCGGGCTGCACCATCCCCGCCAGCGGGTGGCGGCCCGACCGGCACCGACCGATCGGCACAACCGGCCGCCAGCAGCAGCAGGGAGAGCGCGACCCTCGGGGTCCATGACCGACTAAACGAGCGCACGGGCGCGAACCATGACATGGTGAAGATCCATTTCAAACCTATTTTCAGGGGTCTCTAAAAATACAGCCTGCGCTTTTTCGAAATTCAGCAATAATTTTGCTTCTTTATTCAAAGAATGACTCATATTTACGCGTTGAATATCGTCAATTTTGTTAAAAACAATATCATCTATTAACACATAAACCGACTCTTCAAGGGCGTTCAAGGCATCGATCATGGCAGCACCATCAAAATACATCATCTGACGCAGTTTCTCACCCTCGACCAGGGCAGTCGTAATCGTCAACACTGGGTGGGTGTCCCGATCGTCTGGCGCTTGTAAAAAAACCTGCAATCCCAACAAAACCTTGCCCAGATTTTGCCGATACCGGTCGACCGCCCGGATCGGCCAGATCAGACTGAAAATGACCGTCATCAGAAAATGGCCGAGGAGAATCCCCATGACCCGATCGCGCAACACGATGAGATCGGTATTCGGGCCATACCCTTGCAGAACGCCCAGATAAAAGGCGAAGGCCATTTGCATGCCGAGATAGGCAATGCGCTCGCTACTGGTTGCAACCCAGGCACACAGACAGCTTACCCCCATGATCAGCAGGGCAAGATCGCCAATATCGGTCATCCACGGGATCAGCCAGACCAAGACGGCGGCCGCCCCAAGCCCGCCAATCACCGCACCGCCAAGCCGCAACACGAGTTTATGGACCGTCTCGCCGACACTGCCCAAGGCCACGAAAAAACAGGTCGTAACCGCCGTGCTGATCCCCGGCCATTGGCAACTCGTATAGATCACATAGGCCAACATCACAGCGAGCGTCGTTTTCAAGGCAAAGCGCCGATGATCGCGATTGTCGACGGCACCAGGGATAAAAATCGATTGCCGCGATGCCGGTTTCGGCGTCGCCCCCCGATGAGACCCCTGCAAGACCCGATCGATCTCATCCAGCGTAGCGGCAAGCGCATAGGGCGTCGGGGCGTCAAAGCCCGCCCTCTCCCCGTCCGGCAATCCCGTCGCGATCGCACCCTGACCGGCAAAATAGGCTGCACGGTCAGTGCAGCGCGCCGCCAGCAGTTGAGCGCGCGCATCCCCGCCGGAGGGGATCCGCGCGGTCAACAGCAAAAGTCGGGCAATCGCCTCGAACAGGGC
>DAISJD010000211.1:0-2620 GCA_036821645.1 Aliidongia sp.
CAATTATACGTACGGCTCGGCCAAGGCGGGGCTGACCGCCTTTTTGTCCGGTTTGCGCAATCGCCTGACGCCGCTCGGCATTCGCGTGATCACGGTCAAACCGGGGTTTGTCGCCACCCGCATGACGGCGGGCATGCGCTTGCCGCCCCTCTTGACGGCACAGCCGGTCGAGGTCGCCGATGCGGTGGCGGCGGCGGTTCGGCGGCGGCGGTCTATCGTCTATGTCCGACCGATTTGGTGGCTGATCATGGTCATCGTTCGGTTCCTGCCGGAATCTCTGTTTCGTCGTCTGCGCTTGTGAGATTTGGCCGAAGGATCGAGAGGCGGGTCAGGGCGATGCGGCCCGCATAAGATCGCTTGCCAACAACCGGTCGACGAAGGCCGGGACGATTTCGGTGGCTGGGCCGTGAAGCGCCTCGTCGAATTGAAAGCTGCCTGCCGACGGTTCGAGATTGAGTTCCACGGTCAAGGCCCCGTGGTGGCGGGCCTCGGCCACGAAACCGGCGGCCGGATAGACATGGCCGCTGGTGCCGATCGACACGAACAGATCGGCCTTGGCGATGGCCCGGCCGATCTGATGGAGATGAAACGGCATTTCGGTAAACCAGACGACATGGGGGCGCAATTGCCCCGCAATGGCACAGGCCGGGCATGGCGTGTCGAGGCTGAGATCATCGTCCCACGGGAGGCAGGCGCCACAGGCGTCGCACCGGATCTTGCGCAATTCGCCGTGCATCGCCAAAAGGTTGCGCGATCCCGCCCGTTGGTGCAGGTCATCGATATTCTGGGTGACCAACAGGAACTGGCCCGGCCACGCGGCCTCCAATTGGGCGAGGGCCTGGTGGGCGGCATTGGGGATGATGGCGGGATCGGTGAGGGCGCGCCTGCGGGCATTATAGAAATCATGGACGAGGCCGGGGTTACGGGCAAAACCGTCGGGGGTTGCGACATCTTCCAAGCGTACTTTGGACCAGATCCCATTCTGGGTGCGAAACGTGTCCAGTCCTGATTCTTGACTGATCCCGGCCCCCGTCAAAATCACGATATTCGTCATCGCCCGCCATCCCCGACAATCCACGATCTCAGACTGACGTAAAACGGGCATTATTTCCACTATCAATCCTTGGTTTCATTGGGAAAAATCGGCATGTTCCGGGCGGCCTTGCGGGCGGTATTTTTTTTCGCTCGACCTTGGCAAAAAAACCGGGTTGATTGGGGCCTATGACTGATCCTTCCTTTTCTGCTGGCGGCTCTGACCTTGCGGTCGGGGCGGCCTGTCCCACCTGCTTGAAATCCAGCACCCTCTGCCAATGTGCCGAGATCGAGCCCGTCGCCAATCGCGTGTTTCTGCTGATCCTGCAACATCCTCAGGAACAGGACCGGGAATTGGGAACGGCGCGTCTTGCCCTCAGTCACCTCGTTTCGGGCAAACTGGCCGTCGGTCTGTCCTGGCCCAATCTGGCCGCCGCCGTGGGCCGGGCCGTCGATCCGAAAAAATGGGCCGTTCTCTATCTCGGATCGGCCAAGGCGATCCCCGAGCGGGCGATCACCGTGCTGGACCGCAAGGGCGTGCCGCTCCCCGATCAGGAGACGGGCCTTGCCGATCTCGACGGGATCATCGTCTTGGACGGAACATGGTCCCAGGCCAAGGCTCTGTGGTGGCGCAATGCGTGGCTGTTGAAACTGCGGCGGATCGTGCTCGATATCGGCAGGCCATCGCGCTATGGCCGCCTGCGCAAAGAGCCGCGCCGGGACAGTGTCTCAACCCTGGAGGCGGCGGGGTTTCTATTATCGGCGCTCGACCGTAATCCTGACCTCAATCTTGCCATGGGGCGCAGTATGGAACGCTTGCTGAGCCGCTATCGCACGCTGGGCAAGGGGCAAGGGCCGGGTCAGAGCAACGGGGAGGCCCCCAACCATGGCCCCGATTCCGCCTCATCGGGCGACGGCGTGCCGCCACCGGTCCCGCCCGTGTCGTGATCGGCCTGTTTTTTTCCGTCGGCGGCTTGCTGGCCAGCATGAGCTTGCTGCTGATCGGTAATGGCTTGTTGCAGAATTTCCTGGCCCTGCGCATGGCGGCGGACGGTTTTTCCCCGGTTGCGATCGGGTGGGTTGGGACCGCCTATTTCACGGGTTTCATGGCGGGATCGTGGGGTGGCGGCCCGGTGGTCGCGCGTCTTGGCTATCGCCTTGGGTTTTTGCTCGCGGTTCTGGCGACGGTGGGCTCCATTTCGTTTTTGCCGATGATGCCTGGGGCCGTCGCTTGGTCGGGGCTGCGCCTTATCGGCGGGCTTGGGGTCGGCGGCATGTTTTTGGTCACGGAAAGCTGGCTCAATCAGCAGAGTCCCCCCGATCGGCGCGGGCGCGTCATGGCGCTTTATATCCTGATCGAACAAGTGGCGAGCGGGACGGGTCAATCCTTGTTGCAATGGATCCCGATCGACGGGTCGTTCGGTTTTTGGCTGACGGCTGGGCTGGCGCTGTCGGCCTTGATCCCCTTGGGTACCGTTTCCGCCCCCCGTCCCCCCGTCCAACGCCGGGCCGGATTGGGCCTACGTCTGCTCTCGTCCGTGGCCCCCGCCGCCTTGTCCGGCTGTCTTGCCTCCGGGCTCATCACCGG
>DAISJD010000212.1:0-2479 GCA_036821645.1 Aliidongia sp.
ATGTTAGGCCGTCGCCTAGTCCAGGGCCTGCTGATCGCCGCCGCGCTCGTTCTCGTTACCCTGATCCTGCGCAATCCCGGTTTTTTTTCGCCAGAAAACCTGAAAACCACCCTCGGCGGCAGCGATTGGGCCCCGCTTCTCTTCGTGGCGGCTCATGTGATCGCCAGCCTGTTTTTCATTCCGCGCACGTTGCTCGGCATTGCCGCCGGCCTCATGTTCGGCCCATTCCTCGGCATTGTCATGACCACGATCGGAGCGATGGCCGGATCCTTGGCTGGGTTCGGCCTTGCCCGGTTCATGGGCGGCCATCTCAGGCGCCATCGATGGTTCAAGCCCTATCTCGGTCACATGGATCGCTTCAATCGCCGTCTGGATCAAGGCGGGTGGATCGCGGTCGCCGGTTTGCGCATTCTGCCGGTTCTCCCCCATACGCCCGTCAATTACGCCTTCGGCCTCACCGAAATCAGTACGCTCTCGTATCTCGTCGGCAGTTTCATCGGGCTTTTGCCCAATACCATCTGGGCCGTCCTGGCCGGGGCTCTCGGCAGCGATGTTCTCAGCGGTAAATCGTCCTGGATGATCACCGCGGTCGCCGGGGTTGCCTTAATCGTTGCGTCTCATTATCTCAGCAAATATCTGCTGCGGGCAATTCCCAGCAACCGTCAGGAAAAACTGTAATATTTATGAAATAAAACCTTGAATCAAAGTCAATAAATTCTTCTTTTAAAATAAAATAGTTTGAGTTTACAAAAAATAATTTTACATGTTACATATTATGATCATTTTTATGATATATTGTCTTTTTAAATGATCGCGCAGATCGAGACAGACACGATGCAAAACCGATCAAACCCGCTTGTTGTCCCGCAGGCGACATCTCCTTCCCTGCTGAAATCCTTAGGGCCGGGGCTGGTGACGGGGGCTGCCGACGACGATCCGAGCGGGATCGCAACCTATAGTCAGATCGGCGCTCAATTCGGCTATGCCCTTGCCTGGGTCATGCTGTTCAGTTTCCCGCTGATGGCAGTCATCCAGGCGGTGAGCGCCCGGATCGGCTGCGTCACCGGTATGGGGATCGCCCAAAATCTGCGCCTCCATTACCCGATCCCGCTGCTGCGTGGGGTTGTGGCCTTGTTGCTGATTGCGAATGTCATCAATCTGGGGGCGGATCTCGGTGCCATGGGGGCGGCCCTCGGCCTGCTGATCGGCGGGCCGGTGTTGCTTTATGCCGTGCTGTTCGGTCTGTTCTGCATCCTGCTTGAAACGATGATCAGCTACGACCGTTATGCCGGATGGCTGAAATGGTCGACCCTGTCGCTGTTTGCCTATGTCGGGGTCGTGTTTGCCGCCCACGTCCCCTGGGGGGCCGCCCTCTACGATACACTGGTCCCAACCGTGCGTTTCGACGGCGATCATGCTATGGCCATGGTCGCCATCCTCGGCACCACGATCAGTCCTTATTTATTTTTCTGGCAGGCCGGTCAAGAAGTCGAAGAACAACATCGCCGCCATGTGAAAGCCCTGTGCGTCACCCCGACCGAGGCCGGGGTGGAATTGGCGCGAATCCGCACCGACACGATGGTCGGCATGGGGTTTTCCAATCTCATCTCGATCTTCATCATCTTTGCCACCGCTGCCACCCTGCATGCTGGCGGCATCACGACGATCACGACGGCATCGGAGGCTGCCGAAGCCCTGCGCCCGATTGCGGGCGACTTTACCTTCGGGCTGTTCGCCGTCGGAATTATCGGCACCGGCCTTTTGGCCGTTCCGGTCCTGGCCGGATCCGCCGCCTATGGGGTGAGCGAAATGTTCGGCTGGGTCGAAGGGTTGAGCCGCAAACCGCGCGAAGCTATCGCGTTTTATTGCGTGATCGCCTTCGCGACACTCGGCGGGGCCGCCTTGAATTTCACCGCCCTCGACCCGATCAAGGCCCTTTATTGGAGTGCGGTGGTCAACGGTATTTTGGCGGCCCCCCTCATGGCCGTGATGATGGTGATTGCCGTCAATCCCAAGGTCATGGGCAGCTTGACCCTGCCCTGGTCGATGATCCTCTTGGGCTGGCTTGCAACCGGGGTGATGGCGGGGGTGACGATCGGATTCTTCCTGCTCTGAATTCCGGACCGATCCCCCCCTTTTGACCTGATCCGGCCCCTCAGATCACGGCGTCCGTCGCCAAGATTTGGGCCATCGTATCGGAAAGCCCGGCAAGACACGCCGCCTGAAGCATCGCCGCCGTCTGAACCGGCCCCCCAAGCGGGTTGGGCAGATCGCGCGTCGCCGTCGCATCGCCGATAATGATCGGCTGATAACCATGTTCGATAGCGCCGACCGTCGTCGCCGCCACGCAATTATGGGTCATAAACCCAACCAAGATCACCGTCTTGCCCCCCCATGCCTGCAAGCGCGCATCGAGATCTGTGCCGAAAAAACTGTCGGCCCGCGTCTTATGGACGATCGCCTCACCAGGGATCGGCGT
>DAISJD010000213.1:0-2432 GCA_036821645.1 Aliidongia sp.
GGGTAGGTGTTAGGGCAGGGTGGTGTGTGTTTGAGGGATGAGGGAACCAAGCGCACCCGGTTCGAGCAGAGCCGGATTGATGCCAGGCAAGGCCGGCGGAATCGATCCGCCGGTAATGATGGCCCGTAAATTATCGATCAACGCCCGCCCCCGTTGGGTCAGACTGACGATCTTGCGCCGACGCTCGCGCGGGTCTTCGCGGGCTTCGATGAGATCGTGGCCGGGCTTGCCGAACGAATGCCACCGCGACAAGGCCGCGATATTGCGCGAGGCGGACGATTGCGCGATATCGAGCCGCTGCGCCAGATCGCCCATGGACAGACCTTCATGGCGGGCGATCGTCAGAAACGACAGGGCATATTGGATCGGCATATCGGAATCCAGGCGGCGGAACTGTTCCAAAATCCGCATGGCAATGGCGATTTCGTCAACCTTATTGGGTTCGTCCATTAGGAAGCCGCCTCGGTCGAGCCGCCCAGGTGGACGGCGTATAAATCATGTGCCAACGTCCGATCCAAAGTAAGATTTCCTGTCGATGGATGTGCCATTCGGGCACAAAGCTTTTTTGCGTCGAAGACCATTGATCGCGTTCAATGTATAACTGGCGACCGCCCCAGAATTTCACCAACAAACTCATCATCCAACCCCTGTCCGATACTCTGGATCGAAAGGCGCCAAGCCCTTTCGATCCCAACCCATTTGCGCGTTCCCGGCTCGGTGCCCGTTTCACGGGATGGCATCCCCGATCGATGGCCAGGAATTGGACGACACCACGAACCAGCCATGGGTGCGGTGACAATGCGGCGATCGGTGCCATAGTCAAAAATGGTCAGCATGCGGTGCCTCCTTTTGCGTTAAGGGTTGTGGACGGGGGGTGAATATCGATGGGGTGGGGCTCAAGGCGGGGACGCCCAGAGGATAGCCACCGCATCGATCGGGTGAGAATTTGCCCCGTCTGCGGGATTGCTGCAAGCCTGAAAATGATCAATTTGCGTGATAGTTCCGTAATCGGATATATATGATGCAAAAAAGCAACATTTCGGTTTCTTGGCAACAGGGGGGGATGGCAGCATTCTAAAGAACAAAAATAGAATTTTATAGGGATTTTGCTTGACACGCACCGACAACCCTTTATGTTCTTATTTGTTCTATGAACAAAGAGGGATGTAGGGCAGTGGGGCGGCTTGCGGATGACCTGAATCAGATCTGGCATGAGAAGGTACGACACCGAACCTACGACTATAGCCCGCGCTTTACCGAGGCGGGTCTGTGCTGCGGAGCGGGCACGGTGTTGGTGAAGGCGGCCCCTGACGGTCGGGTCCGCCTTGACGATGGGTCGCGGATGCGCGTGGTGGCGTTGCTCGGGGCCGCCTATGACGCGGCTGTGTCCGAAGATGTGCTGCCCCATATCGACCGGGCGGCACGGGCCTGGAACGAGAGGGACGAGACGCGAGCCTTGATCCATCTGGCCTTCGCCCGCCTGCCGCCGCTACCCGATCGGGCAGCCGTCCATCGCCTGTTTTTGGCGGGTGGGTTGCTCGATGCCGGGTTGGCACCCGACGCATTGGGCAAGATGGTCATCACCGAGACGGGCGATATCCTCTGGAAACGGGGCTACAATCCGGGCCAACCGCGCCGCCCATCCGGGCCGGGCGGCGGGCAATGGGTGCGGGATGGCGGGGCCGGTGCTGGATCAGCGGACGGGATGGGCGATCCACTGGGTGACCCTGGGGGCGATGGACACGCGCGGTATCTCAGAAACCCCGACGATGACCGGCTGGCTGGCGATGGCGCGCCCCCGGCCTTCCTCGAACTGGCCCAGGCCCTGCCACAACCGTCCCCACCGCCAGGGGGCGAGCCGCCCGGTGCGCCGGTACGGCCAAGACCGCCGCTGCGCCTGGTGCCCCCAGCATCGCCGCCCGGATCGCCCACCGCATCGCCGCCGCCGGTCGAACCGCCTGTTACCCCATCCTTCCTAAGCGGCATGGGTGCCGTGGTGGCGGAGGCCTTCAGCCTTGCCTTGCGCGCACTGCCTGCGCTTGTTGGTGCGGCCATCGGTTTCACAGAAATCGACCGCTATCGCGAACGATCGGATGTTCGGGCGGTCATGCAGGAATTTGGGCTGGAACCCGATATGCGCGGCGTGCTGGCGGCGCGGGCCTATCTTTATGCCCAGAATTTGCTGCCCTACAACTACAAGATGTGGGATGTGCCGCACAAGGGTGATGGCAATAAGGCGGTTGCCACGGCTGTCATGCTGGCCGAATTGACCTATCCGGGCATGACCTTGCTGTACTATCAAGGCGATCCGACGGCCCAGATCCTGATGCGCCGGGCCGTGGATGAGGCGCTGCGCGATCCTGCCGCCATGATCGAACGGGCCAAGAGCGGCCAGCCGATCGAGGTCACCGACGATCTGTTGAAGGCGCTGG
>DAISJD010000214.1:0-2379 GCA_036821645.1 Aliidongia sp.
GGGCGAGACTTGGGGGGGGCGGGGGGCCGGTTGGCACGAGTTTTGCCGTTTTTTGGGGTTCTAACCGCTGGAACTAAACTGCATTGCACGGTAGTGTCGCAGGCATCGTCACATTCGGTTTACCAGCCGTAGAGGTTCCATGCGCCGCCTTGCTCTTGCTTTCGCCTGTGCCCTGACCGCCGTATCGGCGCTGGCCCCCGTCGCTTTCGCTCAGGAAGAAAAGAAAAAACTCCTGCCGCTCGATGAGATTCGCCTCGGCGTCTATCAGCACGATATCAGCCTCGGCGGCCACGGCAAGGAAAGCGGCGTCGATTCCGGCCTCGAATTCGTGTTCGCTTCGCCGGACATTCTGTCCGTGATCTATTCGCCCCGTCCGGTTCTGGGCTTCCTCATCAACTCCAACAATACCACGAATCAGGCTTATTTCGGTCTGACCTATCGTTTCGACGTGTTGAAGGAAGTCCTCAACAGCCATGACGGTTTCTATGTCGAAGCGACCCTGGGCGGTTCTTTGCACACAGGTAAACTCGACGTGACCGAGCCCAGTGAAGTGCGCAAGCGCAAGTCGCTGGGCTCCGAGATTTTGTTCCGCGAAGATCTCGATATCGGCTATCAGATCAACGAAACCTACTCTATCGCCTTGAGCTATAACCATATTTCCAACGCGGATCTGGCTAAGCGCAATGAAGGCATCAACAATCTCGGCGTCCGGTTCGGCTATCATTTCTAACCGGTGCGATGACGGTTCGGGTATATGACGACCTGAGGGGGGCGCTCGGTTTCCCCTTTGCTCTCGATGTCTCTGCCTTGTTTTGACCGAGAATCCATAATACTACACCCTGTCGATTGATCTTTCGCGGTTGCGAAAAAGATCGGTCGGCGGGGTTTTTTATTGGGGAGTGATGCGGGTGGTCCGTTTTCTGGTTGGTCTGGTTGCTGTCAGCAGCCGTCATGCGCGCCTCGTTTTGGCCTTGGTGCTGGGGGTGACCATCCTTTCCGGCCTGCACACGGTCGATACCCTGGATGTCAATACCGATACGGCGAAACTTCTGTCCCCCGATCTCGAATGGCAGAAGCAAGGGGCCTTGTTCGATCAGGCTTTTCCCCATATGGCCCTCAACACCACGATCGTGTTGGACGGCACGGACCCCGATGCAGTCGAAGACGGCACGGCCGCCCTCTATGCCGCCCTCAAAAAGCGCACGGATCTGTTTACCGCCGTGCGCAGGCCCGATGGCGGCAGTTTTTTCAATCAATATGGTCTGATGTTCCTGGACCCGCCGGAACTTTCGGCTCTGACCGACCAGATTATCGAGGCCCAGCCCCTGTTGGGGCCGCTCGACGCCGATCCCAGCATCCATGGTCTGTTCGGGGTGTTGGATCAGGCCCTGGGCGGCCTTGAAGAGGGAGAGGATACGGCGGATAAACTCAAAGGGCCCTTGACCCTGTTTGCCGGATCGATCGAGTCGGTGGTCGATGCCCAGCAAAAGGGCGGTACGCCGAAATCCGTCAGTTGGTCGGGTTTGATGACCGGCAAGCCGCCCCGTGCCGAAGAATTGCGCCATTTCATTCTGGTCCAGCCCAAATTGGACCCATCCTCTTTTGCACCGGGGGCGGCGGCCAGCGATGCCATTCGGGCAACCGCACACGAACTTCATTTGGCGGAACGGGGGGTGCGGGTTCGGTTGACCGGCGAAGTGCCGTTGCAGGATGACGAGCTTGCCAGTGTGAGCGAAGGGGCGCTTTATTCGACCCTGGGCTCTTTCAGTCTGGTCTTGGTTATTCTGTTGGCGGGTCTGCGGGCACCGCGTCTCATTTTGGCCATTGCCGTGACACTGGTTGCGGGTCTCGTCCTGACGGCCGGATTTGCCACGGTCGCGGTCGGCACGCTCAATCTGATTTCAGTCGCGTTTGCCGTGTTGTTCATCGGGCTTGGCGTCGATTTCAGCATTCAATTCGCCATGCGCTATCGCGCCGATCTGTTCGAGGTCACGGGCGGACGCATCCCCACCGATCGGGCGCGCGTGAATAAGACCGCCCTTGCCCATACGGCCCGCGCCATCGTTGGGCCGCTCGGCATTGCGGCCCTTGCGACGGCGGTCGGGTTTCTGTCGTTTTTGCCGACGGATTATAAGGGCGTGTCGGAATTGGGGCTGATTGCCGGGGCCGGGATGGTGATCGCGTTCCTGATGAACCTCACCTTATTGCCCGCCCTGTTGACGCTGATGCCGGGCCGGGGGGCCCCGGAACCGGCGGGCTTTGCCTGGGCAGCCCCGATCGACCGCCGGCCCGGCTCTTATACACATCTGACGCTGCCGACGATATGCCGGGCGGAGTGCTCGGGGGGCCGCCGCTTCTCACAAAAAAACAAAATGATCA
>DAISJD010000215.1:0-2211 GCA_036821645.1 Aliidongia sp.
TCCTTGATCCCGCCCCGCGTGCGGCCCATCGCGTGCCGTCGGAACACGAGGCCCCACGCACCTTTCACCGTATGCTGTCAGGGCGCAGGCTCCATCTCTTGGATCCAAGCCCGCTCGATCTCGACCTCAACGACCTATTGATCGGGATCAGTCGGGTTCACCGGTGGTGTGGACAAACCGTGGGCGAGGTCGGTTTCAACGTTGCTCATCACAGTTGCATCGTCGAACAGATCCTCGTCGATCTGGTCTTGCCGACGGCAACCCCCGCCCAACGCCGGTGGGCGCTTTCCCATGATCTGGCCGAAGCGATCTACGGCGACGTCGTGACCCCCGTCAAAGCCGTGCTTGGCGGGGCCTACAAGGAACTGGAACATCGTCTGGAACGCGCGCTGCTTTCGGCACTCGGCTTTAACGCCGAGATTCCGGTGACATGGCGCAAGGCCGTCAAAAAGGCCGACCGGATCGCCGCCGTCACCGAAGCCGTGCGCCTCGCCAATTGGAGCGAGAAGGACGCCCGCAAATTGGTCGGTTTCGGCTATCGCGGTCCCTTATGGGATGGCCCCCTCGATCCCTGGACCGAGATCGAGGCCCGGCGACACTGGAAAGAGCGCTTTCACGCAACCGGCGGCGTGCTATAAGAGCGTACGGTGAGAGTGTGATCTTCGGGGTTTCGATTCTTGCCCCCTTGTTTCAGGCGGGCTAATCGCCATGCCCGCGCAAAAGGCCCGCGCAAAAGGATACGCCCCCCCGTGAGCGACGCCCCCCTCGACCCGACACCGATCCGACGCGGCACAGGTGCCTTTCACCGCACGAATCTGGCCATGTTCGCCGCAGGCTTCGCCGCCTTTGCCCTGCTTTATTGCCCGCAACCGTTGATGCCGGTTTTTACCGGGATCTTCCGCGTCAGCCCGGCGACCAGCAGCCTCGTGATCTCGTTTACCACCGGGGCACTGTCCGTCCTCATCATGCTGGCCGGGCTTCTCTCCGACCGGATCGGACGCAAACGGATCATGACAGCCTCGCTCTTCACGTCGGCCAGCCTCATGATCGCCGCAGCCCTGGTCGACGATTTCCATCACCTGCTCGTCATTCGATTGCTAATGGGGATCAGTCTCAGCGGTATCCCCGCCGTGGCCATGGCCTATCTCGGTGAAGAAATCGCCGCCGATTCGATCGGATCGGCCATGGGGCTCTATATCGCGGGCAGCGCCTTCGGCGGCATGGTCGGGCGGGTTGCGACAGCCGGGTTGAGCGATCTCGTCGGCTGGCGTGCGGCGCTGTGCTGCATGGGGGCGATCGGCCTGCTCTGTACCGGGTTATTTTGGCGAAACTTGCCCGAATCCCGATTTTTCGTCGCGACCCAAACCGATTTCAGGCTCTATCGGCGAGCCTTGCGGACCCTGTTCGGCGATCCAGGCTTGCCTTGGCTCTTTCTCATGGCATTCCTGCTGATGGGGAGTTTCGTCACGCTCTACAATTACATGGGGTTTCGCCTGCAATCGGCCCCCTTCAACTTGGCACCAGGCGAATCAGGTATTTTATTCACGGTTTACATCGTCGGTATGATCGGATCGGCGGGTGCCGGTTCTCTGGCCGATCGGTACGGCCGCCGTCGCATCCTGCCGGTCATGGTGGCCGGTCTGTTGCTCGGCATTGTGGTGACCCTGTCGTCATCGCTGGCCTGGATCATCGTCGGAATGGTTCTCATCACGTTTTGCTTTTTCGGTGCGCATTCCGTTGCCAGTTCCTGGGTCACACGCCGGGCGGGCGCGGCACGCGGTCAGGCGAGTGCCCTCTATCTTTTTGGCTATTATCTGGGGTCTAGCCTCGTCGGCACGCTTGGCGGTTTTATCTTTCATGACTATACCTGGACGGGTCTGGTGGTCTTGCTCGTCTGCCTGCAAGCGATCGGCCTTGCCGTCTCCCTGCGCCTGTCGCGGCTTGCCCCCCTGCCTCTTTCCCAGACCCCTCTTTCGGAGACTCGTTCCTGATGCGTCTCTTAGTGACCGGTTTCGAGCCTTTCGGCGGCGAGACAATCAATCCATCCGCCGAAACCGTCGCCCGCCTGCCCGAACGCCTCATGGCCCCGGATGGGTCGACCCCGCTTGCGATCCATAGCACGGTCCTGCCGGTCAGCTTCGCCTGCGCGCTTGAGCGGCTCCGCCCGCTCGTTGCAGAAATCCGACCGACGATCATTCTCGCCCTGGGCGA
>DAISJD010000216.1:0-2179 GCA_036821645.1 Aliidongia sp.
CCCCCCCCCCGGGCCCCGCCCCGCGGGGGGGGGGGGCCCGCCCCCAGGCGCCCCACCCCCCCGCCCCCCGGCAGCGCGATGGCGCGCGCCGGCGGGGGGGCCTAACCCCCCCCGCCGCATCCGACGATAACCGAGGGGCGTGTACGTCTCGTAACTGAGTTTCTGCGCCATCCCGTGGCGCAGTTTCACGAGATCGTCGAACACCTGATCCAGGGTCTCGCCATGCTGTTCGAAAAAGGCCCAGCGCGCTTGTTCCGCCTGATGCCGGGTCGCCCGGTCGAGATCCTGGGCGAAGGGTTCGATCCCGGCCAAATTGACCGTCTTGCCGTTGATCGTCAGGCTGGCACCGGCCAGGATTTCCGTATAGCGGGCGGAAAGTTTCGCCTCTTCTTCAAGATCGGACGTGATCGCAGGCTCGAACGTGGTGACGTCGCATTCCCACAGCCGTACAGCATGGCGCCCGACCAGATCTTCGACCCCGGCGCGATCGGGATCGGCCAGAAACCGATTTTTCAGGGCAATATCGAGGGCCGTGATCTGGGGCATGATCTGATCGGCATAATCGCGCGCGGCCTTGGCCTCAGGGTCGCGGGTATTCTGTTCGAACCGCAACTGGGTCAGGTTGTTCCAGGTCTCGACCTCGCGCCGGATCGCATCCCACGCGGTCCAGGCCTCCGCCCGCGCAACCGCACCGCCCCGATCCAGCAGGAGATCCACCTCGGCGTAGCGATGCTTCAAACCGTCCAATGTCGGCGTCTCGGCCACTATCTCAGAAAATCGCATCATCGCCGCCTTTAAAAAACCCAACAGCAAGGGGGCCGAGCATGCCAGACGCCCACCCCCCCTGTCGAGCCTTCACGACGGTGGGCGGTTAAAAAAACGATCGTTCGTCTAGTGCCGTGTTGATGCGCACGACGCATTGAATTTTGAAAGGCAACTTGAATCTGGGTCGATCCACGCCATATCGAGTAGGCCGCGACATGAATTTCGAGCCCGGCAAATTTTTCACGGTCGGCATTGTGCTAGCCGTGCGGCGCAATCGCGCAAGTGATAAGGAAAAAAACTATATGACTAACAATGATCCTTTTTATCGCCCCTTGCGGATGCCCGATGGGCGGTCTCTTTACGGTTCGGCCGCCTTCGTCCGTCGCGTGAAATTGGCTGGTGGCCCACAAAACTTTATCGCGATCTACATGAAAGCCGCCTTTGATCGGGTCGAGAAAATTGCCCGTGCCGACACCGTCGTGACTTTGCCGAAGCGGCGCAAAGTCGGCTGATCAACGCAAACGGCCCCCAAGATTTTTCTTGGGGGCTTGATTCTTCCGCAGATACACGCATCGAAAGATTGCCCGTGAAACGGGGTCGGATAGAAGGGGGAACTTAATCCCCCATACCCACGACGCGCCCCCCTCAATGCACCGAGGCCAAGTGTGCCACGTGGTTGTCGTTGACCGCACGGGCCGCCGCTTCGTCGCCGTCCATCAGCCATTTATGCAGGCGGTTCAGATCCGGTGTCGCCTGGAGCGTTTCGATCAGGCGGTCGACCAGCACGAACACGATCAGCAACACGCCGGAAATCTCGTTATCCTCGGCGGCATAGAGCAGGCAGGTTTCGGCCGCATCGACGAGGATGGTTTCTGCCAGATGCGCCGTCGCCCCCGGAACGGGCAGGGTCGAGGTTTCGATCCGTTCGCCCGCCCGACGATTGCGCAGGTTGCGGATGATGAGCCGGTCGCGAATGGCACCGTCCAGGATCGACACCATGCCCGCCCCGCCGACCTCGTCCAGCGCGTTGCGGACCCGGCGCAATGCCGCCAACAACCCATGGGCCACATCCCCCGGCAGTGCCCGTGCCTGGGCGACGCTCAGACTATGATCGATCACCGGCTCGATCAGGCTGCTCACGGAGTCATTGGATGCGCTCATGGTTCGGTCCCGTCCTGAAGTAACGCCCCTTGTCCGACACAAGGGATAATGACCACATCGCAAGGACCGGGCCGATCGGGCCATTCGTGACAACCCTTTGAAATAGAACAATATGAATAAAAATTAACGCATCATAAACCAGAAACTTCTTGCCCAATCCGGGCCGGGCGCGGCATTTTTTGCCCAGACTACCGCCACTTCGTGCCGCCGCCTGCTGCGCGCTTGCCCCTTGCCCCTTGCGCCACCCCTCTTC
>DAISJD010000217.1:0-2161 GCA_036821645.1 Aliidongia sp.
AGCGGGCTCCGGGGACGAGGGTGGCAAGCGGCACAGCCGATTCGGGCGGCACCAAACGGTCGCGCGTCGGGGCGATGATCAGGCAGGGCCGCCCGAGTGCCGCCGGGTCGACCACCCGCCCGGCGACGCGCCAGCGACCGTGCACCGTTTCATTGCGTCCATACCAGCCGCCGAAACATTCCTTGGCGAGCGGCAGGGCGAGCGGCACCCCGTCATTCAGCCAATCTTCGACCGCGACGAAGGCTTCGGCCTCGGGGCTCCTTGGATCGAGATCGGCAAAGCGGAGGAATTTCGTGATCGCCAATTGTGGGTCGGCACTCATGAACAGGCTCTGTAGACAGTCGGTCGGCACATGGCCGACGGGCTGGAAAACAGGTTCCATGACGCTTGACAGACCAGCGAAAAGGGGGACATGGGCGGGGGATCCCCCATGGAAATCCCACGGTGTCGCGAGCAGCGTCAGGGATGTGACGTCCGCCTGCCTGCGCAGGGCGAGGGCGAGGGCCAAGAGCCCCCCCATGCAATAGCCGACGACGGCGACCGGTAGGCCCCCCGTTGCCAGCAAGGTCGCGTCGAGTGCGGCTTCGAGGCGACCGGCGATATAGGCGGTGAGATCGAAGGTGCGTTCGTCTTCCGCCGGTTCCTGCCAATCGACCAGGAAAGGACGCAGCCCTTGACCGGCCAGATGACGCATCAGGCTGTTGGTCTCGGCGAGATCGAGGATGTGATAGCGGTTGATGAGCGAGGGGACGACCAGAACGGGGGTGCCGCCCGTCGGACGATAATCCAAAAGGCGGGTCGTGCCTTGCGACCAAACGGTTGCGGGATCGGGCAGCGTGCGGCGGTAGGGATGCCGACGATAGGCCAGAATGCCGTCGGCAAGCCGGGCGTAACGCCGGTTGATTTCCTCATCGACTCGGCTTGCAAAATCAGGAAACGGGGTGCCGTCGAGCGCGTTTGCGAGGGCGGCGGCCTTTGCCGTGACGGTCGGATGCCAGGGCAGCAAGCCGCTCTTCAAGAAGGGCAAGGCGAGTCTTGAGCTCTGCCACATCGTGCTCGCCATGGCGAGGTGGGCCGGAAGCGGGCGTGGTCCCTGACGGTTCGGTTCGCGATGGGTCTGTTGTGTTGTCGACGCCATCCTTGCCCCCTTTGATATGCACGTCGGACCCTGAGTCTGGGGCCTTGGGGCCGTATGCGTCGGACAAGGGATCCTTCGGATCCGGGGACCAGGGATCCTTCGGATACAGGGACCAGGGGTCCTTCGCATCGGGCGACCAAGGGCCTTTCGGACCCGGATGGAGCGGCCAACCGGCGGCGCTCGCCCATAGATTTTGAAACGCGACACGCATAGCCTGCATGGACCCGCCCCCGGCCGCGATCATGCGCGCGAGGGCATCGCTGATCTCTGGATCGGCGGCGGTGGCGGCAAGTTGATCTTGCCAGAGTTCCACGTAGCGGCGCGCCAGAGCGTCGAGGTCGGGTGCAGCATTCATGGTGCAGACTATACAAGTCTTGCCGGGGGATGCAATGGCGGGCCGCACAAGAAATCATCCGTGCGATTTGGACTCGGGCATTGGTGACGGGATCTGTTATGCTGCGCAATATTGCTGCACAAAAACTGTCTTAAAACCGCCTCGAGTGAAACGCCGACATAAGGACGAAGCGCAAATGACCACGAAAACCCAGGCCGATAACGCCCCAGTCATCATTAAGAAATATGCCAATCGCCGCCTCTATAACACGGCCACATCAAGCTATGTCACGTTGGATAATCTCAGCCAGATGGTGCGGCAGGGCGGTGATTTCATCGTTTACGACGCAAAAACCGGTGATGACATTACGCGCGGTGTCTTGACTCAGATTATTGTCGAAGAAGAGCAAAAGGGGCAAAATCTCTTGCCGATCAGCTTTCTGCGGCAATTGATCGGGCTTTATGGCAATAATATGGAATGGCTTGTGCCGCGCTATCTTGATTATTCAATGAAAATGTTTGCCCGCAATCAAGAGCAATTCACCAAAAATCTGGGCAGTCCGTTCGGTAGCCTGTTTCCGTTCACGCCGCTTGAAGAAGTCGGCAAGCAGAATATGGCATTTTTGGAATCGGCGATGAAAATTTTTTCGCCCTTCGGTAGCGAGGATGGCCCGGTGATGCCGACTGGGG
>DAISJD010000218.1:0-2138 GCA_036821645.1 Aliidongia sp.
GACGTGCGCCTTGCCGTTACGGGGGCGGGGGCCACGGTGTTCCGCCTCACCGACTTGGAGGCGGCCCTGACCCAATCCTTCACGCCCGCCGCCATCGCGGGGCTTTCGGTGCCGTCCGACGACCTCAATGCCGACCTGCATGCCGGTGCCGATTATCGCGCCCATCTCATCGGTGTGATCGCGGGTCGCGCCGTCGCCGCCTGCGCCTGATGATATCCCCCTTGTAGGACCGGTCGACAGACCGGTCCCGCAAGGGGGTTCCCTTGCCGGTGCCGTGATTTTTATCGTCAACCCTTGGGATCGCTTCATGTCGTCTGGATTATCACCTGTTGGGTTGCCCACAACCGTAGACGCGACACTGGCGCTGTTATCCGACCAACGCTATGTCGCGGACCGCAGTCTCGCCACCGCCTTGTTCTTGGCCTTGAAACTGGGGCGACCCTTGTTGCTGGAAGGCGAGGCGGGCGTCGGCAAGACCGAAATCGCCAAAGTCCTGGCCCAGGGCCTCGATCGGCCGCTGATCCGCCTGCAATGCTATGACGGTCTCGATGCGGCCGCAGCCGTTTACGAATGGAACTATGCCCGACAGATGATCGAAATCCGTCTGGCCGAAGCCACCGGCGGACGGGATCGGGACCGGCTGGTTCAGGATATTTTCGGGCCCGACTTTCTGATCAAGCGCCCGTTGCTGCAAGCGCTCGAAGCGCCGGGCGGGCGGGCCCCCATCCTGTTGATCGACGAATTGGACCGCACGGACGAACCGTTCGAAGCCTATTTGCTGGAAATATTGTCCGATTTTCAGATTACGATCCCGGAAATCGGCACGATCCGGGCCGAAGAACGGCCGATCGTGATTTTGACCTCGAACCGCACCAGAGAAATTCACGACGCCCTGAAACGGCGCTGCTTTTATCATTGGGTCGATTATCCCGATGCCGCGCGCGAATTGGCGATCCTGGCGCAAAAGGCCCCCGAAGCGCCGCAGGCACTAACCCGCGAGATCACGCTTTTCGTGCAAAAACTGCGCAGCATGGATTTGTTCAAGGCCCCCGGCGTTGCGGAAACCATCGATTGGGCGGACGCCCTCGTCCAACTGGATCAGGTCGCCCTCACCCCAGAGACGATCAACGATACCCTGGGCATCTTGTTGAAATATCAAGATGATATCATGCGCCTGCAAGGCAGCGAGGCCTTCCGCCTGTTGCAAGGGGTCAAGGCGGAAATCGGGGCCGGGCGGCATGGCTGAACCGGCGGCGGCGGGCAAGCTTACCGCCACGCTCCTCCATTTCGCCCGTGCGCTGCGCGAGGCGGGCCTGCCGATCGGAACGGGCGATGTGCTGACCGCTGTTGCGGCCCTCGAAGCGGTCGGGTTGTCCCGGCGCAGCGATGTTTACTGGGCGCTTCATGCGGTTTTCGTGCATCGGCCCGATCATCACCCCCTGTTCGATCAGGCCTTCGCCCTGTTCTGGCGCAATCCGCAGATTTTAGAACGCGCGGTCGGCCTCATCCTGCCCAAAAGCAAGACGGGTGCGGCAAAAGAAGAACCCCCACTCGCCCGGCGGCTTGCCGAACAGATGGCGACACCGCCGTCCGAGACCCCGTCCGATCCCCCCGACCGACAGGAATTCGATGCCGCCTTCAGCGCATCGGCCCGCGAACTCTTGTCGACCGCCGATTTCGATCAGATGAGCCAGGCGGAATTGGCCGAGGCCAAACGCCTGATGCGCGGGTTTCGGCTGGATTTGGCCGAACGCCCGACGCGCCGCTATCGGCCTGATCCCAAGGGGGCCGGCGTCGATCTGCGCCAAACCCTGCGCCATAGCCTGCGTGGCGGTGGGGATCTCGTGGTTCTCGACCGTCGCCGCCGCCGCACGATCCCGCCGCCGCTCGTCGTCATCTGCGATATTTCGGGGTCGATGAACCGGTATAGTCGGATCTTCCTGCATTTCCTGCATGCGCTCACCAATGATCGCGACCGGGTTCAGGTGTTTCTGTTCGGCACGCGCCTCACCAACATCACCCGCCATTTAAAACAGCGCGATGTCGACCGCGCGGTCGATCAGGTTGAGGCGGCGGTCGACGATTGGGCCGGGGGTACGCGCATCACAGACTGTCTTCGGGATTTCAACCGGCTGTGG
>DAISJD010000219.1:0-2098 GCA_036821645.1 Aliidongia sp.
GCCCATGACCCTCCCCCCTGCCGCCCAATCCCCCGTCGCCGCGATCATCGATCGGCGTCGGACGTTCGCCATCATCTCCCATCCCGACGCGGGCAAGACTACGCTCACGGAAAAGCTCCTCTTGTTCGGCGGTGCCATTCAAGAGGCGGGCGAAGTCAAGGCCAGGGGCGATAGTCGCCGGGTGCGGTCCGACTGGATGGCGGTGGAACGCGAGCGCGGCATTTCGGTCAGTTCGGCGGTGATGACGTTCGAGGTCGACAACCTCACCTACAATCTGCTCGACACGCCGGGCCACCAAGATTTCAGCGAAGATACCTACCGCACGCTCACCGCCGTCGATAGTGCGATCATGGTGATCGATGCTGCCAAGGGGATCGAAACTCAGACCCGGAAATTGTTCGAGGTCTGTCGCCTGCGCGACGTGCCGATCATCACCTTCGTCAATAAACTCGACCGTGAAGGGCGCGATCCGTTCGATTTGATGAGCGAGATCGAACAGCAATTGGCCCTCGACGTCACCCCGGCCAGTTGGCCCATCGGCATGGGCCGGGATTTTCTCGGCACCTACGATCTGTTGCACGATACGCTGCTACTATTCGGGCGGCGCGATAACGAACGGGTGACCGAGCCCGTGCGCTGTTCCGGGCTTGACGATCCGAAATTGGCCGACTTGCTACCGGCGGCGGCCCTGCAAAAACTGCGCGACGATATCGATCTCGTCCAGGGGCTTTGCCCGCCCTTCGACCAGGACGCCTATCGCGCCGGCAGCTTGACCCCGGTATTTTTCGGCAGTGCGATCAATAATTTCGGCGTGCGCGAATTGCTGCGCGGGGTCGGCGAACTCGCCCCCCCACCCCGGCCGCAACCGGCGGAACCGCGCGCGATCCAACCGACTGAAGGGAAAGTCACCGGCTTCGTTTTCAAGGTCCAAGCCAATATGGATCCGCAGCATCGCGACCGCATCGCGTTCGTGCGCATCTGTTCCGGCCGGTTTCAACGCGGCATGAAGCTGAAACATATCCGGTCCGGTCGCATGATGGCGGTGACGGCCCCGGTCTTTTTCCTGGCCCGCGACCGCAATCTCGCCGAAGAAGCGTTTCCCGGCGATATTTTAGGCATTCCCAATCACGGGGCCTTGCGCATCGGCGATACCTTGACCGAGGGCGAAGTGCTCAAAGTCACGGGCATTCCGAACTTCGCCCCGGAAATTCTGCGCCGGGTGCGGCTCGACGACCCGATGAAGCAAAAACACCTGCGTCGGGCCTTGGAACAAATGGCCGATGAAGGCATTACCCGCATCTTCAAGCCGGTGATCGGCACGGATTGGATCGTCGGCGTGGTCGGCCCTCTCCAGATCGAGGTCCTGGCCGAACGGATTCGGGCCGAATATGACCTGAAAATGCATTTCGAGGCGGCCCCGTTCGAAACAGCCCGCTGGGTCAGCGGCAAGGATAAAACCGCCTTGAAGAAATTCATGGATGAGACGCGCGGGTCTCTTGCCGAAGATCATGACGGGGCCCCGGTCTATCTCGCCCGCAATACCTGGGATCTCAATCGCACGATCAAAGATTGGCCCGACATCACCTTTCACACGACCCGCGAACAACAAGGCTGATCCGATCGTCCCTGGCCGTACCATCGCGCCGGGGGCGCTTTTTTTGATAGTTTCATCTGTAACCACTTCCCCTCTCGCCGCAAGATGTGCACAATAGCGCCGCTTCACCCCGGTGATGCACCGATGTCAAGAGCCAGAAGCGTGCTCTGAAAACATGTGATGATGAGGGTCGCAATGCCACAAGAACAGGGACTGGGCTATCTCTCGGGATTCGGCAATGAATGGGCGAGCGAGGCGATCCCCGGCAGCCTGCCGGTCGGTCAAAACTCGCCGCAGCATGTGCCATTCGGGCTTTATGCCGAACAACTGTCCGGCACCGCGTTCACCATGCCGCGCAGTCAGGTAAAGCGCACCTGGCTCTACCGCATCAGGCCGACCGCCATGCATGGGGCCTTCCGCCCCATCGACCAAGCCACGCTGCAAAGCCCACCAGCCGCGGGTCCCGTCGATCCGAACCGTCTGCGCGGTGGCGGGCTCAACGTC
>DAISJD010000220.1:0-2033 GCA_036821645.1 Aliidongia sp.
CGCCGGGATAGGCACCGGTCTGATCGGGCGAAAGATGGCCGACCTGCCAGACGAACCCATCGAACCCATGACAAGACGGGCAGAGCGGGGCCCATTGCGCCGTCTCGTGACCGCAGCTTTCACAGGCCCAGAGATGCTCGCCCGGTGCCTTGGCAAGCCGATCTTGCCAGGTGGCGACGGCAGCGGGATCTTTGCCGTGCCCCTGTTCCAAGGCGATCATCAGGGCACAAAGACGCGCACGCCAACCGGATGGTTTGCCCGACCCGGCGCGGGAAAGATGGCGGCGGGCCTCTTCCCAATTCTTGGCGGCAAGGGCGGCATCGGCCAAGGCGAGATCGGCCTCGGGATCGTTCGGGCGCAAGGTGGCGAGCCGTGCGGTCCGGGCAAGACGATCGGCCGGGGTTTCCTTCGCCAATAAGACGCTATAGGCGAGGGCAAGATCGGGGTGACCCGTTTCGCCCCAGGTGGTTTCGATGACCTTCAGCGCCTTTTCCCGTTTGCCTTGGGCATCAAGCAGTTTGGCGTAATGACAGGCGGCGGGGACGAAGGTCGGATCGACCCCATGGGCCTGGGCCGCCACTTTCAGGGCTTCGCGTGGATTTTGGGCCGCCTCGGCCGCAAGACTGCGGGCGATGAGCAGGGTTGCCTTATTGTGTTTGGCGGTCCGATCGGTGATCGCCCCGCGTTTGGCCGCCTCGCGTACGAAACTTTGCGCCTCGCGCCAATTGGCCGACCGGGCTTCAAGCGCGATTTGCGCCCGCATCACCCAGGGTGTGGCAGGCCGCAAGGCGGCTGCCTGTGCGATCAGGCGGCGCACCTCGGCCTCGTGGCCGGCCTTCATGGCTTGTACCACAAGACCGCGCAGGCCCAGAAACGCCGTATCGGGATTGTCCAGCATCAGGCGGAATTCCGCCTCCGCCCCGTCGGTATCGCCGTTCAGGAGGGCCGTTTGGGCCGCGATGAGGCGCGTCAGGGCCGGGACCGTCGATCCGGCGGACGCGAACAGTTTTTCGGCCTTGCGCCGTTCAAACTCGGCGCTGCGCGCGTCGCCTGCGGCAATCGCGACGAGCCCGTCGGTCAGCGCCCGATAGGCATCGAAATGCTGACGGGTGCGCCGCCGGGCGCGAAACCGCCCCGGTGCCGTTAAAACCCGCCAGACGAAGGTCAAGACGAACCAGGCGATGAAGACCCCGGCGGCCATCACGCCCAACGCCAGGGTAAGGCCCATATCGATCTGATAGCCGTCCCAGTCCACGACGACATGGCCGGGGTGATCGCTGAGATAGAGGCCGAACGTGACGGCAAGCGCCACCGCCAAGAAGAGCAGAATCAGGCGAATCACGGGGCACCGCCCGCCGCCGTCAGGCGCGCCGTGATGAGGGTCGACAAGGAAAGGGCGGCTTTTTCAGCCGCAAGCCGCGCCTCGGCATCCTGAAGCCAGGGGGCCACGATGGCCGCCTGAGGCGCCTTGATGGTTTTCACCATCTGAATGGCCCCGGCAAGATCGCCGCCGGTCAGCATGGCTTCGGCAGCCAGGACGATTTGTTCGGGGTGTACCGCCTCGGGGCCTGCATCGGGCGATTTCTGATCGGTCCGGCGGATCGTGACGAGCCGCGACAGCGAATCGCCGACCTTTTCCCAAACCCCGACCGTATCGGGGATCGGCGGAGCCACTGCAACCGCAGCAGACAGTTTCGCCAAGGATTGAGTGAGGGCGATCCGGCTTGCCACGCCCTTTTTCGACAGGGGGGCCAAGCTGGTCAGGGGCGGGGCCAGGGCCGAATCCGTCCCGGCCAGGGCCTGCATCAAGGCGACAGGCACCTCGAAGGATCCCGATCCGGCAAGGGCCGTGTTGATTTGGCCGACGGCCAGGGCGAGGCTGCGTTCGATGCGCAGATCGGTCGCCTTTTCGGCGCTGCGCCGTTCAAGTCCGGCCAGACGATCGCCCAGTTTGGCAAGCTCGCCTGCCGTGGCCCGGGTTTCTTGGCCGAGGGGTTGAAGGGCGGCGGCTGCGATGGCGGGGGAGGGGGGTG
>DAISJD010000221.1:0-2018 GCA_036821645.1 Aliidongia sp.
TGGCAGGCGCGCTTTGACGCCAACCTGGCCGCCTTTGCCGAAAAATTTCCGGCCCTCGTGGCGCAAGTGCGCACGATCGCCGAACCCGCCTCGCGCATCATCGGCTCGGAAGCGGACGGCACGATCAACCCCGATCTCGGCCACACCACCCTCTATCCCGAGAGTGCGACCCGCTATACCGAGGATCAACTCGCCTATTACCAATCCAGTCCCAGCCGTTTCTATATGGACCCGCCGCAACGGGTCGACCCGCCCTATCACCAGCAACATTTTCTGATCCAATCCCTTTATACCCATCTCAAGGAAAAATCGGTCCGCGCCATCCCCCTCAACCCGACGCCCGACGCGGGCTATATGCTGATCTACGGCATCGGCCTTGGATACCATTTGCCGAAGCTACTCGACGAGTATCCGGCGCGTCATTTCATTCTGGTCGACGAATATATCGAGTTTTTCTACCACAGCTTATACCTTCAGGACTGGGTCGAGATTTTGGCCCGGATGGATGCCCGCGGTCAAACCTTGCGCTTCGTGTTCAGCGCCGACCCGCTGGCCCTGTCGATTCAGGTTCATTTCGACATGCGCGGCGAGGGGTTCGGCCTCATCGACGGGTCTTACCTCTATCGCCATTATCGCTCGCCGCTGCTCGACAAGGCGTATGAGGATTTTCGCGAAAAACTGCCGCTTTTGCCGATTTCGATCGGGTTTTTCGAGGACGAGCTCGTCATGCTCGACCATTGTACCCGCAACCTGATCGATCACCGTTATCACCTGCTCGAAGAACGCCCGCGCCACGAAAAACCGATCCCGGCGGTCATCGTCGGCTCGGGACCGTCGCTCGACAAAACCATCGAGGTCTTGAAGAAAATTCAAGATCAGGTCGCGATCTTTTCGTGCGGCACTGCGATTTTGCCCTTGTTGCGCAACGGCATTCGCCCGGATTTTCATTGCGAATTGGAAAATGGCTGGTCGTCCTATTACCAGATCAAACAGGCGGGCGAACAGTATAGCCTGGATGGCATCACCCTGATCGGGTCCACCACCGTGTGGCCCGCCATGCCCACGCTTTTTTCCAAGACGATCCTCTATTTCCGCGATTCCGTCTCGTCGACCGGCCTTTGGTGTCCCGATCGTACCGGCATTCTGGGCACGGCCCCGACCTGCACCAACCTCGCGGTCAGGGCCGCCATGGTCTTGTGTTTCAAAGAACTTTATCTCTTCGGCGTCGATCTCGGCACGCGCGATCCGACGGCACACCATTCGCGCCACGCCATATATCACGAAGACAAGGCCTGGCTTGAGGCGCAGGAAACCGATCCGAACAAGCGGATGGAAATCGAACTGCCCGGCAATTTCGGCGGCAAGGCCTATACCAATGCGATCTTGCATTGGGCGCGGATGATGTTGATTCAATCGATCGACGTGTTTTCGTTTGCCAAGATCTACAATACCTGCGACGGGGTCAGCGTGCCGGGAACCATCCCGAAACTGGCCAAAACCATCCGCCTCGACGTGCCACCGGGGCGCAAGGCCGTCACCTTGAACCGTCTGATGCAGGAACTGACCCCGATGGCCCCTCGGGCGATGGTCGATCCGGGGGAATTGCACGATCTGCGCACCGGCTTTGCAACCTATTTCGCAACCCTGCGCGCCGAGACGGCGGCGGCCGGGGGCGAGCCCATGGGCTATATCCCGTTTTACGAGGCGATCCACCCGTTCCTGCAAAAAACCGGGGCCAGTCGGTTTCAGCCCGTGTTTCGCTCCGTCACGATCGGCACCCTGATGATGTGTTTTCAGGTCGGGTATTATTTTTATCGCCGGGTCGGGCCCGACGATCAACCCGCCCTGATGCGGGCCTTTCTGGATGCGTTCGACCGTGTCCTCGCAGCCTTGGCCGAAACGATGGATAAACTCTTGGCCGATCTCGAAACCGCCTATCAAGAGGCATCGGCGGCCGATGATGCCGCTGGACCTGCCGCCTGAACTTGCCGTATAGAAGGGAGGGGCGGTGTGCTGGT
>DAISJD010000222.1:0-1987 GCA_036821645.1 Aliidongia sp.
CCCCCGCATAAACTGCACGCCCCTTAAGATCAAGCCTTCCGTTCCCACCCACCAGCCTGTTTCTGCTGCCAATAGCTTAGAATATGACCGTCGGCGAGATACCGGCGCCATCGCTCGCGGGCGGCGGCAACGGCAGCCGGATCGCCGCCATCGAACAGATCGAGAGCCCGGACGAAAAGACCGATATTCTCGACCATTCCCCCCTCTACCCGACACACGAGATCGGCCCCGTTGGGAATTTCAGGACCGGCCGTCAGATAAATCGGCTGTTGGTCGGGATAGGGGTCGCGCGGTGTGCCATGGGGCAGGAAACTATCGGCACTATAGGTCCATAAAACTTGTGCCAACCGTTCCGCCGTTTGGTCGTCCGGCACTTTGACCAAAATGCGATGACCGGCCCCGAAAGCCCGTTCTAAAAGCTTGGGTAGGACGAGTTCCAACGGGCTGATCTGCAAATGATAAAAACCGATTGCCGTCACGTCGGGCGTTTTCCTTGTGTCACGCTGTCGTGGGGGCGATCGCCGCCGCATCGAGCGGGGCCCAACCCTGCGCACCCAAGGCTTCAAGGGGCTTGAATTTCGCCTTATAAGCCATTTTGCGGCTTTTGGGCACCCAATAGCCAAGATAGACATAGGGCAAGCCCAAGGCGCGCGCCCGATCAATCAAGGTCAAAACCAGGGTGGTGCCGATTGAGCGATCGTCCAAATCCGGTGCGTAATAGCTATAGACTGCCGACAATCCATCATCGAGGACATCGATCAAACAGGCCCCAACCAACCGTTCCGCATCGGCACTGCGCAGCGTGATGAGGGCGGTTGCAACCGGCGTATCATTCACCATAGACCGAAAATCGCGATAATCCATACTCGCCATCTCGCCATCGGCATGGCGGGTCGTCTGATACTGACTGAAGAGATGAAAATGCTCCGCCGTTGCCTGTGCGGGTTCCGCCCCGACGATCAAGTCACTATTGCGCAGCATGAGACGCCGTTGCGTCCGGCTCGGCATGAAATCGCGTACGGGAATCCGCACGGGAATACAGGCAGAACAGCCATGACAGGTTGGGCGGTAGGCCAATAAATGCGAGCGCCGGAACCCGGCGCGCGACAGATTGTTGTAAAGGGACTGGATCTCGGGCCCGGCAAGTTCCGTAATGATCTTGCGCTCGGCCAGGCCCGGCAAATAAGGACAGGGATGGGCGACCGTTCGGTAGAAATGCTGCAATGGGGCGAGCGGTGAATGCTCCATGAAAGCCTGCATCCTTCGAGGATCACGAACAGCCAATGAAGGGCCCGCGTTTGCGCCGTCATCCCTCCCATCGGCAAAGCATGGCCGTTCTCATCGCAAAGCTCAAGAACCGTCTTGCATAATAACCCGGAAAAATCGACTCAACCGACAGGCACCAGTTTGATCCCGGTCAGGTAATCATGCATGAGACGCCGACCATCGGTAAAAAGACCGATCAGCAGAATGAGCCCCCCCGTGAGACTCATCGAGACATAGTAAAGGCAGGACCACAGCAAGGCATGGAGAAAGCCGATTCGACCGCCACCGACAATCCTGGCCGATATCCCCATCATCATCATCCCAAGCGTCGCACGACACGGCGAGGCGATGAATAAAGCAGCATAGAGCATACCGCCGATCGGGAATTTATACCATATCCCCAGTGTGACGATATCGAGCAGTAGGTGGATCGGAAAGAAGAAACTGCCGACTATCGCCAGAATCAGAAGATCGATCAGATACGAAAAAAAACGTCTCGCCAACATGGTCTGTCATCCTGAACATTCTGGGTATTGCGCTGACGCCCGCCCGAGCCCATGGCCCCACGCGGCGTGACACGGGATGCCCCATCATGCCCCCCATCGTCATCATGCCCCCATGAACCGCGTCAGGACAAGTTAAACTCCTGACAGGTTGGCGCGCGACCGTCACCTTGTGAGCTTTTGCATCCTTCCGGGTTGGGGAATGTTAAGGAATCTTG
>DAISJD010000223.1:0-1920 GCA_036821645.1 Aliidongia sp.
CCCTGATGCTGCTGACCTTCAGCCTGCCGACCTTGGCCGTGATGCTGGTCGTGTCGCTCTTGTCGCGGGCGCAACCGAATTGGGCGGCCCCGGCTTATCTCACGGCCCTGGTGCTTGTGGTGGGTACGCTCAACGCTTGGCGCAGGCTGGGGCTGGTCGAGGCGTCGGTCGTCCTGCACGTCCTGGCGGCTGTAGCCTTGTTCGGGGCGCGGGATGCGGCAGAGGCCCTCGGCACCCCCATCGCGGGCCGGTACGAGCCCCTGCACCGCCTGCGCGGTTGGCACACGCTGGGCCGATCGGTCTCGACGATCGCGCGCCAGAACCCCGATCTGCGCCTGATGGGGGACGAGCGCGAATTGATGGCCGCCCTCGTGCGCTATATGGACCCGCACCCGTTCCACATCATCCAATGGAACCCCGCCCATATGGTGCGTAGCTTCTTTCAGATGACCAACAGCCTCGCCGATCAACCGGGCGGCGATTACCTCTGGGTGACGAACCGGGTGAACAAGGACGAGGTGCTGACCCGGTTTTCCCGGACCACGGAACTGGCCCATATCCTCGTCCCCTTGGGCCCCGGCCTCAACCGCGAAGTCTGGGTCTATGGCCTCTATGGGTTCAAGGGCTATGCGCCTTATGGGACGGCACCGGTAGTGGATGGGGATTGACGTGTCACTTTCCAAGGGGTCTGCCAAGGCGTAAGGCCCGGCAATCAACCCGATCATTCCCCGTGTCGTTTGCGGGTATCTTGACCCTTGTTTTCCTGCGTCTGAAGCGCATCGGCGGCGGCCCCCACGGTTTTGGCCCCAGCCCCGACCACGGTCGATCCGGCAGAGACGGCGGTCCCAGCGGCACTGCCGACCGCTTCTGCCGCGTCGAGGGCGATGCAGCCGGACAGGAAAAGCGGGATGAGGGTCACGATGATAAGACGGGGCATCGTCATTTCTCGCTCATCACGATGTCGACGCTGACGATGCCGCTGGACAGGCGGTCCCGGTGCAAGATGACGAGCGGGTCGTCCGGTCGTTCGAGGGCAAGCGCGTCGAACCGTTCGATCGAAAGATCGGGATCGCCCGATTCAAGGGCCTGGTAGGCTGCAAGATAGCGATCCAGAAACCCGCTTGCCACCATGGCGTCATCGACCGGTTCGAACACGTTCATCGGTTGGGTCTTGCCTTTGACCACCACGCGGGCGATCGGGCGAAAGCGCAGGCGGTCGCCTGCGAGGTTCACTGCGGCCTCGCTGACGGCGATGCGGGTGCCGAAATATTTGTTCAGGCTTTCAAGCCGGGACGCCGCATTCACATTGTCGCCCAGGGCGGTATATTCCATGCGCTGGGCCGAGCCGAAATTGCCGACCATGGCCTCGCCGCTATGGATGCCGATCCGGGTGGCGCCGAACTGCACGCCCAACAGTTTTTGCTCCTGGCGAAACCGTTCGGCATAGGCATCGATGGCAAGAGCGCAGGATACGGCGCGCGCCGCATGATCGGCCTGATCGGCGGGCGCGTTCCACAGGGCGAAGACGGCATCGCCAATGAACCGGCAGACGGTGCCTTCGCGGCTTAAGATCTCTTCGCACACCCCGTCGAGATATTGGTTCAGCAACTGCGACAGTTTCGTCGAGCCGACCGCCTCGGCAAGCGACGTAAACCCGGCGACATCGGTAAAAAGATAGGTCATTTCCCGGCGGCTTGCCGTTACCGACAATTTTTCCGGATGGCGCAGCAATTCGGTTACTACGCTGCCCGAAACATAGCGCGCCATCGCCCCTTGGATGAAATTGCGTTGCCGGCGCAATTGGCGGCCCGCGATCGCATCGGTAAGCCAGCCCGATAGGGCGAGTGCTAAGGTAGGTGCTATGAGCGGCAGATAAAGTTCCTGCGCCTGGAACAACAAAAAGCCCCCCGCCCACAGCAG
>DAISJD010000224.1:0-1907 GCA_036821645.1 Aliidongia sp.
GGCCCGCCCCCCGCGCACTCTGGGCGACCACGACTCGTCCAATACGCCACAGCGCATTATCGGTCCCTGGCCCAATCCCTGGCCCGGTCATATCCCCGGTCCCACCATCGCGCAGCACCCGCAAACACCCGTGCAACTGCCCGTCGGGCCCATAAGCCAATAAATGGCGGGCATCGGGGTCAAGCCCGTCGATCTCGGCAAAGGCGCAATTTTGTTCGACCACGAACACATGACAGCGCAGCCGCAGCAGATCATAGAGTTGAAAGGGGGTCAGGGCCCCAAAATCGCACCAGATCACGCCCGCCCCCTCATCGCACCCCGATAACCTGCACCGCACACGATGGCGGAGTCTTTCGGTTTTTTCGCAAGCGTTCAATGCTAAAAGCATCGACACAACGGAGCCTTGCGGTTTTCAGTCCCCACCCGCCGCACCCGAGCCTGTACGCTCTGCGCGCAATCTCGCGGAGATGCTGACGATTTGGGTGCACCCGGCTTTTGCAGAAAGATCAAGCCCGCCATGTGTTGCTTGACCGTCGCTTGTTGCAGAAAAAAAGAATGAGTTCAGGTTACAGTCTCATCCCAATGCGCCCCATCCGACCGATCATCGCCGACATTTGGGTTTTGCGGGAGGTTCCCCCGTCCCCCTGTTGGGTCATTCACCCGTTATCGCCGTCTCGTGGTTTTAGACCCGTGCGGCCGCTCGACCTGTTTTCTGGGACGGTTACCCCGACCGTTGGAGGATTTTACGATCATGCCTGAGGTCATCATCAATGGACCTGAAGGACGTCTTGAAGGCCGGTATCAACATTCAAAAGAACCGAATGCCCCGATCGCCCTGCTGCTGCACCCCCATCCCCAGCATGGCGGGACGATGAACAATAAAATCGTCTACGGCTTGTTTCGGGCTTTTGCGTCACGGGGTTTTTCGACCTTGCGCTTCAATTTTCGCGGCGTCGGGCGCAGTCAGGGCAGTTTTTCGCGCGGCGAAGGCGAATTGTCCGATGCGGCGGCCGCCCTCGACTGGTTGCAAAGCTATAATCAAAATGCCAAGGCCTGTTGGATCGGCGGGTTTTCCTTCGGGGCCTGGATCGGCATGCAATTGCTGATGCGGCGCCCTGAGATCGACAGTTTCATCTCGGTCGCCCCCCCGGCCAGCATGTTCGATTTCTCGTTCCTCGCCCCTTGCCCCTCTTCCGGTCTCATCGTCCATGGCGACAAGGACGAGATCATCCCCCTCGACGCCGTGCAAAAGCTGGTCAACAAACTCTCGCATCAACGCGACATCAAGATCGACTATCAGATCGTGCCCGGTGCCAACCATTTCTTCACCGACCACATGACGATGATGGAACAGGCGGTCGATGCCTATTTGAATGCCAATCTCGAAGCGAGCTATATCACCAATATGAAACGTTAAACACCCGACCCGTCGGGCAGGATCAGGCGTCCGCCGGACACGGGCCTCGGCACCCCCGTCGTGCCGGGAAAACTGAGCGCCAAGCCCCGCACCGCCCGCATGGCAAGATAGGCGAAGGCCTGCGCTTCGAGCGCATCGCCGTCGTGACCGTGGGCATCGATCGGCACGACGGGTGAGTTAAGGGCTGCGTCGAGGCCCGCCATCATCGCCCGATTATGCCGCCCGCCCCCTGTCACCAACCACCGACGCGGAGGTTTCGGTATCTGGCGCGCAGCCGACACCACCGCCCGCACGGTCATGGCGACCAAGGTCGCAGCCCCATCGGCGAGCCCGAGATGGACGGGCATGTAGCGCTGGAAATGATCACGATCGAGGGATTTCGGGGCAGCCCGCGCAAAATACGGATCGGCGGCAAACGCATCGACCGCGGCCCGATCGACCCGGCCCGCCGCAGCAAGCCGCCCCTCGGCATCGAAGGGGGCCCCCGTGT
>DAISJD010000225.1:0-1902 GCA_036821645.1 Aliidongia sp.
GCGCTGGTGGCTCTACGGGTCGCTCGCCGCCCTCGACGCCGATCTGCGGCGGTTCGGCAATCGCCTGATCCTGCGACGCGGCCCGGCGGAACGGGTGATCGACGCATTGCTGGCCGAAACCGGGGCGGATGCGGTCTTCTGGAATCGGCGCTACGAACCCTGGGCGCGGGCGCGTACGGAACGGCTCAAAACCCGGCTGAAACAGCGGGGCATCGCAGTCGAGAGTTTCAATGCCGCCCTCCTGGCCGAACCGTGGGACATCGTCAGCCAAAAGGGCGATTCCTACCGGGTCTTTACGCCATTCTGGAAGGTCTTGCAGACCCGCACGATGGCGACACCCGGCCCGATCCCGGCCGCAATTCCGGCCCCGGCTTCATTCCCGGCCAGCGACCCGCTTGACACTTGGCACTTGCGCCCGACCCGACCCGATTGGGCGGGTGGCCTTGCAGCCTCCTGGCAACCGGGGGAAAGTGCGGCGGGGACCCAACTTGACGGGTTCATGGCGGGTGCCTTCCCCGACTATCACACGGACCGGGACAAGCCGGGCCAAACCGGCACCTCGCGCCTGTCGCCGCACCTGCATTTCGGCGAGATCGGCCCGCGCCAGATTTGGCACCGGGTCGCAGCGGCGGGGGGAATGGGTCTGGCGGCCCCCCATGGTGCTGCGGCCACCCGTTACTTGGCCGAAATCGCCTGGCGGGAATTTTCCTACCACCTTCTGTTCCATAATCCCGCCATGCCGGAACACCCGCTGCGCCCGGCCTTCGCCGATTTTCCCTGGCACGACGACCCGGCCGGTCTCACGGCATGGCAGCGGGGCGAGACCGGCTATCCCATCGTCGATGCCGGTATGCGGGAATTATGGCAGACGGGCTGGATGCATAACCGGGTCCGCATGATCGTGGCCTCGTTCCTGATCAAGGATCTTTTGATCGACTGGCGGGCGGGCGAGGCATGGTTCTGGGATACGTTGGTCGATGCCGACCTCGCCAGCAATGCCGCCAGTTGGCAATGGGTGGCCGGCTGCGGGGCCGACGCCGCCCCCTATTTTCGGATCTTCAACCCATCCCTGCAAGGCCGGAAATTCGACCCGGACGGTCGGTATATTCGACGCTGGCTGCCCGAACTCGCCCGGCTGCCTGACGGCATGATCCACACGCCATGGCTTGCAAGCCCGTTGGAACGGGTCGATGCCGGCATTACGCTGGGCCGCACATACCCACTGCCGGTCATCGACCACAATGCCGCCCGCACCCGCGCCTTGGCCGCGTTAAAGACGATCCAAGCCCAGGACTAGGCACTCATGGGCGAGCGCGCGCACCCTGATCGACGGCCGAGGAGAGGGGCGGTACCCAGTGCTTGGCATCACAACCATCGATCGCCGTGAAGGCGACAAGCCCTGGCCCTAGAGGCGGCAACCGGGGCTTGCGGTATCAGAGCCGGTGCTAGAGGCGATATTCTTTCGGACGGCGCATAGGCATCATAGATCTTGCCGCCGACCCGGAGGTCGGGTTTTTTATTGCTCGCAATCCCCTCGGCCAGATCCAATGCCGAAAGCGGCGGTTGCCGTTCCACCACGAACCCATCGGCGGCCAGGATGTCGCCCGCTTCGATTTCAGCCTTCAGGCTTTCCTGCGTCTTGCGGCTTGCCTTCGGTTTCCGTTCCGGCTCCCCGGTAGGTGCGCCGCGTGATCGCGCTCAAATCGCCTTGTTCTGTCAGGCTTGGTCGGAAGGGGGCTTCGAACAGCAAGGGTGATCTACACCCCCTTGAGGCGGCACTCTATTCAAAGGATCGAAATTGATATTGTCTGGGAATACCTTTGACCACCCGGCTCATGTCGTAGCCGGATTCCCGGATGAGCGCCACATCGATGCCTTCATCGTCATAATAAAGGATATTAT
>DAISJD010000226.1:0-1894 GCA_036821645.1 Aliidongia sp.
CCCACGGCCCCCGGATCCTGGTCCTGGCCCCGACCCGCGAACTTGCGACCCAAATCCTGGATGCGGCGCGCAAGATGGGTAAATTCATGCGGCTCAACACGGTTTCCGTGCTGGGCGGCATGCCGTATCGCGAACAACTGCGCCTGTTGGCACGTCCGACCGACCTCATGGTCGCAACGCCGGGTCGGCTCATCGACCTGTTGGAACGCGGCAAGGTCCATCTCGGCGATCTCGAGATGTTGATCTTGGACGAGGCCGATCGGATGCTCGATATGGGCTTCATCGATGATGTGGAACATATCGCCGCCGCCGCCCCCGCCAACCGTCAGACCTTGCTGTTCACCGCCACGTTCGATCGGCGCATGACCAGCCTGACCAGCCGACTGTTGAACAATCCCGAACGGGTCGCCATCGCGGCCAGCGAAACGACCAGCGCCCAGATCGAACAACGGGTGCATGTGGTGGACGATCTCGGCCATAAACGCCGCTTGCTCAACCATCTGACATCCAGCCCGGAAATGGGCAAGGCGATCATCTTCGCCGCAACCAAGCGCGATGCGGACCAGATCGCCGAAGATCTGAAATCCCAGGGCCATGCCGCCGGTGCCCTGCACGGCGATATGACCCAGGCCGCCCGCAATGTCACGGTGCGCAAATTGCGCGAAGGCCGCATCCGGTTGCTGGTCGCAACCGATGTCGCCGCGCGCGGGATCGACGTGCCGGATATTACCCATGTGATCAATTTCGACCTGCCGCGTCAGGCCGAAGATTACGTCCATCGCATCGGCCGCACGGGCCGGGCCGGGGCGACCGGGATCGCGGTTTCCTTTGCCTCGCCCAATGAAAAGGGCCAATTGGACCGGATCGAACGCTATACCGGCACCAAATTGTCGCCGGAAATCATTCCCGGTCTCGAACCGACCGTGGGTTTCCGCAGTGGCGGCGGTTCGCGCAACGGTCCCGGCGGTCGTTCCCGTCGCTGGGGCGGCGGCGGCTACCAACAAGCGGGCGGTCCGAAGCGGTGGGGCAATGATCGTGGCGCCGGAAACGGCGAGCGGCCGGCCCATCACGGCGAACGGGATCGGTTCCCGGATCGGGGGCCAGCCGCCGACCGCGATCGGCCGTCATCGCCGGCCAAGGAAACCGGGCGTCCCTGGCGCCGGGCCGTCTAAGGCATCCGGTTTTTCACGACCATAAAACGGGGCGCGGATCTTCCCAAAATGGGGGGGCCGCGCCCTTCTCTATGGGTCATCTTCTGCTTGACGGCGTGGCAGTCCGACCCTATCGCTTGACCGATTGCCGTCTTTTCCTTCCCCTCTCTGGCCTCTCTCCCCTCTCTCCCCACTCAAGCAAATACGGGCCCATCCATGCCGAGTTTTGATATTGTCTCGAAAACCGATCTCGCCGAGGTCGACAACGCCCTCGACAATATTGTGCGTGAAATCGACACGCGCTTCGATTTCAAGGGCAGCAAATGCAGCATCACCCGCAAGGATGAAACCCTGACCTTGCTGGCCGACGACGCGTTGAAGCTCACGCAGATGCATGAATTGCTGAAAACCCACCTGACCCGGCGCAAGGTCGATGCGGCCGCACTCGACTATAAAGACCCGGAAAAGGCCTCCGGCGATACGCTGCGTCAAACGATCATCGTGCGCCAAGGGGTGGAAAAGGATCTGGCCAAGAAATTGGTCAAAGAATTGAAAGATTCCAAACTCAAAGTCCAAGTCTCGATCCAGGGGGATTCCCTGCGGGTTACGGGCAAAAAACGCGACGACCTGCAAGAAGCCATCCAATTCGTGCGCGGCCTCAAGGTCGATATGCCGCTGCAATATGAAAATTTCCGGGATTAAGCCCGCTCAATCCCCGTGATCGGGGCCGGATCCCCCGGCCC
>DAISJD010000227.1:0-1738 GCA_036821645.1 Aliidongia sp.
GCGCCATCGCACTCGACGCGTCGGTATCCGTCGCGCTCGCCCAGGCGGCGGGCCAGCAGCAGATCGCCGGAGAGCATCTCGTGGGTCCCGATGGCATGATCAACCTCGGCACCTACGGCAGCGTCTACGTGACGGGCCTGACGCTCGACGAGGCCAAGACGGCGATCGAGAAGCATCTATCGAAGTTTCTCGACGCGCCGCTCGTGAGCGTGGACGTGTTCGCATACAACTCGAAGGTCTACTACGTGGTGACCGAGGGGGCCGGTTTCGGCGACAACGGTCGCGGGACCGCCGCCGTCGGCGCATCGGGATCGACGAACGGCTTTGCCCCGCCTTGCGGCGGCAAAGGTTTGCCGTCGGGGCCTAAGGCAAATCCGGGCCCGGTCAAGGCGGATTCCGGGATCGTCGCCCCTTGCGACCAGGCGGGCGACGCCACGATCAGGGGCATCGCCAGGACAATCCCCCATCCGCGTTCAATCAAGGTGGTTTTTCTCATCCGATTCCCCCTTTTGCGCTGAAGGCATGCATGGCCATAACGATTATAGAGGGCCGCTTGTTCCATCGGGATGAAAATTCGGTTTCAGCCTGTTTCAACAACCGCGCGGGGCGACACCCGCCCCGCGTGCCCCTGTTAGCGTGAAAACCGTTCATGCAGGGTCATCAAACCCGATTTATAGATTTGGCCGATAAGGTCGAGGAATTGCGGCCCCTGATCCCCCGCCTTGAAACTGCCTTCCCACGTGACGAGCGACCCGGTGCCCCAGGGTTCGACGGCCAGGGTCGCGTGATAATCCTCGATCGGCAAAGGGCAAACGGCGAATGTATAGCTGTAACTGCGCTTGGCATCGTCGCGGGCGGTTTCCCGTTCGGTCACGGCAATCCCGTCATGGGTGGTCAGATCCCGGTAGAAGGCCCCGCCTTCATGGCGCACATGACTGGTCGCAATCCCCGGATGCCAATCGGCCAAGGCGTCGAACCCACCGATCACGGCCCAGATTGCCGCCGGATCGGCCGCGAAAAAAGCCGATGACTTGCACATATACATCGCGTCGCTCCCCTTTGGGGGGCCGGTGCGTTAACGCACGCCCCGCCCTTTGTTTGTTGCGCGGGCCCTCGATGACACACCGACGCGCCCGCCGACAGCTTATCAGATCGGATCGAAAGTGAAAGGGCGCTCATGGCCCGGCAATTCCGACGGGTTCAACAGGCAACCGGCTGAAGATCCGAGACTAAGGGGACGATTTTCATAAAGAACAGATTGGGCGGCGGTCGCAGATCCGTGCCCGGTTCCCATTGCATCGCGTCGTGCTGCGACAGGAAAATCCGCACCTTGGCGCATTTCGCGTGCCGGGCCTCGTCCTCAAGGGCCGCGATGAGGGCCATCGCCACATCTTCGGGCTTCAACAGGTCGATGAACAGCAACGGATCGCTGACCAGCACGGACCCTGCCGTAAGGTCCAGTTCTTTATGATAGCTGGCGAGACCCAGAATATAGCCTTTCGGGTCGCGCACGGCGAAGATGCCCCGCCCCCGCCCGGCGAGTCTGGATTTGGCGAAACGCTGCCACGTCCGGCGTTGCACCGAGGGGGCGACCAACTGGACCAACGGATAGGCCCGGTCGATTTCAGCGTCGGAAAGGGGGGATGCGGTAAAGCGTGTCATGACGCAACCCTAACCCGCCGAAAAGCGCCCGCGCCTTGATCGAGATCAATCCCCCGTCCCCACAATCATTTTAATG
>DAISJD010000228.1:0-1655 GCA_036821645.1 Aliidongia sp.
GGAGAACATGCCCTCGATTGAGCCATTGTTACGAACATGGGACGAACAAAAAAGATTCCTGCCGATCCAACAATCCCTGATCCTGACTGAAACCGGCCTCACCCTCGGCGTCGGCACGATCCTGGTCAAGGCCGAGGCGGGCCGGATCGATCTCACAGGCGCACAAGACCGGATCGCGTTTCTGCTGAAGCGGGCCTATCGGGATCCGATCCCGCCCGAGGCACTGCCCGCGATCCGCCGGGCGGGCGATGCCTGGAACCGGGGGGAGCATGACCTCGCCCAGATCCATCTCGCCATGGCTCGCCTGCCGCCGCTGGCCGATCGGGCGGGGGCGCGGCGGCTCTTCTTTGCCGCAGGCATGCTCGATGGCGGTTTCACGATCGACAGTCTCGGCAAGATCGCCGGATTTACCGGGGACGGCACCGTCCTTTGGAAATATAACGACGACGAGCCCCGCCTGCCCCGCGGGGCCTTCGGGGCCGGGCGCTGGACGCGGGATGCCGCCTTTACTCCGCAACCGGTCGAGCCGCCCGACGGCACCCCGCCCGCCCTTCAACCCATAAAGCAGGGCGGCGGCGGCACCCCGCGCCTGCCCATCCCGGAACTGCCGCCGCGCACCTGGTTTCAGGCCCTGTCGAAACCGACATTGGCGTTTCTGAGCCGCTATGGCCGGTACATCCCCAAAGTCGGGCCTGCCGTCCAACGGGTGTCCACCCTGATCCAAGCGGGCATCGCCCTTGAAGAATATCGCGCCGAACAGGGCCGGATCGACCAACTCCTCACCGCATATCGCCTCGACCCCACGGCGGCGGCCGATCTCAACGCGGTGCGCACCGCCCTTGCCGCCGATCCCGGCAATGCGACCCTGTTCGGCCCCGGCCCGAAAACCCCGGCCCAACAGGCCGCCGATCATCGGGCCGTGTTGTTGCTGGAACTGTCATATCCAGGTCTGACGCGCCAAGCCGTGAGCGGCGATCCCGGTGCTATCCGGGCCTATCGCGAGGCGATCGCGGCGGCGGAGGCCGACCCCGACAGGCTGGAGGCCGCCCTCGCCCCCGGTTTCGCCACGACGCCGCGCACCAACGAGCAGGCCACCCTCGCCGCCCAGATGAAGGCGGACGGGTTTTCCAGCGCCCAGGTCAAACAAGCCTTTCAACTCCTGTCCGATGCCGATCGCGCGGCAGAGGCGGAGGCAGCGGCGGCGCTCGGCGATCCCGGAACCGGCCAAAACACACCGCAAAACCAAGACCCGCCATCGCCCGCCCTCAAACCCGGCTTCGCGATCACGACCCGCACGGCGGCGGAAACATCCCTCGTCCAATCCTTGCGCGCCCAGGGCAAATCCAACCCCGACATCCAACAAGCCCTCGACGACCTGCGCAGCACCGATCCCGACACACCCACAGACCAACCCTTCAACCCAGGCACACAATTCGACCCAACCGCCCTCAAACGCACGATCGAGGAAACAAGGATAAACTGAAGTCAGATTTTAAACGCGAAGGCAACATGGCCGCCGCTGAAATAGAGATCGATGGGCTGCCGGAGTTGATGATTGCGCATAGTCGGATCAGCGATCTAAAAAACTTACCAAAGATAGAAGGCTTTGTTGCTGTCACAAACAATCAGTTCAAAACTGGATTTGACTACAACAA
>DAISJD010000229.1:0-1630 GCA_036821645.1 Aliidongia sp.
CGTCCCACCCAGCCCAAACGTGAAAAACTGAGCTTTTCCGAGCAGCAAGACCTGCAAAAACTGCCGAAACTGATCGAAACCCTGACGGCGGAACGGGCCAGCCTGGAACGGACCCTCGCCGATGGCGGCCTGTTTCAACGCCACCGCAGCCAATTCGATGCGGCGACGGCCAGGCTCGACGCCGTCATCGCCGAAATCGCCAAGGCCGAGGATCGCTGGCTTGAGGTCGAAATGAAAAAGGCCGAACTCGGGCTTTAGCAGCCTGGCGCCGAAACCCGGTGCCAGGAGCTCACGGGCCAATCGCCCCGCCCGCCATGCATTCCTGCGATGAGGCGGGGGACCGTGACGGGCGGGGGCCTTGTCTATAGCATAGCGGGCCATGGCAACCGATCTTTCATCCCCGCCCCACCCGACCGCCTTATCGACCGACCGTGCCGTCGGCATCGGCATGCCGGTGCGCGACATTCTGGCCGCCTTGTTGGTCATGCTGCTGTGGGGGGTTAATTTTTCCATGGGCAAGCTCGGCTTGCGCGAATTGCCGCCCTTGCTGCTCATGGCCGTGCGGTTCGGGCTGGTGGCACTGTTGCTATGCCCGTTTTTCCCCTTGCCGCGCCGGTCCATTCTGAAGGTGATGGGGCTCGCCTTCACGGTCGGGCTGTTGCATTTCAGTCTTCTGACCCTGGCGATCCAGGATTTGGGGGCGGGTCCGACCGCGATCCTGGTCCAGACCCAGGTCCCGATGAGTGCGCTTCTCGCCGTGTTTTTGGAACGGGACCGGCTCGGCTGGCGGCGGTTCTTCGGCATGGTCGTCGCCTTTATCGGCACCCTGCTGATTATCGGCACGCCTGAACTGTCGGGCCATTGGATCGCCTGTCTCTTGGTCCTGGTCGCGGCCGCCGCCTGGGCGGTCGGCAGTTTTCAGATCAAGGCGATCGGACCGATTTCGAGCCTGACACTCGCCGGTTGGTGTGCGGCCTTTGCGACGCCGCAGCTCTTTCTCATGTCGGCCTTGACCGAGTTCGATCGGTGGGGTGCCGTGCGCCATGTCGGGCTCGCGACTGCCCTGTCGCTCTTTTACATGGCGGTCATCGTTTCAATCGGCTCTTATCTCTTGTGGTATCCGTTGGTGAGACGCCACCCGGTCAATCGGGTGATCCCGTTTACCCTGCTCATTCCCGTCTTCGGCGTTCTATCCGGTGTCGCCATTCATGGCGAGGCAATCGGGTTCCTGGCCCTCTTGGGTGGTATCCTGACCCTGGCGGGCGTCGCCCTCATCATCTCGTATAGCCCTGCGCGCAATCCGGCCAATCAGCCATGATCCACCGCCGCCCAAGCCCGAACGTCAACGATCGCGGGGGCTGTCCGATCGATACGCTCGTCCTGCATTATACCGGGATGGCGACCGGGGCCGCCGCGTTGGATCGCCTGACCGATCCCGCAAGCGGCGTCAGTTGCCATTACCTCATCGACGAAGACGGAACCTGCTATCAATTGGCCGACGAGGCCGCCCGTGCCTGGCATGCCGGGGTCAGTTATTGGGCCGGGGCCACCAATCTCAACAGCCGCTCGATCGGGATCGAACTCGTCAATCCCGGCCATGAAGGGGGCTATCGCCCCTTCCCCCCTGCCT
>DAISJD010000230.1:0-1628 GCA_036821645.1 Aliidongia sp.
CTCGTGGGGCTTGGCCCTTTGGAGGTCAATGCCTTTCAAGCCTCAAGCGCCGTGTTTGCGCGCATTGATTCGGTCTCTGGGACAGTGACGGGCGAGCCCGGCAGCGGCCTCGGTGCCCGGTTCAACGGCAATGCCTGCGGTCAGTGCCATGCCTATCCGGCCCTTGGCGGGACCAGTCCCTTCGTCAATCCGCAACTGGCCGTCGCCACCCTCGACGGCGCGACGAACGTCGTTCCGTCCTTCCTCGACAAACACGGACCGATCCGCGAGGCGCGTTTTCTGAAAAACCCCGACGGCACGCCCGATGGCAGCGTCCATGACCTGTTCGTGATCACGGGGCGCACGGATGCCAGGGGTTGCACGATCAAACAACCGGATTTTGCCGCCCAGATCGCGGCCAAGAACGTGTCGTTACGGATCCCGACCCCCGTTTTCGGTTTGGGTCTGATCGAGGCCGTGTCCGATCACAGTCTCCTTGTGGCTGACCAAAACCATGCTTCGGCCAAGAGCGCTTATGGCATCAAAGGGCATTTTCAACGCAGCCCCAACGACAACACCATCAGCCGGTTCGGCTGGAAGGCGCAGAACAAGTCGCTGCTCCTGTTTTCGGGCGAGGCGTATAACGTAGAAATGGGTGTGTCGAACGAACTGTTCCCGAACGTAACCGAGGACGATCCCACCTGTCAGTTCAACCCCATTCCCGAAGATGCGACCGTTCTGGCACCCGGTGGGATGAGCGTCAGCCCCTCGGTCGATTTTTCCAGCGATATCGTCAGTTTCGCCCAATTCATGCGGCTTTCGGCCCCGCCGACACCGGCCCCCAGCACCCCGTCGATCGCCAATGGGCACACGCAATTCGTCAAGGTCGGCTGCGAGGCGTGTCATTTCGAAACATTCCATACCGCGGCCTCGCTCTTCACTAAGCAGAGCAATGTCGAAATTCACCCGTTCAGCGATTTCGAGGTTCATGCCATGGGTGCCGGTCTTGCCGATGGCGTCACCCAAGGCAGTGCTGGCGGCGATCAATTCCGCACGGCCCCGCTTTGGGGGGTCGGACAGCGGATTTTCTTCCTGCATGATGGGCGCACTCATGATCTTTTGGGGGCGATCAAGGCCCATGCCGGGACCGGGTCGGAGGCGAATGCCGTCATCAATCGCTTTAATGCCCTATCGCCGTCTCAACAGCAGGATCTGTTGAATTTCCTGCGTTCTTTGTGAGGTTGTTCGGCTTACCCCCCGATCGGTTCTCCGGTTTAGTTGAACCGATCGCCTGATCCCCGTCCTTGACACGCACTTGACGCACCCCGGTCGATAAGGACCGGGGTTTTTTTTCGCTGTGAGAATTTACTTGATTTTGATAGTGATTATTATTATTGCAGTGTAAAAGCGCGGGGATAGGCAGTAATACGGGTGCTATTTCCGGCAATACGCGGATTGAGAGGGGAAGGGCGATGATGGCCAAGCCGAATGCGACGACGAGACGGGATAAGGGGCATTTTTTGGCAGCGATGCCGGGTAGGGTGGCGGTTTTTGCCTCGGCCCTTTTCTTGGCGGGATCGTGGCCGGCGCTGGCGGCTGGCCCAGCCCGCGTGGTTGATCCCGGACCGCGGACGGGGGCATTGGGGGCT
>DAISJD010000231.1:0-1610 GCA_036821645.1 Aliidongia sp.
GCACGACGGGGGTGCGCTCAACCACTACCACCGGGGGCTCCGCCACGGGGGCCGTTGGGGCCGTCGCCACAGGGGCGACCGTCACCGTTACTGGTGCCACCGGTGCAGCCGGGGTCGGCGGTACTGCTGCACTGGGCGGGGTCACGGCCACCGTGACGGGGTTGGGCGGAACCACGGCAGCAGGCGGGATATCGGCTTTGGGGCGGACGGGAACCGGCCCGGCGGCAGGCGGTACGGCCCAGGCATCGGGCGGCGTCACCAGGATACCCGTTGCAAGGGATGTTGCCATCACAAGAAAAAACCGCATCTCTTCTCCGCCTTGGCCCCTCTTAGGGTTCATTGCAATCGAGCCCGATCGAAAAAACCCTAAAGTTTTTGTGCTGCACCCATGACCGCCCGATCAAACGGATCGACTTGATCAAGGGAACATGGTCTAAATCGACAGTTTTTCAATAGGCTCTCTCTGTTATGATCTTCGCTCCGCCATTGGTCAAGTCACAGCATCGCGTGTTTTAGAACCGGTCCTGCTTTCCCCACGCCGAGGCTGAATTCTCTCCATCCTTCTGGTATTGTCGCGGCTCATGGTCACTCCCCGTTTTACCGCCGGTTTGCCGAACGATCTTCCCATTGTGGACTGTTTGCCAATCCTTGCAGCCCATCTTGCCCACCATCCCAATCTCGTCCTAGAGGCTCCGCCGGGGGCTGGCAAGACCACGGGGGTTCCACTGGCCCTGCTCGACGCGCCGTGGCTCCGGGCCGATCATCGCATCGTCATGCTCGAACCGCGCCGGATTGCGGCCAAGGCCGCCGCCCGGCGGATGGCGGCGCTCCTGGGCGAACAGGTCGGCGACACGGTCGGATATCGGATCCGTTTCGAGAGTGCTCTATCGCGCAAAACCCGCATCCTGATCGTGACCGATGGGATTTTCACCCGCATGATCCAGGATGATCCGGGCTTGGATCGCATTGCCTGCGTCTTGTTCGACGAATGTCACGAACGGCGGCTCGACACGGATCTTGCCCTGGCCTTCTGCCTTGAAAGCCAGGCAGCACTGCGCCCGGATTTGCGCCTCATCGCCATGTCGGCCACCTTGGATGCCGCCCCGCTGGCCGCCCTCATGGGGGATGCACCAATCGTCACCAGTGCGGGACGCGCCTTTCCCGTGACCTATCGCTGGCAACAAGCGCCGACGGAACGCGACATGCCCGCCGCCGTCGCAACCGCGATCCGCACCGCCCTCGACGAACCCGGCGACCTGTTGGTCTTTCTGCCCGGGGGTCGAGAAATTCGCCGGGTCGAACGGATCCTGCGCGAACGGCCCCTGCCGCCTCATCTCGATATCTACCCGCTTTACGGCGATCTCGATCCCGCCGCCCAAGACCGCGCCATCGCCCCCGCCCCACCCGGCAGGCGCAAAATCGTCCTATCGACCAGTATCGCCGAAACCAGTCTTACCATCGATGGGATCCGCCAAGTCATCGATTCCGGGTTTGCCCGGCAGAGCCGGTTCGATCCCCGCACGGGCATGACACGGCTCGAAACGGACCGCATCACCCAGGCGGCGGCGGCACAACGAGCAGGGCGCGCCGGGCGCACGGCTCCCGGTATC
>DAISJD010000232.1:0-1609 GCA_036821645.1 Aliidongia sp.
GGGGGTGCGTCTTCGGGTGCCGATGTTGCATATTCACACGGTCGCGGCGGGGGGTGGGTCGATTTGTCGGTTCGATGGTACGCGGCTCAGGGTCGGTCCCGAGAGTGCCGGGGCCCATCCGGGGCCCGCCTGCTATCGCCGGGGTGGGCCTTTGACCGTCACCGATTGCAATCTGATGCTGGGGCGGCTCGATCCCGCGCATTTCCCACACCTCTTCGGACCCAAGGGGGATGCGCCGCTCGATCCGGCGATCGTGGCCGCGCGGTTTGCCGATCTTGCCGCCGAGATCGCGCGTGCGACCGGCCGCACATATCCTATCCCAGCCCTGGCGGCAGGTTTTCTCACCATTGCGGTCGAGAATATGGCCCATGCGATCAAGCAGATTTCGATCGGGCGCGGCCACGACGTCACGACCTACACGCTCGCCTGTTTCGGGGGCGCTGGCGGTCAGCATGCCTGCCGTGTCGCCGATGCGTTGGGCATGGATCGGATCGTCAGCCACCCTTTGGCGGGGGTTCTGTCCGCTTATGGGATGGGTCTCGCCGATCAGCGGGTGATGAAGCAACAATCGGTCGAGCGGCCGTTGGATGCCGAGACGGCGTCGGCGGTGCAGATAGCGATCGAACGCCTGTTCGCGGCGGCCCTGCGCGATCTCGACCCGGACCGCGATAGGGGTGCGGCCGCACCCCGGCAACGGGCGGAAGCCTTGTTGAAATATCGCGGCACCGATAGCGGCCTTACCGTGCCCTGGGGGACGGTCGAGGCGATGATGACGGCCTTTACGGTGGCGCATCGCGCGCAGTTCGGCTTCGTCATGCCGGACAAGCCCGTGATCTTGGATACGATCATCGTCGAGGCGATCGCCCGCATGGCGACGCCCGATGCGGGCGATTGTCGGGTCGCAGACGACCCGACGGTGCCTGTGCCGCTTGGCCATCGGGTGGTGCACGAGGCCGATGCCGCCGTTTCGGTGCCGGTCTATGCGCGGGGACAGATGGGTCCTGGGCAAAAGATTGCCGGGCCCGCCCTCGTTATCGAACCGAACGGTACGATGGTTGTCGAGGCCGGATGGCAGGCCCGGATCGATGGGATCGGGACGCTGGTTCTCGACCGTACGGCGGCAAGGCCCGCCCGCTCTGCGCTTGGAACCGACGCCGATCCGGTCATGTTGGAAGTGTTCAACAACCTGTTCATGGCTGTGGCCGAACAGATGGGGACGGCGTTGCAGGCGACGGCCTATTCGGTCAATATCAAGGAACGGCTCGATTTTTCCTGTGCCATTTTCGATCGGCACGCGGGCCTTATCGCCAACGCGCCCCATATGCCGGTGCATCTTGGGTCGATGGGCGAAAGTGTGGCGACGATTATCCGGGCGCGTGGGAACGGTGGCGATGGGCGCGGGATGCGTCGGGGCGATGTCTATGTCTTGAATGCGCCCTATAATGGCGGGGCCCCCCCGCCGGGGGCCAGAAAGCCCCCCCGGTGGCGGTTGAGAAAAAAGCCAACGCGGGAGTTTCCCCGCGGGAAAATGGGGGCCCCCCTAACCGCCTCAAGGTGGGCGAATGGGTGATGGCTATTGGTTCACCCTTCGGATTTGAAAACACGGTGA